>JAIXKU010000160.1 GCA_026936045.1 Flavobacteriales bacterium
GGCATATATGTGCCGGAGATAGTGTTGTCGTCATGCTATATCCTAATCCGGTACCGAATGTTACACCAGATAGTATTGAGATATGTTATCCACAGACAGCTTTGTTGAATGCAGGATCGGGTTATGTCGGTTATAACTGGTCAGATGGTGCCACAACGGCTACTACTAATATCAGTATGAGTGGTTGGTACACGGCAACCGTAACGGATGCTAATAACTGTAAAGGGCGTGATTCGGCTTATGTTGTTATATATCCACAACTGATTTTCTCATTGCCGGATGTAAATATTTGTTCAGATGCCTCAGCAACTATTGGCTTTACCAATACCAATACCAATATCAATATTGTATGGTCGCCGGGAGATTATCTTAATAATCCATTGGTCTCCAATCCATTGTTTCAGCAAAATAATCCCGGTCCTGGTACGCTCACTTACACATACGTTATATCCTCAGATTCGTCCGGTTTTATTTGTTTTAGAGACACAATGAATGTGATTGTGCATCCACTGCCTAATCTGAATCTGCCGATAGACTCAACTTATTATTGCGAGAATGATAATGTAACACTTGATGCGGGGCCGGGCTTTACAGCGTATCTTTGGACAACGGCCGAAACGACACAGACGATTGTTGTTAATACAACAGGATGGTTTTCTGTAACCGTTACCGATACCATTCAATGCGCTTCTACCGATTCCATTCATGTGCATGAAGTGCTTATCCCTGCTTTTGAAATTGATGATATCATCTTATGTGAAGGCGATACTATTGCTATTTGGCAACCGGGTTCTATGGGTAACTTCTTATGGAACACCGGTGCTACCGACTCGTTAATTTTAGTTGACCAGCCTGGATTGTATTGGGTGGCTATTACCAATGTTTGCGGAACCGGTTATGATAGTTTGAATGTACAGCTTATCCCGAATATCACATCCATGATCTTACCTAATACATTCTCACCTAACGGAGATGGCATAAATGATACCTATCATTTGACGGATATTGAATTTGCTTCTGAGTTTACGCTTTCAATATATAATCGCTGGGGGCGTTTGCTGTTTGAAAGCAGTGATCCTAATTTGGAATGGGTAGGTGAAGGCGACGGCAGCAGCGAAAGTAGTACAGGTGTGTATTTTGTCATCTTGAGGTATATTAACTGTCAGGGGCAAGAGTCAACGATTAATGGCAATATCTCTATATTCCGTTAATTAAACATTCTGACGGATTTTTATAATTCGAAATGATTTTCTGAACGTCTTTATCTTTTTCTCATTAAGCACTTGACGTGGTTGTCTGATATAAATCGTATAGCTGTGCTTTTGAATAATCACATTTCTGTAAACAATAGTTTCTTTACTGTCCCTTAAATTCAGAATCGCATCTAACCCTTTTGTTTTGCCTAAGTCATAACGGCTGTCTTCAGTCTTTTCGGCGTTGAAAGTGGTACAAAACGATTTAAGGCGGCTGTCATAAAATGTTTTCCACGACCAATCTTTAAAATTTATTTCCAGATCCACCTCCTCGCACTGGACAACATATTCAGAATGTCCGTCATGAGCCCAAATGCGATAATGTTTTTTGTTCTCTTTTGTCCAGCTGCTGTCTTTGAACATGACAGGAAATGATACACGAAAACCGGCTTCTTTAGATATATATTCATGTTTCTTCGCAGGTGCTGATAAAAAAGTCAGTAACCCGATCATGACATAGCCAAAAAACAAACTAACCATATCTGCTTATTTCTGATTCAAACCTACATAAATTTTTTAGAGCTTCTTAAAATACCTGCTAATATATACTTGATTGTTGATAGAGTCTGCTTAAGCGTCATCGCTTGGAAAGTTTTTGTATTTTTGACAATCAGACATTATTTGTATGCTTGAAATGTACTTTAAAGCTTTGATAAAATGAAATATATAGGTTCGTTTCTTTGTATGGTTGTTTGGATGACATTTGGCTACGGACAATCACCCATGCCATTTCAGATTGAAAAAACAGCAACGGCTTCTGTGAAAGATCAAGTGGAGAACTATTGGCAGGCCAGTATGCTTTCTTTAGAGATAAAAGATTATATGGGTAATCCTGACAAACGCTTTTTATTTGAACAAAAGCAAGCTGCGTCAGCCAAATATCCAAGAAAAAAATCTTCTTTACCGGATAAAGGTGGCACACTGCCTAACCCTATTATTCAAAAAGGCTTTGATGCTAATCCGTTCAGCAATAGTGTGCCTTTGGATAATTATTTGGCGGTATCTGATAGCAATCGCATTGTTTCGGTTACCAATCTTTTATATAGAGTTTACAGCCCTGATGGCACGAATCTATTCACGAAAACATTAGGTGCTTTTTGTGCGCCGGCGGGATTGTCCGGTATTAATAATGGGAAGTTTGACCCGAAAGTTATTTATGATCCGGACGAGGATAGATTTATTGCGGTTGTGTTAAATGCCTCAACGGCTGCATACAGTAAGATTGTGGTTGCTTTTTCTCAAACTAATGACCCGACTGGTGTATGGAACTTTTATGTATTGCCTGGAAACCCATATAACGATACGACATGGTTTGATTATCCAGCCATTAACATCACGAAGAATGAACTTTTTATTACAGGGAATCAGGTGCGCGAAAGTGTGAGCTGGCAGTCGGGGTTTAAGCAAACCGTGATTTGGCAAATACGGAAAAAAGATGGCTATGAGGGGAATACTTTACAAACGAATTTATGGAATGATACGGAGTTTAACGGACGACGAATACGTAACCTCCACCCGGTAAAATGGGGAGAGAGTATTCAAGGCCCTAATCAATATTTCATCAGTAATAGGAATTTTGATATACAAAATGATACACTCTTTTTTCTGGAAATCAATGATACAATAGGAGCACCGGGTTTAGCTTTTTCTAAACAGGTTATTCATTTGGATAAAAAATACGGCGTGCCACCCAACGGAAAACAAAAAGACATAAACAGATATGTGGCTACCAATGACGGACGTATATTGGCTGCTTTTTATCAAAACGATCAAATACAATTTGCGTCAACAAGTATTGATACAGCTAACGGAAGAAGTGGCATATATTTTGGCATTATATCGGGTGTGCAAAATCAAATATTCAATTTGCAAACACAGATTATCAGTGTTGATACCTTAGACTTTGGCTATCCCAACCTCTCATGGGTGGGAGATGGCGCTACAGGCAGTCAATCCATCCTTTCGTTTGAACATAGCGGAGAGAACAGATATCCGGGAATGTCTGCTCTATTTTATGCCGATCAGGCGTTTTCTGATATCATCACCATCAAAGAAGGAGTCGGTAACCTTGTTGTTTTAGCAGATACGGTTGAACGATGGGGTGACTATTCTGGGTCTCAGCCGATTTATAACCGTAATGGTAAAATATGGATTTGCGGTACGTACGGCAATGGTGGTAATCGTCATCAAACCTGGGTGGCACAATTGGATAATCCGTATGGAACAGAAACAGCGCTGCCTGCAAATACTGATCAGGTTACGCCACCTTTGTTATATCCAAACCCATCGCAAGATATGGTCTATTTGCAAGTTACCATACCGATAAAAGGAAAGGTCAATGTTAGCCTGATGGATATGAATGGCCGTGTTTTAGATGTTATTTTTATGGGCATTTCAAAGGCCGGTCTTAATCAGTTCTCTTTTAATGCCGCGTCCTTATCATCAGGCGTCTATTTCCTGATATTCGAACAAGAAGGGCAGAAGCCTGTGCAGTTAAAATTTATCAAACCATAAGTATTATTTTTTGTGAGCCCATATATTATTCTTGCTTTTATAGGCTTTTATTTCGGTAGTTTATTTCTTATAGCATGGTTCACCGGAAGGCATGCCAGTAGCAGCGACTTCTTTATTGGTAGTCGTAAATCGCATTGGTATTTAGTGGCTTTAGGCATGATAGGCGATTCGTTGTCTGGTGTCACATTTATATCCGTGCCGGGCACGGTGCAAACAGCGGGATTTTCATACATGCAAGTAGTCTTTGGATATTTTGTCGGGTATATTATCATCAATTATGTTTTATTGCCCTTGTATTATCGTTTGCGACTGACCTCTATATACAGTTATTTGCGTGAGCGCTTTGGTGAGTATTCCCAAAAATCCGGTTCTTTCTATTTCTTATTGTCCCGATTGGTTGGCGCTGCGGCGCGTTTGTTCCTTGCTGCTAGCACCATTCAGCTTTTTGTTTTTGACCCATTACATATTCCTTTTGTTTTCTCCGTGACGATAATGATTATACTCATGTTGCTTTATACTTTTAAAGGCGGCATACGCACACTTGTTTGGACGGATTCCTTACAATCTGTTTTGCTTTTGTTCGGATTGATATTTTCTATTATAGCCATTGTGATGAAATCGGATTGGAGCGTGCAAGAGATGTTTCAGCAGGTTTCATCATCGGACTATAGTCAGATATTTGTTTGGGATTGGCTTCCCCGTAATAATTTCTGGAAACACTTTATCGGTGGCGCTTTTATCTCTATAACCATGACCGGCTTAGATCAAAATATGATGCAGAAAAACTTAAGCTGCCCATCGCTGAGAGATGCACAAAAAAATATATGGTTGTTTAGTATTGTCATGGTATTGGTGAATCTTATCTTTTTGAGCATGGGCGCCATGCTCTATCTTTTTGCCGAGAACAAAGGCATCAGCTTGCCGATGACAGATGGCAAAATTATGACCGATCAGGTCTTTCCTTTCCTGGCGCTTCACCATTTGGGATGGATGGCCGGTTTGGCTTTTATTGTCGGATTGACAGCCGCTACTTTTTCAAGCGCGGATTCTGTTATGACAACACTTACAACCAGCTTCTGTATTGATTTTTTAAATATTGATACGCGTAATGATTGGACAGATCATCAGAAAATACGTTATCGTCAGATAATTCATATCGGATTTTCTATTCTTTTGCTTTTGGTGATTTTGCTTTTCAAGGCGCTTAACAGCCGAGCCATTATTGATACCGTTCTTACTTTGGCCAACTATACCTATGGACCGCTTTTAGGTTTATTTGCGTTCGGATTGTTTAGTAAACGCAAAGTTCATGACGTCTTCGTGCCTTTTGTTTGTTTGATGGCGCCTGTTTTAACCTGGATTCTTGACCTTAACGCTTTGCAGTGGTTTGGCGGATATCAATTCGGCTATGAACTGCTTGTTGTAAACGGCCTCATTACCTATACCGGCTTATTTCTTATCTCGAAATCTAAAAAATCGTGGCTATACACTGCCTGATTTTAGTATTCTTTCTCTTAATTCATACATTAGTCAGGTAGAATCGTTTATTTTTGTAAAAAAAAACATGCGCCGTCTTTTTTTATTTCTCATATTATCGGCTGTTATTTATTCATGTCAAACAACTTATTATCGTGTTGAGCATGTCAATAAGCTGGCCTTGAGTTATCAACCGCAGAATAGCGGGGTATATTACTATTTGCCATTGACCATTGTGGAAGTGGATGTGCAGATAAAGAAAATAGCCCGTAATCCGGGTGCGCTATCGGAGTTTGCAGAAAGTCATATTGGCTATTCCGGCGTTACGGAAAAAAATGTGAGCTATGAGATATCAGATATAAAAATGAAGCCGACAACCGCTCCGGATCCTCAACAACTGTATTTTATTCATGCCGGCAAAAAACAGAACTTTGCTATAGATCTAGCTTCGAATGGATTGTTATATAATATAAATACGCCCGATAAAGAGAAACTCGTTCAGATAATACCCAAAGAAGATGATTTGGCTCAGGTAGAAAAAGAAAGAAAGGATATCCAGATTACACTGTTGAATCTTAAAGAAAAATCAGATACCATTTTCACCAGACAAATTCTAGAAGATGGGGTTGTTGTTGAAAACAGGCAAATAGAAAGGGTGTTAACTAAAAATTCTAAAGCTGAAAGTGCTAAAGATGCCGTGAAGATGATTAATGATATACGCGCTCAAAAATACAGTTTGATTTCATATAACGAAGAGTTGGCCTATCCTGCTGCTACCCTTGACGTGATGCTTAAAGAACTGAGTCGGTTAGAAGATGAATATTTGACACTGTTCTTAGGCACCACAGAAATACAATATCTCTCATATCGGTTTAAATATATTCCTACATCTGAAAATAAAAGCTTTCAGCCATTGTTTAAATTTAGTCCGAGTAAAGGCATCAACGATTCGTTAAAGTTAATCATGGAAACAGCATATATTAAACATGATCCTTCCGATTATACCGACCCGATTGAGAAGTTTTACCAATACGATGCTGCCAATAAAAAATCGCAAGGCATCGCATATCGGATGCCCGAAAAAACAACATTGCGTATTGTTATCAATAATCAAACAATTGCTACCTCTGACCTATGGATTGCCCAGTTAGGTTGTGTACAAAGATTGCCGGCCTATAATCTGAACAAGATTAAATTAGTTTTAGATCCTGAATCCGGCGAACTGAGACATTTCTCCATCGAGAACTAATGGATACAGGCTGCTTTTGAGGCTTATTTATTTTCTTATCTTCGTGTTCGCTTAACAAATTCTGATAATTACATGTGGCATAAAAATATTTTAGAGGCGATAGGTAATACGCCCATGGTGCAGTTAAATCATATCACAAGAGATATTGAGGCAACGGTTTTGGCTAAAGTTGAGACATTCAATCCCGGAAATTCCATAAAAGACAGAATGGCTCTCAAAATGATTGAAGATGCAGAGAAAAGCGGCTTGTTGAAACCTGGTGGCACCATCATTGAAGGCACATCCGGTAATACAGGTATGGGACTTGCCATTGCTGCTATTCTTAAAGGCTATAAATGTATTTTTACAACAACGGACAAGCAAAGTCCGGAGAAAGCCGATGCGTTACGTGCGTTTGGTGCAGAAGTGATTGTTTGTCCGACTAATGTAGATCCAGAAGACCCACGTTCTTATTATTCTGTTTCCTCACGTCTGGTTAGTGAAGTGCCCAACAGTTGGAAACCGAATCAATATGATAATCTTTCCAACAGGCAAGCGCATTATGAGTCAACAGGGCCTGAAATATGGGAACAAACGGAAGGGACAATTACGCATTTGGTGGCAGGTGTTGGTACAGGAGGTACCATTACAGGTATCGGTATGAATCTCAAAGAACAGAATCCGCATGTGCAGATATTGGGCGTGGATACTTATGGTTCTGTTTATAAAAAATATAAGGAAACCAACATCTTTGATAAGAACGAAATTTATCCGTATGTGACGGAAGGTATTGGTGAAGATTTTCTTCCGCAAAATGTTGATTTTTCAATTATAGATTATTTTGAAAAAGTAACGGATAAGGATGCAGCCATCATGACGCGTCGTATTGTAAAAGAAGAGGGAATTTGGGTAGGTAATTCTTCCGGCGCAGCGTTGCAAGGATTGATGCAAATGTCAAACCGCTTTAAGAAAGGCGATGTGGTGGTGGTGATTTTTGTAGATCATGGCACAAGATATCTCGGCAAGATGTTTAACGATGATTGGATGCTGAAAATGGGATATATAGATAAGTCGGGATTGGCGGCTTGTGATTTGATAAATACAACCAATAAAAACGAATTGATAAGCATTGAAGCAAGAGAAACAGTAAATGCGGCAGCTCAACTGATGACCACACATGATTATTCGCAAGTGCCGGTTACTGATCAAGGACGAATCGTTGGCACATTACATGAGAAAAAAATATTTGATCATCTGCTTTCATCACCTGATAAATTAAACATACCTGTTAAAGATATTATGGATGAGGCGTTGCCATTTGTGGATATCAATACATCATGCCGTTCATTATCCGATATGCTATCAGGCCAATTGCCGGCTGTACTCGTTCGTGATTTTAAGACGGATAAAAATTTTATCATCACCCGTTCCGATCTGATTCGTCTAATGCTTTAATCTGAAAGGATTCCAATATGATGGTCTCACATAAAGATCAGATGAATTTTTGGGTTACTGTACCCGAACGCCCTCAACGTATTGTCTCCTTAGTACCTTCTCAAACAGAATTTCTTTATGAAATAGGTTTAGGCGATCGCGTGATTGGTATTACCAATTACTGTACACATCCCAAGGAATGGGCAGAGAAAAAATTAAGAATCGGCGGCCCGAAGGATTTCTCAATTGATGCCATTCGTCTGCTAAATCCTGATTTGATTATCGCCAACAAAGAAGAAAATCATGTAGATAAGATTTTGCACTTAAAGAAATCTTATCCCGTATGGATAAGTGATGTGCGTAATTTGGAACAAGCGTTGGATATGATGCGGCGTATCGGTGTGATGGTAGGAAGAGTAAAAAATGCAGAAACGGTTATCACAAAAGTGCGTCATAATTTTCAACGTATTCTCTCACTTGAAAAAAGAATTAATGTTGCCTATTTTATTTGGCGCAAACCATATATGTCCATTAACTATGATACATTTATTCATGCAATGTTGACAACTTGTGGTTTAAATAATTGCTTCTCTGAACAGGCGGCTCGCTATCCTGTTATCTCCGAGTCAATGTTGCGTAAAGCCGCACCCGAATTGGTTATTTTGCCATCAGAGCCATTTCCGTTTACACAAAAACATGCTGACGAGATACGAGAGATAATACCTCAGACACGTTTCTTTTTAGTGAACGGAGAAATGTTTAGTTGGTACGGATCCCGATTGATAAAATCACCGCCTTACTATAATAAATTGATTCAGGCCTGGCAGAATC
>JAIXKU010000182.1 GCA_026936045.1 Flavobacteriales bacterium
GCTTCAGTATATCCAATATAGTGTTCTTGGAACAAGGCGGTGTATATGCTGTTGCTAATCTGCGCGGAGGCGGTGAGTATGGCGAAGACTGGCATAAAGCAGGCATGTTACTAAAAAAACAAAACGTGTTTGATGACTTTATAGCAGCCGCTGAATATCTGATTAATGAGCAATACACCCAACCAAACAAACTGGCTATTCATGGTCGCTCAAACGGCGAATTACTCGTGGGTGCTGTGATGACACAACGCCCTGATTTATTTAAAGTAGCCGTGCCGGCTGTAGGTGTATTGGATATGCTGCGCTACCATCTCTTTACAATAGGCCATGCCTGGGGAGTAGAATACGGCACCAGCAACGACTCAACCGATTTCCAAAATCTATATAGCTATTCTCCTTTGCATAACATCAAAGAAGAAACTAATTACCCCGCCACGCTTATTATGACAGCCGACCATGACGACCGGGTGGTGCCTGCTCACAGCTTTAAATTTGCCGCCACACTACAAGCCAAACACAAAGGCAATAATCCAATATTAATACGAATTGATACCCAAGCCGGACATGGTGCAGGCAAATCAACATCTATGCTTATTGAGGAATCTACCGACTTTTGGTCCTTCATTATGTATAATTTGAATATGCACCCCCAATTTACGAAATAATCAAGATCCCATTCAACGACCTTTGGAACATGAAAACTAACAATTTGAAGATTGGAGATAAAGCCCCGGATTTCTCAGCCCCGGATCAAAACAATGAAAATATAACCCTTTCGGATTTCAGAGGCAAAAAAGTCATTCTATATTTCTATCCAAAAGACAACACGCCGGGCTGCACAGCAGAGGCCTGTGGCTTTCGCGACCACTATCCTTCGCTAAGTGCTCGCGGTTATGTTGTTATAGGTGTAAGCACCGACGATGCCGATTCGCATCAACGTTTTATATCACGCCATCAACTCCCGTTCATACTAATCACCGATGCAGAGAAAAAAGTACATACCTTGTATAATACTTGGCAAGAAAAAAAAATGTATGGTCGAACTTTTATGGGCACCTTACGTCATACCTTTTTAATTGACGAGCAAGGATATATTGAAAAAATCATAACAAAAGTCAACACCAAAAATCCGGTTGAGCAAATTTGGACATCATAAAGATATAAAATTCACAATATCTGATATATAACATATTGTCAATATCTTTTTTTGATAAAATATTTGGCAAATTAAGAGTAGTTTTGATATCTTTGGCTAAGAGATAATTGACAAATTTTATGGCAAAGGAAGAAAAAAAAGAACAGAGCAAAGAGTCAAAAGAAAAACTGCAAGCACTCAAACTCACCATTGATCGTATTGAAAAAACATATGGCAAAGGGACAATCATGCGCTTGGGAGATAATAGCCGTGAATCCATAGATGTTATACCAAGTGGATCTATCACTCTAGATCTCGCATTAGGCATCGGCGGTTACCCCAAAGGACGTATTGTTGAAATATACGGCCCGGAATCATCCGGAAAAACCACCCTTACCCTGCATGCTATTGCCGAAGCACAACGAAAAGGAGGCATTGCCGCATTTATTGATGCGGAGCATGCTTTTGACCGTTATTACGCTGGAAAACTAGGTGTGGACACGGAAAACCTGTTTGTATCACAACCGGACAACGGAGAACAAGCTTTGGAAATAGCTGATAACCTCATTCGTTCCGGCGCCATAGACATTCTTGTTATAGACTCTGTTGCAGCCTTAGTACCTAAAGGTGAGTTGGAAGGCGAAATGGGTGATTCAAAGATGGGCTTGCAAGCCCGTTTGATGAGTCAGGCGCTTCGTAAACTTACTGCCAATATCAGTAAAACCGGCTGCTGTTGCATCTTTATTAATCAGCTGCGCGACAAGATTGGTGTCGTATATGGCAATCCGGAAACTACGACAGGTGGTAATGCACTTAAATTCTATGCCTCTCTACGCCTTGACATCAGACGTACAGGTCAAATAAAAGATGGAGACAATATATTAGGTAACCGAATCAAAGTAAAAGTTGTAAAAAATAAGCTGGCTGCACCTTTTAGAACAGCAGAGTTCGATATCATGTACGGAGAGGGTATCAGCAAAACCGGAGAGATTGTTGATATAGGCGTTGATATGGATATTTTAAAGAAAAGCGGCTCTTGGTATGGCTACGGCGAAACCAAGTTAGGGCAAGGGCGGGATGCCGTAAAACAACTTCTTCTAGATAATCCTGAATTAAGTAATGAATTAGAGCTTAAAATAAAAGCTGCAGTGGTTGAACACAGTGCCGGATAGTTTTGCCACAATCAGCTATATAAAAAGGTCTGCTTAAAAGCAGGCCTTTTTACATTAAAAATAAATAACGGAGAACGTAATTAGAAACGGGCTATGCTTTTAACCGGTACACCAAATCGCTGTAACCGCTTCTCGCCTTCCAAGAAAGACAGATTCAATAAAAAAGCAAGGCCCACCAACTCGCCACCGACTTCTTTTATCAACTCGGAAGCAGCCTCAGCAGAACCCCCAGTTGCCAATAAATCATCATGTAAAAGCACACGTTGACCGGGCTGAATCGCGTCTATATGCATCTCAATCTTAGCCACGCCGTATTCTAATGCATATTCACGTGATATCTTCTGATAAGGCAACTTACCGGCCTTACGAATAGGAATAAAAGGCACTTGCAAATAACTGGCTATCAATATCCCAAATAAAAAACCTCTGGCTTCTATTCCAACCACTGCATCTATGCGTTCTCCCTCAAACATTCGCACAAACTCTTCCGTCAGCTCATTGCACAATGTCGGATTGGAGAAGACAGGGGTAATATCTTTAAAAATAATACCCGGCTTGGGAAAATCAGGGATTTCCCGAATATGCTGTAAAAAAACGGCTTGATTCACTGTATCGTAAAATATGGTGCAAGTTTATCATATTGCTCGCTATCTACCAAACCCAAGTCAAGCAATTCCTGTACATGCTTAAAAAAGCCTTTGGCATTACGGTATCGGACAATGGCATTGGCCAACTTAAAATCTATATATGGATGCATTGCCAGCTCTGAAGCCGAAGCATAATTAAGCTGAATTTGTCTCAAATCACTACGTGTTAAGGTTATATATGATTGTATCTGTTTAAATAAATCTTGCGAAACACCCCAAACCTCTCCTACCTGAGTTATGCTGTGAAATCCACCAAGTTTTTCTCTGTAATTTATAATTCGTGCGGCTAAACGATTATCAATCCCCTGCAATTGCTCCCAATCAGCCCTCTCCGCCCGATTAATATCTAGCACCAACTGTATCTTCTGATCTGAACTGTTCTCAGCATGAGTCGTATCGGCTGAAAAGAGCAAATAAGGTGAAATCTTCTGAAGAAAATAATCACTCAAAACATGAACTTCCTGCAAATCCTTCAGACTATAAAATCCACCCTTTTTATTCTTATAAGTTATAACAGCATTGGCTTGTTTTTGGCTTAATCCCAATATCATCCAACCTTCTGTATTAAGCAGGTTGGGATTAAAGGGTTTTATCTTCCGGTTATTTTTAGATTGATAAAAATACTTGCTTACAAACGTTTTCTTTGAATACACATACGGCAGGCTATCACGAAAAGGGATTAGTTTATCCTCCAGCGAATCCATTAAGGCCTGATAGGGTTCATAATTCCAGTTTTTGGACTTTATTAACCGGGGCATTAAAGCATTAATGAGAAGAAGTAGTGCGACTATAATTAATAAACCACGTATCGCTCTGCGTTCTGAATAACTGAAAGATAAGAAAGCTTGCTTATATTTTTTAAAATTCATGAATGATAGGGTTGATTTTCAAATTTAAGTATTTCAGTTCATAAAAAAAAACTATGAACTATGGCATACGGATTGTAATTAGAGAGGTATTCGTTAAATTGCTGGCATTTCTTTCTAAACCTTGGAAAAAATGGCAGATTTCACCAATAGCTTTCTGACGATATAACAGCTAACCATGAATAAATGACATTTTTTCATATGATTGGAGAGGATAGCGAATTTCCCGTTGATAACATCAGAGGATGAGGATCATTTCAGTTTGAAAGATCTGCCTGAAATTCTACCCATTTTACCATTACGTAACATGGTACTGTTTCCTGGTGTTGTGATACCTATCACCGTAGGACGTGATAAATCTATACGATTAATAAGAGATGCTTATCAATCCAATAAAATCATTGGCGTACTATCTCAAAAAGATCCCAGTATTGAAGATCCCTTATTCAACGACCTGAACCCAACCGGCACCGTGGCTCAGATTTTAAAAATGCTACGTATGCCTGATGGCAGCACGACCGTTATTATACAAGGGAAACGACGTTTCAAAGCCTGTACTGTCACACAAGCTGAACCCTATATCAAAGCAAAAATTGAGCTTTTCGCCGAATCAAAACTATCGGTTAATGATGAGGAATTTAAGGCTTTGGTAAATCACATCAAAGAATTATCATTAAAAATCATACAACATTCCCCACACATCCCTTCGGAAGCGGCTTTTGCACTTAAGAACATTGAAAGCCCTTCATTTCTTATCAATTTTATTTCTTCCAATCTTCAGGTAGAAATGGAAGAAAAGCAGCAAATTTTAGAAATTAAAGATATAAAAGAACAAGCCACCTTGGTTTTACGTCATTTGAACAAAGAAATGCAGCTGCTTGAATTAAAGAATGAGATCCAAACTAAGGTAAAAGTAGATATAGACCGACAGCAGAAAGAATATTTTTTGCATCAACAAATGAAGTTGATACAAGAAGAGCTTGGTTCGGGCGAATCAGAAGAAATAAAGTCTTTAAAGGTTAAAGCAGCCAATAAGCACTGGGCCGATAATGCAAAAAAGGAATTCTACAAAGAGTTAGGCAAGTTGGAGCGTATGAATCCGATGGTTGCAGAATATTCCGTTCAGCTCAACTATTTGGAATTTATGGTTGATCTTCCCTGGAACAATTACAGTGAAGACAAACTTAATATTGCAAACGCTGAGAAGATTCTAAATCGGGATCATTACGGATTAGAAAAAATAAAGGAGCGTATTCTTGAGCACTTAGCCGTTTTGAAACTTAAAGGCAATATGAAAGCGCCTATTCTATGTTTGGCAGGTCCGCCAGGTGTTGGAAAAACATCGTTAGGCAAATCTATTGCCGAAGCTTTAGGCCGACAATATATTCGAATGTCTTTGGGTGGATTAAAAGATGAATCAGAAATACGCGGACACCGAAAAACATATATTGGCGCTATGGCCGGCCGTATCTTGCAAAATATAAAAAAGGCCGGTACTTCTAATCCTGTATTTGTTTTGGATGAGATAGATAAAGTCGGTAATGATTTTCATGGTGATCCATCCTCGGCATTACTTGAAGTATTAGATCCTGAGCAAAATTTTGCATTCCACGACAATTATCTTGATTTAGATTACGATTTATCAAAAGTAATGTTTATAGCTACGGCTAATAATTTAGCCTCTATACAGCCGGCATTGCGTGACCGTATGGAAATTATTGAATTAACCGGTTATGCCGTAGAAGAGAAAATAGAAATCGGTCTTAAACATCTTTTGCCCAAACAAGTGAAAGAACATGGTCTTAAACCTGAGAAAGTAACTATGGATCGCAGCACCATGCTTCTCATAACAGAGAATTATACACGTGAGTCAGGCGTGCGTAATCTTGATCGAACCATTGCTTCTGTCGTAAGAAATATCGCCAAACAAGTTGCCATGGGCAAACGTCCATCCATGCATATTACGCCCGTTCGCGTGCAACAGGTATTGGGCAAACCCATTCCGCGTGAAAAACTTGAAGCTACTGAACAAGCAGGGGTTGTTATTGGCCTAGCGTGGACAGCTGTGGGTGGAGATATCCTTTTTATTGAAACAAGCTTAAGTGCCGGAAGAGGGAAACTGACACTTACCGGCAATTTGGGTGGCGTAATGAAAGAATCGGCTGTTATAGCTTTAGAGTATTTGAAATCGCATGCTTCAGATTATCATATTCCATCCAAGACGTTTGAAAATTGGAATGTGCATATTCACGTACCGGAAGGTGCTACCCCGAAGGATGGGCCATCTGCCGGCATCACTATGTTTACCGCTTTGGTATCTGCTTTTACACAACGAAAAGTCAAATCGCGTATTGCTATGTCAGGTGAATTAACCCTTCGAGGTCAAGTATTGCCTGTTGGTGGTATAAAAGAAAAAATTTTAGCTGCCAAGCGTGCCGATATTCGTGAAGTTATTTTATGTGAAGACAACCGTAAAGATGTTGAGGAAATCAACCAAAAATACATTAAAGGGTTGAAAATACAATACGTACGACAACTTGACGAAGTAATTGAATTGGCTCTCACACGTGATAAGGTACGACATCCGTTACCTATTACGGCGCCTCGAAAGAAATCCAAGATGCTGCTAAACTAATTTCAGATTTTCTGATAAAGTTTATATTCGTACTATAAACAGTACGACATGAAATCATCCGTTGTGCATAATCGCCAACAGCTTCTTATTATCATCGTAGCCTCGTTAGGATATTTTGTAGATATCTATGATTTAATCTTATTCAATGTAGTTAAAAGAGCCAGCTTATTGGACTTAGGTTTTGCCGAAGCCGATTTGAAAGAATTAGAGGTTTTTTTGTTTAACTGCCAAATGGGAGGCATGTTATTAGGCGGGATTCTTTGGGGTATTTTGGGTGATAAAAAAGGACGATTAAGTGTTTTATTCGGCTCCATCACACTTTATTCTATAGCAAATATAGCTAATGCCTATGTTTGGGATATCCAATCGTATGCCGTTATTCGTTTTATTGCCGGCTTAGGACTAGCCGGCGAATTGGGTGCAGGTATTACACTAATAACCGAAATCATGGATAAAGAAAAACGCGGTATCGGCACAGTGATAGTGGTTACATTTGGTACGCTAGGCGCTGTGTTTGCAGCGCTTGTTGCTCATAAAACTAATTGGCAAACCTCATACTGGGTTGGTGGTGTCATGGGTATTGTCTTATTACTCTTAAGAATAGGCGCTATAGAATCCGGGATGTTCTCGCATATTAAGAAAACAGGTATCAAACGAGGTGTATTCATGTCCTTATTTTCTAATAGACCACGATTTATCAAATATCTGAAATGTATTGCTATGGGTTTACCGGTTTGGTATGTGGTAGGTGCATTAATCAGTTTATCTGAAACGTATCTTGAAGCTGTTTTATCGCCGGGCGAAAAAATCAGTACAGGCACAGCTGTCATGTATTGTTATATCGGATTAAGTGCAGGTGATTTATGCAGTGGTTTATTTAGTCAGCTTTTTCGTACCCGGTTACGGGTTGTCATGGGTTATATTCTCTTTTGTATTGGCATGACAGGCTTGTATTTGTTTAGCACAAAAGGGATGGGCAGCACCTATTTCTATTTCATTTGTTTCTTGATGGGTATTGGCACCGGATATTGGGCACTGTTTGTAACCATTGCAGCTGAACAGTTTGGCACAAATTTACGATCTACGGTAACAACCACCGTACCCAATTTCGTACGCGGAGCTGTCATACCGATTACTTGGAGTTTTAAGGAATTAGCAGCCATACCATCTATAGGTGTCATTGGCAGTGCATTGATCGTTGGTGTTATCTGCTTTGCACTGGCTATTTATTCTACGCTTAGTCTTAAAGATACGTTCGGGAAAGATTTGAATTATGTAGAGGCGTAAGGCCTATTGCCCAGCAGGCTAACCTATTTCTCCTTTTTTTCTTTATCTACAAGGAAACTTTTATAGCAGCGATCAATGGCCACCATCAAGTCATAGGTAGTGGCATTAGCCACAAACTCGCTACCCATATTACAATATGACACAAAGCGATCTATTTCTGATTCACTGATACCCGTAACTTGCACTATCAAATCTTTCGTGAGCTTCATACTTGCCGTCACGTTCTTATTTTCATTCTCGAGGATACTTTGCAGTTTTTCCAACTCCTTGGCACGTCTGCTAAATTTATTATACAAAGCGGAGAACGGCCCTTTAATGGTATATCCAAAGTTTTCTTTAGGCGCCACATATCGTTTATAATATGTCGGATCGCCTGCTACCACGCTGTTATTTTCCTCTTGCAATTTCATGCTTTCAAAATCTTTCTTAAATTTCTCATAATTAAAAAGGCCGATATCAACCTGATCAAGCGTATAAACAACTTTTTCTAATAAGATTAATGCTTGATAGGAATCGCCTGTAAAGTTGGAAGGCAACCAAAAACGGTATTTCTTATATCCTATTGCCGAGAATTCAATGGTATCTGTCGTGGACATCAACAACGAGAAAAAGCCGGAAACATTTGTAATCGTACCGGTCTTATTTTTCTTATTTACGATATCTACAAATGGAATAGTATTAGACGAATCTTTTTTATATACAAATCCCGAGACCTGAACCGTAATTGCCCAGCCAACCGTTCAGAAAGTGAGTTTTTCTTGTGCGGCATGGGTTTCATCTGCACAACGGCCTTTCATGACGCCATAACCTTGGGCTACAAGAC
>JAIXKU010000017.1 GCA_026936045.1 Flavobacteriales bacterium
TTATTAGCATGATACAGAAATTCCAATTTGTTTTTTTTTGAAAAATAGATCAAATGCCTTATGTAAATTTTTCATTTTTATCAAGAAAATCTGATACTATAAGAAATTAGAGATCAATTTTTCAACCTGTCGTCCTTCATTATTGCTTATTTTTAGCCGGATTTTAAATGTCTATCAAAAAAATGAAATTGCATTATCGTATATATGGAGAAGGGTCGCCGTTATTTATTTTACATGGGTTATTCGGCTCGGCAGATAATTGGAATTCATTGGCTAAGCAGTATGCAAAATATTTTGAGGTGTATGTCATTGACCAAAGAAATCATGGGCTTTCACCCCATGATGACGAATGGAATTATGATGTCATGACGGATGATTTAATTGAAATTATACAAGATAAGTCTTTGAATTCGGTGTATCTGATAGGGCATTCAATGGGAGGGAAAACTGCCATGTTTGCTGCATGTCGATATCCTGATATTTTTAAGAAACTGATTGTTGCTGATATTGCGCTGAGATACTATCCGGTACATCATACAGAGATTATTACCGTACTTTCTGCGTTTCCTCTTCATGAGATCTCATCCAGACAACAAGCAGATGAATGGCTTGCGTCACGTATTACCGATTTTGGAGTGCGTCAATTCTTACTTAAAAATCTATACCGAAATACGAACGGTGGTTTTAGTTGGCGATTTAATTTATCTGTTATTAAAGAAAAGATTGAATCTGTCGGCAGGGCACTTCCGACAGATTTTCATTATTCACAACCGGCACTTTTTATAAAAGGAGAGAAAAGTAATTATATCAGTCAGTCGGATGCAACTGATATTAAGAAGCAATTCCCCAAGGCTGATATCATAACTATTAAAGGAGCCGGACACTGGGTGCATGCCGAGCAACCGGAAGCATTCTTAAATCAAAGCATATCGTTTCTGTTGAATGGAGAATGAACTAACAAGAACAACGGAGAAAATTCGCAATCAGATTCATCCTTTTCGCATTAAAAGTCCGAATGATGAGAGGGGAATGAATGAGCTTATTCGTCGTAGGATAAGTGTCCTTATTGAGGATGAGCAGGCTTGTAATATTGTTCGGAATCAACTTAGTATTATTGCACGGGAGTCTGATTTTATAAATGCTTTTACAGAATCCGGTATCTTTTCAGGCGCTGGATTACTCTCGGAAATATTCAGACGAATTTCGCTTTCTCTTATTCCCGAAGTATATCCGGCTAATGATTTCAGAACATTCATAAAGTGTATCTTTTTTCGTAAGAATGATTATAAATGGATTCTCTCTTTTGATGATGAAACACGCGACTTGTTATGGTATGTTCTAAATAAAGAGGACATGCTTCGAAGAGTGTTATTGCCATCTGTTGCTAATGCATTGGTTGTATTATCACATCGTATCGCATCATTAGGTTTAGAAAATGAGTTGGCCGACAAGATGCCTGAGATAGATAAATTAGATTCGCCGTTTATCAGACAAAGTGAGTTTGTCATTCAATTTGCATCTATTTTAGAAAAAGCAGAAACTAGTATTCAACCTACCGATGCATTGTATAATGATATACTGCAAGTGCTGACTGACTGTGATCATATCATCGAAACTTTAAGAGCTAAACGCAACGAATTTGGAGCCTCTTTTGCATTGTCACTTATTTTGGTGCGACTCAAACAGATGATTATTCGTATGCGCTGGTTATTGGATCTAACGATTCAAGACGAGAAAAAAAACCGAGACACCTTCTTTCTTCTTTTTACGGAAATAATTAAGGCTGAAAATATAAGATATAGCGTATTATATTATTTAGGAAAGAACACCGATTTAATAGCTTATCAGGTAACTGAACATGCCAGTAAGACCGGTTCGCATTATATTACTTCTGACAAAATCGGCTATTGGAAGCTTTTTCGCGATTCATTAAAAGGTGGGGTATTTGTTGGATTCATGGCCTTTTTTAAAGTATTAATAGCGCTAATTAGCTTATCCCCTTTTGGTTATGTCTTTATGTATAGTTTAAATTATGCTGCCGGTTTTGTTGGTATGCACCTTACACATTCTGCTTTGGCAACCAAGCAGCCGGCTGTTACGGCACAAGCGTTAGCGTCTTCACTTGATAAAGATAAGTCCGGTCAGCAGTCGTTTGCCAATCAGATAGCGCAGATTTTCAGAAGTCAGTTCATCTCATTTGTAGGTAATCTAATTGTGGTATTTCCTTTAGGTGCAGCTATTGGTTTTATTTATGACTTAATAATGCCATCTCCCTTGGTGACAGACGAGAAAGCTATGATTTTGTTAAATGAGATACATCCTCTTCTAAGTCGTTCATTCTTGTATGCAGCCATAGCAGGATTTTATCTTTTTTTATCGGGATTGGTTGCCGGTTATGTCGAGAATATGGTTATTTATGCGGTCTTAAAGAATCGTATCATATCGCATCCTTTCTTATCAAGATGGATAAGTCCAAACAGATTACAACGCATAGGACATTTCTTTGAGCGTAATGCCGGAGGTATTGCAGGGAATGCTTTTTTTGGTCTTTGTATGGGTTCTACAGCTATTTTTGGCCATTTCTTTGGTCTTGACTTAGATGTTCGACATATTACGTTTGCCGGTGCTAATACCGGTATTGCGTTGGCTCATTTCACATTTAATATTCCCCTTACTACTCTATTGGTAGCTTTATCAGGCACGTTTATGATTGGATTCATAAACTTCTTTGTCAGCTTTAGCCTATCTTTTATTCTGGCTGTTAAAGCGCGTAGCATCTCTTTGGTTGGATACAAAGAGCTAATATTAGAAACATGGCAATTGTTTAAGTCTAATCCTAGATATTTTCTTTTCCCTCCATCATCTGTTCAAGATAGGAAGGTTAGACACAACTGATTAATTATCGCCTGAGCCTTTTTTAGGCTCCTTTTCTGTCAGACTGGCTATGAGGTATTCGCGATTCAGTCGGGCAATATTTTCAATAGATATACCTTTAGGACATTCAGCTTCGCAGGCACCGGTATTACTGCAGCTTCCAAAGCCTTCAACATCCATTTGGTGTACCATATCTAAAGCGCGTTGCTTTCTCTCCGGTTGCCCTTGTGGAAGAAGCGAGAGTTGTGACACCTTAGCCGATACAAAAAGCATAGCCGAGCTGTTTACACAGGCTGCTACGCATGCACCGCAGCCGATACATGCAGCAGAATTAAACGCCTCATCAGCATCGTGTTTTGGGATTGGTAAATTATTGGCGTCTTGTGCACTACCGGTATTAACAGAAATAAAACCACCTTTTGCTATGATGCGATCGAAAGCTGAACGGTCAACAACCAAATCCTTAATCACAGGAAAGGCTTTGGCACGCCATGGCTCAATGATAATGGTATCGCCATCTTTAAATGAACGCATATGAAGCTGACAGGTAGTAATACCTGAACCCGGCCCATGCGGCCGCCCATTGATATACAGGCTGCACATACCACAAATACCTTCACGGCAATCATGGTCAAATGCTATAGGCTCTTCATTTTTTTGAATAAGTTGCTCATTTAAAACATCCAGCATCTCCAAGAATGACATATCGGGAGAAATATCAGTTACCTGATACGATACCATCTTCCCGGCAGTACTTACATTTTTTTGACGCCAAATTTTTAATGTCAGATTCATATTTCCGCTACTCATGACTTATGACTATTTTTCTGTTTGAGATAAAAATTTATTTATAGGAACGCTGGGCTACTTTTATGGCTTTAAATTCAAGTATTTCCTTATGTAATTCAAATTGTCCGTTTCCTTTGTTTTCCCATGCTGCCACATAAGAATAGTTGGCATCATCGCGCTGAGCCTCTCCTTCGGATGTTTGATATTCTTCACGGAAATGACCTCCACAAGATTCATTTCTTTGTAATGCATCCATACACATCAATTCGCCTAACTCCAAGAAATCAGCAACGCGTCCTGCTTTTTCTAATTCAGGATTATATTCATTAGCTGTGCCTGTCACACGTAAATCTTTCCAAAACTCTTCGCGGATAGCTCTAATTTCTTCAATAGCTTCTTTCAATCCGTTTGCATTCCGCGCCATACCACATTTTTCCCACATCACCTTTCCTAATTTTTTATGAAAATGATCTACTGATTTTGTTCCGTTTATTGAAAGCAACTTATCAATATGTGCTTGAGTGTTTTTTAATGCTTCATCAAATGCCGGATGTTGTGTTTTTAGTTTATCAATAGAGTCGGCTTTGGCTTTCTCTGCACTCATTCGGCTTACCTCGGTATTAAGATAAGCACCTATGGTGTAGGGGATAATAAAATAGCCATCAGCTAATCCTTGCATGAGAGCTGATGCGCCTAATCGGTTGGCACCATGATCGCTGAAGTTGGCCTCTCCCAATGAATACAAACCGGGTACGGTTGTCATAAGATTATAATCTACCCATAAACCACCCATTGTATAATGCACGGCCGGATAGATTTGCATAGGTTCTTCATAAGGATCCACACCGGTAATCTGCTTATACATGTCAAACAGGTTGCCATATTTCTCCTTTATAACATTCTTCCCTAATTCCTTTAATTGGGCGTCTGTAGGATTAGCGATATCTAATTTTTTTGCTTCCGAACGACCATATTTTTCTTTCATATTATACTGAAAGTCTAAGAACACAGCTTGCCCTGTGGCATTGACACCAAATCCGGCATCGCATCTTTCTTTAGCAGCTCTTGAAGCTACATCACGCGGAACTAAATTTCCAAATGCAGGGTAACGTCTTTCCAGATAATAGTCTCTATCGTCTTCAGCTAGATCCCGCGCTTTCTTCTTACCTGCTCTAATCGCCTCGGCGTCTTCTTTCTTTTTAGGTACCCAGATACGTCCGTCATTACGAAGCGATTCAGACATAAGAGTAAGCTTTGATTGGTGATCGCCTGAAACGGGAATACAGGTTGGGTGAATTTGTGTATAACAAGGATTGGCAAAGAAAGCACCTTTCTTATTGGCTTTCCATGCAGCCGTTGCATTACTACCCATCGCATTGGTTGAGAGAAAGAATACATTACCATAGCCGCCTGTGCAAAGCAAAACAGCATGACCAAAATGCTTTTCCAATTCACCGGTGATGAGATTACGTGCAATGATGCCTCGTGCTACACCATCAATGGTAACTAGTTCAAGCATCTCATGACGTGTATACATCTGAATGCTTCCCAATCCGACTTGTCTTTGCAATGCGCTGTAAGCGCCAAGAAGCAGTTGTTGGCCGGTTTGGCCTGCAGCATAAAATGTACGTTGCACCTGCGTGCCGCCAAATGAGCGATTGCTGAGAAGACCGCCATATTCGCGAGCTAATGGCACGCCTTGTGCTACACATTGGTCAATGATATTACCACTTACTTCTGCTAAGCGATATACGTTGGCTTCGCGAGAGCGATAATCTCCACCTTTAATCGTATCATAAAAAAGGCGATATACGCTATCCCCATCGTTTTGGTAGTTCTTTGCAGCGTTGATTCCTCCCTGAGCGGCAATAGAGTGTGCTCTTCTGGCCGAATCCTGAAAACAAAAAACTTTTACTTTGTATCCCATTTCTGCAAGTGTGGCCGCGACAGATGAACCTGCAAGACCTGAACCTACAACCAATATTTCCAGATTACGCTTATTGGCCGGATTCACCAATGGAACAGTTGATCTGTAGCTCGTCCATTTTTGTTCTAACGCGCCATCCGGAATTTTTGAATCAAGTTTTGACATATTAAATTTGGATTTAATAATAATATTATTGAATTAGCCCGAAATACATGGAGATGGGCATCATGGCAAATACTAATGGACAAACGATAGAGAAAGCAAAGCCTACCGTCTTGATGATTGGATTGTATTTGGAATGATTAAGTCCAAGTGATTGGAATGCACTTTTAAAGCCATGCATCAGATGCCAAGACAGGGCGATGCAAGCGCCGACATAAATACCTACGATCCATGCATGAGAGAAGATAAACTTCATACGCCCGAATAAATCAATCTCATGCCCGGTTGTAAATTGTGCGTAACGATTAGGAATCCAAAAATGTGCTGAGTGAATAATCAGAAATAAGAGTATCAGTAATCCTAATATCCCCATGCTGCGTGAATACCAGGTGCTATTGGCAGAAGCACCTTTACCGTAATAAGCTATGGGACGAGCCATTTTATTGTGACGGGTAATTATAATACCATCAATAATATGAAGCAATAATCCCAAAACTAATACTATCTCAAAGATTCTGATAAGCGGATTGGTTCCCATAAAACTGGCGCCTTTCAGAAAAGCTTGACCGCCGTCATTCAGAAAAATCAATGCATTAACACCGGCATGCACGATCAAAAAAGTGATGAGAAAGAGCCCGGTAAGACCCATTACAATCTTTTTTGTGATGGATGATTTGAATAACCCTTTATTGCTGGACATAACTCTACTTGTTTTTGCAAATGTAGCAATTCAAACTTTTTTTGAAAGAATTAAGACGTTTAAAAAATAAAATTTCTGGAGTAGCAATTAACAAGCACATTGATTTAGCTAGGAAATCAACAGTTTGTTTAATTCATAGAATGTTTCTAAATTAGTTGCATGGTTACGAATAATACAGAACCTCCCTCGTCCGAATTAACACAACAGGCCTCTTCTAATGAAGCCTCTAATGAGAGATTGCATAGGTCAATACGGTATCAGCATTTTCGGCGTAGGGAGCGAATAAAGACCAAAGTAGGGGTGCTCTTAATTGTATATGCCTGTATTTTAATCATTCTAGGCTATCTGATGGTTGAGGTTCTGAAAATGGCAAAAGGATAACTATATGTTACGATTATTCAAACTCAAACTCTTCCGATTGTAGCTCTTTATTCTTCTTTTTTTCTTTTTTATCAGAAGGCAACGTATTATTTTTTTGAATGGTTGAATCTTTCTTAAACCAACCAAATTCTTCAAATAGTATTTGTTTTAACTCCTGTTTTTCCTTTTTCATATCCTCTTTGATTTTTTCTTGGACGCTTTTTCCGTCATAACCGACAACAGGATTTTTAGCCTGGCCGGTCATCTTTAAAAAGATTCTAGCGCCCCTGTCGTTGTCTTCTATAATTTCGCCAAACTCGTCCTGCTTGCGGTTGCGTTTAAACTTTTGAGCTAATAAGTCCTTAAGCAATACATTAAAACGATAATCAATAATGTTATCAAATGAATGTGTGCCAGAGAGATGAATATTTATAGCCGATGACTGAATCTCCATTTCAGGCATACGAATTATTTTATCCTCAATCAGGATTTCATTAGACAGTGTAGCAAAGCGAATATGTTTTAGTTCTTCGAGTCGAATAAACTTTGATAACGATTCAAGCGATTTAATATTCATGATCTCGCCCTCCTGAATGGTAAAGTTTGAGGCAACCTTTAGTGTGGGTAACAGTGCGCTCAGTTGTTGTGTGAACGCTACAGATAAATCAACATCCGCATCTAATTTCCCTGATAAGTTTTCTTGCGTAACAGTTTGTTGCCCGAAGTTATCACACTCTTCAAATAGTCTCTTTATCTGAATTTGCCGCAATGACGATTGACATGTGACCATAATGGAAGTATCTGTCAGCATGCGTGCTGTGCCACGTAATGATGTGCGCCCTCCAAATGCATTCATCTGAAGATTATCAATGGAAAGATATTGATTTTTAAATGTAGCCGCACCTGATATATCTGAAGCCATGAACTTATTAAATGAGAGTTTATTTATTGATAAAGTCAATGAAAGGTCAACCCTTTCCGGCAGCTTTACCTTCCATTTGGGTGCTGCGGTATTCTTTTTATCCTCTGCCTCTAATAACTCCTCCAACTTAAAATGATTGGAATAAAATTTAGCCTGAATCTGCAAGGGCGCATCAGGCAGAAGGAGATAAGCGGGCAAATTGTGTAATGTGCCGTCTAAATTGATATCGGATGATCCCAGCATACATGATACATTTGACAACGTCGCATCACTATTGGCAAAACTAAGAAGCCCCGTAATCTTGGTAAGATGATGTTTCTGTTCATCTGGAATGATGCTAACTTGTTTCAGCTTGGCCGTGCCCGTTAGATAACTTTGCTGATAATCATAAATAGTAAAAGGGCGATTACCTGATGATTGACCTTGAAAGGAGGCATTGATATCTATAAATCCTTCCATTGACTTAATGCCCGGAATAGGGAAAAAACTGTGTAACTCGGCAAGTTGGATACTACTCTTTGTCGCAAAGGACAAGATCTTGTCTTTCCCCCATTCATAAGAAAAAGAACCGGTTATTTCCGATTGTTCTAGATGACCGATTAACGATGATATGGTTAGTTTCTGAGCATGGCCATTTTTAGTTGATTGGTATGCCCCTTTTAATTGCATCCTTTTTATTTGTAAGCCGGAAGGTTTATATG
>JAIXKU010000256.1 GCA_026936045.1 Flavobacteriales bacterium
TAGCAGCCGATCTGCCATACACCAAGGCTTTTCCTGTTGTTGGTTTTATAACACCAGCTAACATTTTTAATAATGTACTCTTGCCTGAGCCATTCGCACCATAAATACCAACAAAATCTCCCTTTTGAACAGAGATTGATAAGGGTGAAAATACCGCCTGTTCAGAGGAATGGCTCTCGCTGTTCGCAGAAAACGATTTAGATAATCCTTCTATTTGAATTGCTGTCGCCATATAATAATTTCTTCACGAAAAATACAAATAAAGATAGTGTTAGCCAACATTTATGTAATTTCATGCAATGGAAGTTAATCAGCCTATACATCGGGTGAAAATTATCTTATACAGGCTAAAGCAATGGAAAAACCATTTGCTCCCACCTGTCATAGCATCCATGTTAGCTTCTTTCCCATTTTCTTCATCTTCTGTTGATGATTATTGGAAGGGGTTCTATTGGTTCGCTTCTCTTTTCTGTATAAGTGTTTATGGATATTGGGTGAATGACTGGTCAGACCGAGATGCTGATTTGCGAGCAGGAAAGCCAAATTTTCTTATAGGCCTTACGCCTATTCCTCTTTTTCTTGGAGCTATCTTCTTTACAGGGTCAGCTTTATTATTATGGCTATTAGGCCATCCTCCCATTGTAACTTCTATTCTTTTTATACTCGAATGGGTATGTTTTACATTGTACTGTCTGCCTGTCATTCGCTTAAAAAACAATCCCATACTCGGCCCCTTATGTGATACGCATTACACGCATATACTACCTGTTTTATTCACGATTTTATTCTTTCTTGAGCATTTGCCTTTAGAAATAATCATTTGTTTATATCTTCTTCTATTAATGAAGGGTATCAGAAATATCTTACTTCATCAGGTAGATGATAGAAAAACTGATAAAGAAGACGGCTTATATACTTTCCCAATAAGGTTTGGTCCCTTATATACCATTCGTTTAATCAATCGCATATTTCTTCCGCTGGAGACGCTTTCCATCGTAGTTCTTCTATTGCTCACATTGCCGTTTTCATATATACCGATAACCTGTTTTTCAATATTTATACTGCTATATGGTGCTTTCTTATCAATTTGGCATACTAAATACATAGGGAGTAGCATCATTAAACACTTTCTTTATTTCATGAATGATCTTTATGAATTTTGGTTACCATATATCGTTATTCTCTCTATTCATATAAAATGGGAGTTAAAGCTTCTGCTACTCTTAGTATATGCCTTATTATTCACAAAGAGTATTAAATCCATTTATAAAGTAATTCGTAAATCATTTAATAATTTTACAAATTTATTGCTCTCACATTAGACACAATGTATAATCCAAAGATTGAAAGAAAAATAAATGTGTGGTATTACCGGCATATCATATAAGGACAAGTTAGTAAACACTGACAGGCTTTGGTCTGCTACGGATACATTGGCTCATCGCGGGCCGGATGACAGAGGTATTTATATCTCAAGAAACCAACGCAGCGGGCTTGGACATCGTCGTCTTTCATTTATTGATATATCCGCTTCCGGCAGGCAACCTTTATCAGATACAGATAGAATGCTGCATGTCACGTTTAATGGAGAAATATATAATTATCAGAAACTAAGAAGGGCGCTTGAAAAAGAAGGTTGTCATTTTACTACCAAAACAGATACAGAAGTACTTCTTCATGGGTATAAAATATGGGGAGATCTTTTACCCGACAAGCTGGATGGCATGTTTGCCTTTGCAATCTTTGATGAAGAAAAGCAAGCTTGGTTCTTATGTAGAGACCGTTTCGGGATTAAACCCCTTTATTATGCCTTCACAAAAAACACGTTTCTGTTTGGTTCGGAAATAAAAGCCATATTAGCTTATGATGCAATAGAAAAACAGGTGCGCCCCGAATCTATCTCCCTCTTCCTTGCCAACCGCTACGTTCCGTGTCCTCAGACTATTTGGAGAAATATCTATCAGGTACATCCCGGCCATTTTATTCATCTAAATATGAATACGTGGGAAAAAGAAGAACTGCCATACTGGACATTAACGACAAATGAACTGATAGAAGATCAGGAAGCCTCCCACGTAAAATTCATAGCCGGACTTAAACAAGCCGTGCAATCACATCTGACAGCCGATGTACCTGTTGGCTCCTTCCTAAGTGGCGGGTATGATTCGTCTGCCTTGGTTTACATGATGCAAAAAGAGTTGAACTACCCAACTGAGGCGTTTGCAATAGGCTTTAAAGGATGGGAGAGCAGCGAGGATAAATACGCTGCCATTGTTGCTGAAATAACCGATGCTAAACTGCATACTGCACTCTCTGATGATATTAACATCTCGCTTACGCAGAAGCTTATGTGGCATTATGATAATCCGATAGCCGATATTTCCATTATCCCCACTTTTGTAGTAAGTCAGCTTGCCTCAAAGCATGTTAAAGCTGTATTATCAGGCGAAGGTGCCGATGAAGCATTAGGCGGATATTGGTGGCATAAATCTGGGAATTGGTATAAATACAATACACTCTTTAGAAAGATTCTTGGTTATCCATTTCAGAAGATAAAACAACATTATATCCATGCCATGAGCATGGGGCTATTCGATAAAAAGGAGTTGCACCAATGCCTTACACCATCATATGCTGCACATATTCCTGATGATCCATTTTCGCATTTTAACAACTATCAACTCCCTAATTCTGATTCGATTCTCAAGCAATTGCAGTACCTCGATGTATATACATTCATGGCAGATCTAGTGCTTCCCAAAATTGACAGAGCCTCTATGGCTAATTCGTTGGAGGTAAGGGTACCTTTTTTACAGCATGATTTAATGCAATCTCTTTTCTCATTATCAAATCAGGTAACGATGAAAAAGGGTGTACAAAAATTCTTTTTGCATCAATGGCTAAAGAATAGACTGCCTGATGTAATCCTTAACAGATGTAAACAAGGGTTTGTTGGCCCTGACATATATTATATGAACATAGCACAATATGAATCATCGCTTTCTGATGGTTTGCTGATTAAACAGGGTGTTATTAAAGCCGACTACCTTAAGTCATTAATTCAGCGAAAAGACCACTGGCGTTTATGGAAGATCTATGTTCTAGAAAGCTGGTGGAAAGTTTGGATGAGTGAATAATCTTTATATTGGTATTATTAAATGGATAAGAGAGCTTATGTTTTTGTCGTTTGTGGCGCTGCCATACATCTTGACACGCTCAAGATGAGTTATGGTATTTTAAAGAACAAAACAAACTATCCCATATATATTGTAACCGATCCTGAAAGAAATGAATATAAGATCTCATACCCCGATCTAATCGAAATAGAAACGCCCTCTCGTTTAAGCCATCATCAAGCATCAATATGGCTTAAAACCTCTCTCAACAAGATTCTTCCTAATAATACACTATATGCATATTTAGATACTGACATAATTGTGTACAACAACCCTGACGGCATTTTTGACCAATTTATTCCACCGATCATCTTTGCTCCTGACCATTGTAAACTTGGACAGTTTAGTAGTTATGCCGCAAACTGTGGCTGTCAGCCTTATTATGAAGAGAAGAGAAAAGAAATTCAAACCTTTCTCTCGTCTCAAGATCCCTTCTCTATAAACCTATCCGAGTATATCATAAATAAAAGAAAACAACTTAGTGAATCCACAGAACGAATTAAGAGAAGTTCTATGTCCTTTCTTAAGTTTATTATTAGATATATATTCAGCTATCCTATCTTTCATCTGAATAAAGACTTTTATTTAAATAAGAAGAATCAGATCTGGTATTCTAATGACCATGCGCCTGTTATGAAGCGCACATCTATGCGTCGAATTGCTAAAGCTTGTAATCTTAAATGGAGTATATTCGAACAAGACTTTATAGGTAAAGATCGCATTAGAATCTTTCATCCGAAATGTAAACATCTAGTAGAGGCTATTCAACAGAAGTTTAATATCAACGTTAAACCTAACTGGCAACATTGGAATGGGGGTGTTTTCTTATTTTCAGATGCTTCACACGACTTTATGACTACCTGGCATCAAGCAACCTTAGATATCTTCAATGATTCTAAATGGAAAGTAAGAGACCAAGGTACACTCATCGCAACTGCCTGGATTTATAATCTGCAAAAGCATCCTACCCTTCACCCCGAATGGAATCTCATATTAGATTATCACTCTACCGGAAATCAAGTTTGTAATGATGATTCCATTCTGTGTCGAGGTGTTAAGTATCAGCCAAAACTGATACATATTTATCATCATTTTGGAGATACTTCTTGGGATATTTGGAATCAAATTATGAAACAGAATACACAATCATGAATTGGCATATTGCACATATTATTAACCCATTTAATCCACCTGAACATTCTGATTTAGCATTCGCCCAACCTATCACCTTTGAAACCATAAGAAAGGCAAAAGCCAATCTTAGCTCAAATAGTAAACTCGATATCTTATGTGCTTGTTATCCTGAAGACCAAAATATCATTCCCAACGACTTTATCACATTACCATTTCTTATCGAATCAGTACTTAATAAGCATACATTTAATAAACCAAGAAAACTCCCGTTAATTCAAGAAATCCTCAATAAAGCCTTTCATGCATCATCATCTGATTATTTTATATTTACTAACATAGATATTTCTCTGTATCCGAGCTTCTATAATCAGGTTTTGCAGCATATTCAGAATGGACACGATGTGTTAATCATCAATCGTAGAAGAATTCCCGTTATCTATACCAAGATAGAAGACCTTAACAAAATCTATGAACAAGACGGCAAATCTCATCCCGGATTTGATTGTTTTGTCTTTCATCGTTCATTGATACCTAAGCTCGATCTAGGAGGTATTTGTATTGGTGTTCCATTCTTTGAAATATCTTTCTCTCAGAATCTATTTTGCTATGCAAAAAATCTGCTTTGGATTAAAGATGGCCAACAGACCTTTCATATCGGCATGGAGATCTTTAAAAGACGTCAACCGAGCGAGTATTATAGATATAATCGAAAGCAATGGCAATTAATAGAAAAGAGGCTTTCCCCCAATATGCGTATTGACAAAATCCCCTATGCTGATAAGAATATCATTCAGCGCTTTCTATATTGGGGATTGCATCCTTGCTTCCCTATTCGTTTAATGCTAAGATTGCAATGGAGAAAATGGTTGGGCTAGGAATAAAAAACCCTCAACCCTTGTAAGCCGATGGGCGATAGGTGCATCCTCCGTGTATTGCACTTTCAATACAGTATCTTCCTTATATAATTTTTTGAAATGCAAATGCCATCGTTCAGAGGATTGCATATACGACTCTACCGAACATCCATATTGGCTAAACCCATCTTTACCGCGTGTCTGTAGTTGATAACCTAAAGCAAGATTAAGATGAATGACCGTTTCGTTATCATCCTTAATGGTTGCTTTTAAAGATTTTAAACCCAATGCCCCAAAAGCAAAGTCCATGAGTATTAGTACCGCTTTAATAGATTGTAGCGACGCATGTATATCTGATTGAGACGAGAAGATACCGGCCTCTGCTATTTGAGTCTCCCATTCAATATCTTTCAGGTTAACAACGCCAATGCTATCATAAACAAAATATAAATCTTGATTCTCGTTTATTTGATTATACCAAGCTTTTTGCTGCGTTTCAGTGATTAATTCCGTATACTGCATCTTAGTTCGTACGGCCTCTTTATTTCGCCATTGCCTGATCATTTCTAGGTTTGCAGGCTGTACCTGTGAAAGCAACATACCATACTTCCTCAACAGAGTCATAGATCACGCTTTATTGAATAGGTCGGCATTTTAATTCGCATATCATAAATACGATTAATATATGCCGCCATCACGCCAACACCAAGCAAAGTTATTCCCGTACCGAAAAGAATAGAAACTATCGTAGATGTATATCCAAGCGGCGCACCAATCAATAATTTTAAATATAAATAATAGGCCCCGATAAAAAAGCTTAGAAAAGAAATGAGAAAAGACCCCCACATCATAAGCTTAAGCGGAATAGATGAATAGAAGATGATTAACTTCATACCTATCCACAATAGCCTAAAGAAACTATAGCCTGAGTTTGATTTTTGATCTATCTCACCTCTCTTAACTTTAATATAATCTATATCATGCGAATACCAGGAGGCAACTTGATTGACAAATACATGATCCTGGGCGTGTTGTGCAATCTTACCAGCCAGGTCGTTATGTATAATTCTAAATGATGACCCAATAGAACTATATTGACCATCAAGTTTGGAAAGAAAGAACCCAATAACCGATTTTCCACAACGACGAGCTATGCTTTTTGAATCAATATAGCCATAAACCATATCTGCTTTAACCTCTATCAATCTCTCATACATTTGATAAATAGAAGCAACAGGATAATCCAGGTCATCGTCTATTGTTATCACAAAATCGCCTTGTGCATGGGCTATACCACATAATGTAGCGCTATTTTGACCAAAGTTTTTGGCAAAAGAAATAATTCGAACTGTGGCGGGATGTGCTATCGCTAACTGCCTTAAAATCGCTTTTGTATCTTGTTTACTATAATCATCAACAAAGATTATCTCAAATTGCCAGTGTTGTGTTTGGCAAAGCATATCCACCTGCTCATACAAGCGTTCCAATGTCGTCGTTGAATTGTAAACAGGAACAACAATAGAAATAAAAAGCGGTTGATTATTCATAATATTCAATTATAGGTGAACAAACCGAAGGCCTTATATTTAAACATGCTGAAGCCCATGAGAAACCCACACCAAACCCGCTTAGAAGTACCCGATTAGATAACTGCTCAAAGCGTTGGTGATGATGACAAATTGTAACCGGAATCGTAGCACAACTCGTATTACCATACGTATCCAATGAGTATAATACCTTCTCATCCGGCAAACTGAGCTTTGAGGCGATACGCTCATTCAGTAATTTATTTGCTTGATGAAAGATCCAATAATCAATCGTGTTTTTATCTATTCCAATCTCATGAATGAATTGTTGAATCTGTGTTGCCACATATTTCAATCCGAAATGAAAAACATCCTGTCCGTTCATATGCAAATTAAGAAGACTGCGCGAGGAACGATTGTCAATACTTGATTCTATAAACGATGAGGTAGTGGCAGGGTTCCTTCCGCCGCCATCCGGAATAAAAATAGTATCAAAGTGAGAGCCATCTGTATCAACACAAAACCATGAATCATCGCTTAGATTGGGTTGATATTGAATAGCTGTAGCTGTACCGGCATCAGAAAATATGGGCAAGAGAGAAAAATCGTTCTTCCCGATGGTATGCGTAATTGTATCAGAAGCTATTAAGATCGCCTTACGAAAATGACCTGTACTCATTAATCCAAAAACGAGAGACAGGCCATATATATAGCCTGCACATCCCTGATTTATATCCAAGCATAATGTAGAAGACGGCAAGCCTAACTTTGATTGAATAAGTATGCTATTCCCGGGCAGGAGATAATCCGGCGTTTGTGTGATATTTACCAGGAGTTCTACATCATCAAGCTCCCACCGAAGTTTTTTCAGCAATTCTTTTGCTGCACATAGCCCTAAATCTGATGCTGTAATATTGGGCGGAGCAATTCGTCTCTGTTTAATGCCGGTCGTACTAATCAGATGGGTCTTATCTTCCTGAGATAAATGAGGTAAATCTTCATTATACGCAATAGAAGAAGGTACCACAGATACTACACCTTCAAGAGCGACATGCTTAAACGAGAATGGTCTCATGATTCAGGATTCGTATTGGATGACTTCGTTAATATTATTTGATATAAATCCTGAATAGAGGAAACATTTCTTAAATCCTGATCAGAAATGAGAATACCGTATGATTCATCTATGGTAACCGTAATAACCAAGGCCTGCAATGATGACCAGCCCTTTATAGATCGAAGTATTGTATGCATCTTAATACTCTCACGAACCTCCGGAGGAAATTGTTCCTGGATAACTGAAAGGAATTCTGTTGGGTTCATGTTATAAGTTCTTAGTATTTTATAAAGTTATGTGATTTTTTTTATCTAGCATAGTGGTATTAGTAAAAAGAAGGACAAAAAAAAACCTTTAGCGTTGCTAAAGGTTTTTAATTTTAAAAGCTAGTAGCTTATTTCTTTGCAGAAACAGCAGATGCAGAAGGAGCAGCTTTCTTAGCTACTTTCTTAGCTACTTTCTTAGCTGCTTTCTTAGGAGCTGCTTTCTTAGCTACTTTCTTAGCTGCTTTCTTAGGAGCTGCTTTTTTAGCTACTTTTTTAGCTGCTTTCTTAGGAGCTGCTTTCTTAGCTACTTTCTTAGCTACTTTCTTAGCTGCTTTCTTAGGAGCTGCTT
>JAIXKU010000026.1 GCA_026936045.1 Flavobacteriales bacterium
ACCTAACACACCGACTTACATTAGATGATGGCATTATTCCGGCAGCATTCGTGTTACGCAACAGTTACCGGATGTTTCCGCCATCTACCATTCATGTTATGGCTGTCAATACGCATTTGGATTTTAACAGCAGGCATGTGGTATTTATGCATGAAGGGTATTTCTTTGTTGGAACGGATAACGGCGTCTTCTCCTTGGTCTTTGATACGGAGCCGGAGGAAGTTTATGATATCTCACATCATCGCGGCGCCGATGGCTCTTTTCCTGTGCTTGAGGTATTTGTGCCGGCAGTTACCCGCTTAGCCAACGGTGAGCAGCCCTCCGATTTAGGCCTTCCTATACCCGAAGGGCTTATAAAAAAGGTGATGCAACGCCCTACCCTTGACGCCAATCAGATTTTAGGCACGGTAATCTATTCCGATCATTATGGAAACGCCATTACCAATATCTCCAAAGAGATGTATCTCAACGTCTCGCAAGGACGCAAACCCAATATAACCATTCGTCCGATGGGATATAAGGTAGAATTTGGCAAGAATTATCATGATGTAAATAGTGGTGATATAATTGCCTTGTTCAATAGTATGGGAATGCTTGAAATAGCCATGAGCAATGGCAATCTGCTCAAATTGGTTAGAGTTGGAGTTAGCGCCCAGATAAAAGTCGAATTTAAAGGTTCATAAATCATGACGTTGTTACGTATTGTCCGAATGAGTTTTCAACCCGAGCAAACGGCTGTTTTCAAGCAGATATTTGCCGAAAAATATCCGCATATCAGCCGGTTTGAAGGCTGTCTTTCTCTTCGACTCATGCAAGACGAAAGAGTAAAAAATATTTTTTACACAATAAGCGAATGGCAGTCAGCCGAGCATCTGGAAGCGTATAGGCAATCTGCGCTCTTTAATGAAACATGGGCTAAAACAAAACTATTATTTGATGCACCACCAAAGGCATACAGCTTGGTTGATACAGTATTTTAAGAAGATTTAGAACTCAGATAAACCCAAACCGAAAATTTGACTTACTTTTGATGCTTCGGAAAGCGATTCAATAAATATGACAGCACTTCTTAGAAAGGAAATAAATCTGTTTTTCAGCTCTGTAACCGGATACGTCGTAGTCATTCTTTTCTTGATCGTAAACAGTATTTTTCTTTGGTTCATTCCCGGTGATAATTTTCTAGAATGGGGCTATGCCGACTTATCTCAGATGTTCGAAAATGCACCTTATGTTTTTTTATTGCTTATTCCGGCCATCACCATGCGCTCATTTGCAGATGAGAAAAATTATGGCACACTCGAATCATTAATTACAAAGCCTATTTCCGAAACGCAAATCATTATAGCAAAATATCTAGCGGCCCTAATTTTGGTATGCTTTGCTTTGTTGCCCACTTTAATTTATTATTATACGCTATATCAACTAGGCAATCCGATTGGCAATATTGATAGCGCCGCTGTGGCAGGATCTTATCTGGGATTGATTCTGCTTGCTTCTATTTATGTAGCCATCGGTATTTTTGCATCATCCATTGCCGATAATCAGATTGTGTCGCTGCTTATTGCCTTTGCCCTTTGCCTTATCGTAAGTGAAGGATTTCAACTGCTTGCCGGCTTGTCGGTATTTCAACGATTTAATTTACTTATTACGAATTTAGGTATCCGTTCACATTACGTTTCCATCAGCCGCGGCGTGATAGATACAAGAGATATTATTTACTTTTTATCAGCGAACGTACTTTTTTTACTGGCTACAAAAACCATGTTACAAAAGCGAAACTGGTAATGTTTGAACATGAGTAATCAGAAGAGAAATAAAGATCTGTGGCAACTTGGGTTAGCGTTGTTATTGCTTGTAGGAGTAAACATGCTGAATCAACGGTATTTCAAGCGTTTTGATTTGACCGCAGAAAAGCGTTATTCTCTTAATGATTCCACACGTGCTATGTTGCACCGCTTAAACGACGTGGCCTTGATTACCGTTTATCTTGAGGGAAAAGATTTCCCGATCGGTTTCAAACGCCTGCAAAATGCCACCCGCGAATTGTTGGATGAATTTAAGTCTTATGCCGGTGCTAACGTCGAATATCGGTTTATTGATCCAATGGCTAATCCTGATAAGCAAGTACAGGCTGACATTTATCATGAGTTGGTAGATAAGGGATTGATTCCAACGGATCTGACGGTAAAAGACGAGAAAGGCAGAAGCTCAAGAAGCATCTTTCCCGGTGCCATCATTGCTTATAATGGACGTGAAGAGGCCGTTCAGCTTTTACAAAGCCAGTTCAACCAAAATCCGGATTGGGTATTGAATCAGAGCATTGAGCGTTTGGAATATGAATTCTCCAAAGCCTTGTTTAAACTCATTCATTACGAAACGAAAAAAACGGTGGCTTTCTCGCGCGGGCATGGTGAAATGAGCGAATATTACCTGATGGATTTTATTCTCGGTCTTCGCGACTTTTATGAGGTAGAAGGCGTTGAAATAGGTAATAATCTGGATGTGCTCAACCAAAATACCGCCTGCCTTGTCATTGCCAAACCCGACTCTGCTTTTTCCGATGCGTCGAAATTTATCATTGATCAATATATCATGCGAGGCGGTACAGTTTTATGGCTGCTGGACATGGTACAATCCAATATGGATAGCTTGCGCACGTCAAACTATACGTTGGGATTACCTTTTGATTTAAACTTATATGACCAACTTTTCCGTTATGGTGTGCGCATCAATCCGACATTGATACAAGATGCACAATGCGCGCCAATCCCTATCCAAACCGGCAATTATGGTAATCAGAACAAGCAGGAGTTTTTACCTTGGTATTATTACCCTGTTATCATTCCCAAAGAAAAACACCCCATTGTGCGCAACCTAAACGCCATTCGTCTTCAGTTTGCCAATACGCTTGATACTATTCAGACACCCGGGGTATCTAAAACGATTTTGCTTACTACGTCTGAGCTTACAAAAGTTCTGTATGCACCGATGCGCATAGCCTTAAATATTATTGAACAAGAACCCACCGCCGAGCATTTCAACAAACCCAATCAACCGGTAGCGGTTTTATTGGAAGGTACCTTTCGCTCAGCATTTGAAAATAAGATCGTAGAATTATCTAATCGCCCGGTAGAGAAGGCATCGAAATCAACAAAAATGATAGTGGTGGGCGATGGCGATATAGCCAAAAATTTATACAACCCACAGCAAGAGAACTACGTGCCGCTCGGGCTTGATCCACGCACAGGTATCTATTACGGCGGCAACAAAAACTTTCTGCTCAATGCCGTCAATTATCTGACTTCAGATAGCTGGTTTATCCCTTTACGTTCTAAAGAATTTAGAATTCGGTTATTGGATCGCCCACGCATAGCCACAGAAAAAGATAAATGGAAGATCGTTAATACGGTACTGCCTGTAGCTTGGGTGCTGTTGTTTGGATTGGTTTATAATTATATTCGCAAAAGGAGGTTTGCCTGACCATGAATAAGTTACATGTTTCTATCCTGTTGTTTTCATTGTTCGGCCTGACGATGGTAAGTGCCTGCAAGCAAAAACAAAATAAATCCGAAATCAGCAATTTTAAGGTTGAAGACACTACTTCGATTGATAAAATTTTCATGGCCGATAAGAGTAATCGAAAAGTATTGCTCACAAAAGAAAACGGCAAGTGGTTAGTGGATCAGGAATTCCCTGCACGCCCCGATTTAATTACAGACTTACTTATACTTTTGAAAAGAATAGAAGTAAAACAGTATGTGCCAAAAAATGCTGTAGAGAACGTCATTAAAAGTATGGCGGTATATTCAACCAAAGTGGAGATTTATCAGAAAGGCAAATTAGATAAAGTCTTTTATGTGGGCGGCCCCACGCAAGACCATTTAGGCACTTACATGCTTTTGGAAGGCTCTTCACTGCCTTTCATTTGTTATGTGCCCGGATTCAGGGGCTATCTTTCCCCTTATTTTATGCCCTTCCCGGAAGAATGGCGAGACAAAACCATCTTTGCTTATCATAACAATGAGATACGAAAAGTAAGTATTGAATTTATGCGTAATCCCGAGCTCTCTTACGAAATAACCTATGAGAAAGGCAAGTTCGGTATCCGTCTCTTGCAACAAGATATAGCACTCTCTAATTTTGATACACTGATGGTAAAAGATTATATGAGAAATTTCAAAATCATCGGATTTGAGTCGTTCTTAGATGTAAATCAAGCACGATTAGATTCCGTTACTTCTAAATACGGGCTTTATAAAGTGAGTGTAACAGATACCGCCAATCACACACGCAGCGTTTCTCTTTATGAAATCCCATTGCCGCCGGGTACGGTTGATTTATACGGAGATGAAATAAAATTTGATTTGGATCGTATGTATGGCATCATCAACGATAAAACATTGGTATTATGTCAGTATTTTACATTTGATCCGATAACGGTTCCGCCGGCTTTCTTCTTCCCTCAGCGCAGACCTCAATAAGAAACAGCGTTAAACGCTAATTGAAAATAAAATAAATTCGTCTGAAAAAATCAGACCAAAACAGATTTAAGGATTGATTCAAACAACTGTTTACCATCGGTATTATGCAGGTTTGGATCGGCGCATCGTTCCGGATGCGGCATCATACCGAACACATTGCGTTGGGTGTTGCATATACCTGCAATATGATGCATGGCGCCATTAGGATTAGCGTCTGCCGTTGTTTCACCTTGCTCGTTGCAATATCTGAATAAAACCTGGTCGTTATCTTCTATGGCTTTAAGTATTTCTTCATCGGCATAATATCTGCCTTCACCATGTGCCACAGGGATTTTCAGAATCTGGCCTTGGGTCAATTCGGAGGTAAGAATGGATTGTGTGGTTTCTACACGAAGAAAAACATTCTTGCAGATAAATTTCTGACTATCGTTAGCCAGTAAAGCACCTGGAAGCAGATGTGACTCGGTTAGGATTTGAAATCCATTACAAATACCCAAAACATATCCACCTTTATTTACAAACTGAACAACCTCTTGCATGATAGGCGAAAAGCGAGCAATGGCACCCGAGCGCAAATAATCGCCATAAGAAAAACCACCGGGCAATATGATAAAATCGCAACCTTGCAGGTCTCTGTCTTTATGCCAAAGATTAACCACTTGCGATTGCATGACGTGCTCCAGCACGTATATCATATCCTGATCGCAATTAGAACCGGGGAATGTAATTACACCAAATTTCACTATTCATTATTTGAAGCAAAAGTACAAAATAATAGACGGCCAAACAAGGGCTAGAAATAGCTAAACTGTAAAACAAATAAACAGGAAATAATAAATATGGTTAATAAGTCTGCTACCCAATATTTTTTTATATGTAAGAAATAGGTTGAAAAGAACGTAGCCAGCGGAAACGAAAGCAAGAGGATATGAGAAAGTTGCAAATAATTATAGAAGGCGGCAGAAATAACCAGCAAAAGAAGCATCATGCCCCAAATGCGCAAAGAGCGTTTTTGCACCACTTTGTAAAAATGTGTGGTATGCAGATAATGATAAAAACTGGCTATAAACAGGCCAAATAACCATACACAGATCATGTATTCTATGATACCCAAATTCAAACGGTAGTCGGGCAACCCAAACGGTGCTATAAAAAAATCATGGAAGAAAACTGATATATCGGTAAAGAAAAGATACGCTATGCTAGTATAGAAATAAGGCAAGAACCAACCTATTAGCCCGACCAAAACAATCCTGAATTGAGAACGGGCAAACGTAAACAATGCCAAAAAAAACCAAGGTAATAAGATTAAAACGGGAGAATAAATCAAAGAGGCTAAAGAAAAGGCGATAGCGGTAAAAAATACGGGGCGTGGCAGTTGTTTGGCATGGGCAATCTGCCATAAACCCATCATGCCGGCCAGCAGGAAAAAATTGGCTAATAAGCCGGGTGATAGATAGAGATTCTCAGGAAATACTGTTGCAATCAAGATATAAAAAAAAGCCGGCAGATAGGTGAGCCGTCCTAATATATTGACAGAATAAATAAAATAGTTAAACCACAACGCTTGCAGTAGTACGAAGATGAAAGAAATAAGTGCAGACAGCCAAGGATAAGTTATCGGTAACCAAGGAATCTGTTCGAAAAGAGCTGAATGAATAGGACGGTCTATAAGAATCAGCCTATGAAGAAAAGCATTCAGATAAATCAATACCTGAAAGATCAGCAGGAAAACCAGCCCTGTTACCTGATTTGTTTTAAATAATCGGATTATCATACGATAGGTGCAAATTGAATAAAAAAAAATACAGAGGCGAAATTTCTTTTTACTTATCTGCCGATTATTGTGACAATTTGACAAAACCACAGAATTGGCAAGGCATTTGAATCCCTTCCCTGATATCTACACTGAATAGGCAAGAAAATGAGCAACAAACACGATCGACACACTGAACACGAAGATTTAAAACCTGTTGATAATCCAAAGGCCTCCTCTGAGCAGGAACCCTCTGAACCTATTGAAAAAATAGATGATGAGAAAGCAGACGCTGAAACAGATTGGGAGCAAAAGTATAAGGAGACTTATGATAACTATCTCCGGTTATTCTCTGAATTTGATAATTTCAGAAAACGCAACCTGAAGGAGCGTGCCGAATTGATTAAGACAGCCGGCTCGGAAATTTTGTCAGTTATTCTGCCTGTTTTGGACGATTTTGACAGAGCTTTGCAGGTGATGAACGAGACGGACAGTTCAATGAAACAAGGCATTACGCTTATTTTTCACAAGCTCAAACAAACATTGATGGAGAGAGGCTTGCAGGAATACAATCCGATGGGTGAGCTTTTTGATGCCGATTTGCATGAAGCCATCACCCGTGTGCCATCACCCAAAGGAGAAGAAAAAAATACCATTATTGATGTTATTGAGAAAGGATATAAAGTACATGATAAAGTCATACGCTACCCTAAAGTTGTGGTGGTACAATAAACAGTAACATGGCAAAAAGAGATTTTTATGAAGTATTAGATGTGGCACGAAATGCCGGTGCTGATGAGATAAAAAAAGCCTATCGCAAACTGGCCGTCAAATACCATCCTGATAAGAACCCGGGCAATAAAGAAGCGGAAGAAAAGTTTAAGGAAGCTGCTGAAGCTTACGAAGTATTGAGTAACCAGGAGAAGAAGCAGCGTTACGACCAATTTGGCCATGCCGGTGTGGGTGGCGCTACAGGCAACGGAGGCGGTTATGCCGGCGGTATGAATATGGAAGATATCTTCGAGCAGTTTGGCGATATCTTTGGCGGTGGGTTTGGCAGGTCTAGCAGCAGCCGCAGCCAAAGACATCGACATGTGAACCGAGGTACAAATATCCGTATCAAAGTAAAGCTGACATTAGAAGAAATTGCTGAGGGTACCACAAAAAAAATTAAAGTCAATAAATATGTGCCTTGTGATACGTGTAATGGCACAGGCGCAAAAGGCGGCAGCAAAGCAGCTACATGCAAAACATGCCAGGGTTCGGGACAGGTGACACAGGTAACCAATACATTTTTAGGCCGTATGCAAACCGTTACTACATGTCCTACATGTAACGGCGAAGGCACACAGATTACCGATAAATGTACCAAGTGTTGGGGTGATGGTATTATAAGAGGCGAAGAGGTGATGGAAATCAATATCCCGGCCGGTGTGGAAGAGGGTATGCAGCTGAGCATGAACGGCAAAGGCAACAGCGGACCGAGAAATGGGTCGCCCGGCGATTTATTGATCGTGATTGAAGAAGAAGAACACCCGCATTTATACCGTGAAGGCAACCATACGGTGTACAACCTTTTTCTCAATTTCGTTGATGTGGCGCTCGGTACACAGATAGAAATTCCCACGTTGGGCGGTAAGGCCAAAATAAAGATTGAACCGGGTACCATGCCGGGCAAGGTCTTACGATTGAAAGGAAAAGGCTTACCTTCCATCAATCAATACGGACGAGGTGACCAATTAGTGCGTATCAATGTTTGGACACCGCAGAAGCTGAGTTCGGAAGAAAAGGCGTTGTTGGAGAAGCTGCGTCAATCTCCCAATTTCCAACCTCATCCCGACAAGAAAGACAAATCATTCTTCGATAAGATGAAAGACGTGTTCAGCTAAGGCTAAGCTTTTTCATTCGTACATGCTCTTTTTTAAGCGTGAGGTAGGTTGCTTCAAATCTTTTACAAAAATCTTCAAATAAAATCTACATATTACATTGACGGTTCGCTGTTTTAAGAAACAGCGAACCATCAACGAATGATAAAGCCAATAGACGTGTCATAAAA
>JAIXKU010000015.1 GCA_026936045.1 Flavobacteriales bacterium
ACATGATAATGCGAGCCCGTATGCATCTACACATAAAGTAAAATACAATATATTTGAGGAGATGTTACGCTTCTTCGATTATCATCTCAAAGGGAAAGAAAATGGCATCAATCAGGAAGACCCTATTAAGTATTTCGCTATAGGAAACGAGAAATGGATGTATGGTCATACATGGCCTAATTCAATCGGTAAATCACGTTTGTATCTATCTGCTAACCATACTGCCGAATGGGATTCAACTAAAACAGAAAAAGGACGTATCCAATACAAAATAGATTATACGGCTGAAACAGGTCCCGGATCTCGCTGGAATAGCCAAACAGCCTTATACCGATTAGATAAATATACCCGTTATCCTGATCGCAAGAAACAACTTGAGAAAAATTGTGTGTTTCAAACCTCGCCTCTTTCGGATACACTATGGATTGAAGGACATATTAAAGTCTCCTTGCCTGTGGCGTTGGACGCCTCAGACGGACAACTTTTTATTTATGTGGATGAAGTCGATAGCAAAGGGCACATCCGATACGTAACCGAAGGCATGTATCGCGTTACCCATCATCCGAAAGAAAGAACCGATGCTACATATATAACGCCTGATGATAAAATCAGTTTTAATCAAACCGATTTTCAGGCTATTGAACCGAATAAAGTTTATACCTATCAATTTTCTTTGTTACCCATTTCATACATGATTCGCCCCGGACATTGTATTATTATTTCTATTGCAGGTGCCGATCGGGCTCATTTTGATGCGACAGAAATAAAGCCACAAAACCTGCAATTGTTCATTAATGATAGCAATCCGGCTAATATTGAATTGCCATTGCGGTAAGAACATCATTTTTTCTTAAGAAAAAATGATGTTCTATCGGAATAATTGATCATAAACAGTCAAGATAAATTAACTAACCAATCTTAGGTATTTTTAAATAAAGGCTTCTAATACATCCGCAGGCCTATTACATTTGTCGAAAACAAAGCATAATGAAACTTTTTTCTGTTTTCCCATTGATCCTCCTGATTCATTTATTTATGACAGCTTCTCAACCTGTTTTTTATAATGATAAACCTCAACAAGACAATGCCGATAATGATACATTACGCTACCCGCAGGAGAAACATTTAAAGAATGTACGGATGTTGACAAAAGGTGGAGAAAATGCAGAAGCATACTGGAGTTTCGATAATAAAAAACTTACATTTCAACGGACTGATCTGTCATTAGGTATTCCTTGCGATCAAATCTTCGCATGGGATTTAAAGAAAGGTAGCATGATAAACCAATCCCCTACTCTTATCAGTACGGGTAAAGGCCGTACCACTTGTGCCTATTTCATGCCCGACAACAAATCAATTTTATACGCCTCTACCCATTTAGCTGACGACGCATGTCCTGAATCACCCCCTCGTGTTAAAGGCGAATATTACTGGCCTATCTACAATACATTCGATATTTTTGTAGCTGATTTAAAAGGCAATATCATCAAGCAACTTACTAATGAGCCTGGTTATGATGCAGAGGCCACCGTTTCTCCTAAAGGTGATAAAATCGTGTTTACATCCGACAGAAGCGGAGATTTAGAGCTTTACACCATGAATATTGACGGCAGCGATGTAAAACAAATCACACATGAGCTTGGTTATGATGGCGGTGCATTCTTCTCACCTGACGGCAGTAAACTTGTATTTCGAGCCTCACGTCCTAAAACCGAAGATGAAATTACAAAATACAAATCTCTACTCGAACGTGGTCTTGTAGCGCCTAGTGCGATGGAAATATATGTTTGCAACGTGGACGGTTCTGACATGAAACAGATCACCAATTTAGGTCGTGCCAACTGGTCGCCTTTCTTTCATCCATCCGGAAAGAAAATTTTATTCTCATCCAATCATAATTCACCGCGCGAATTTCAATTCAACATATTCATGATCAACCTTGACGGCACCGAATTAGAGCAGATAACCTACGATAATATTTTCGATGCATTTCCTATGTTTTCTTTTGATGGCAAGCAAATCCTCTTTTCTAGTAACCGCTTTAACGGTGGCGGGCATGACACCAATGTATTTGTTGCTGATTGGATTGATTAACTACAGTGCAAGAAGAAAGTAAATATCCGGCTTGGATGAAACGCCTCATGCAAAAATGGGATTTATCACCCATACGTGCTATATTGGCACTAATCGTATTTACTCTGACCGGGACAACGGTTTTACTCATAAAAAAACCACTCTTTAAACTTTTTGAAATTGAGCATATAACCACTGTATGGGGATATCTGCTCTATCTGATACTGATTCTGCCATTGTACAATCTGTTATTACTGGTATATGGCTCATTTTTTGGACTTTTTAAATTCTTTTGGGAAAAAGAAAAACGACTATTCTATCGGTTGATTGGGAGAAAAACATCTTAAATTTGTTGCATGAAAACACAACAAACATGGGAACAGCTACTCCAAAACAATAAAATATGGGCTGAGTCCAAAAAACAAGTTGACCATCTTTTCTTCAATCGCCTTTCTAAACAACAAGCACCTCGGTTTCTTTGGATTGGCTGCTCCGACAGTCGTGTGCCGGCCAATGAAATTACAGGCACAGATCCCGGTGAAATCTTTGTACACCGTAACATTGCCAATTTAGTCGTACATACCGATCTCAATTTACTTAGTGTATTACAATACGCCATCGAAGTGCTGCAAGTGGAACATATTATTGTTTGCGGGCATTATGGTTGTGGCGGTATATCGGCAGCCATGTCACAAAAATCCTTTGGATTGCTCAATAAATGGCTATGCCATATCAAAGATGTATATAAACTGCACCGGGACGAACTGTTGCTTATCAACAATGAAGAAGAAAGATCAAATAAACTCGTGGAGTTTAACGTCATTGAACAAGTCTATAATCTTACGAAAACATCTATTATTCAACACGCCTGGAAAGAGCGTAATGCGCCTTTTTTACACGGCTGGGTATATCGGATAGACGATGGCATTTTGCATAACATCTGCGAAATCTCACCCAATCATCCGATTGACTCCATATACCGTTTCCAATTCCCTGAATAACAGATACTAACAAAAGGGTTTTGAGATGCATAAAATGTTAATAATTTATGCAGAATGGCTTATTTTTTCTTAGCTAAAAGAGTGCGTTTTCGTATATTTGCATCTCTTTAAAAAATTAGGAAAAATGAGCGATTCAGAAGAAAAAAGAAAAGATCAGTATTCAGCGGAAAACATTCAGGTACTGGAAGGATTAGAAGCCGTAAGAAAACGCCCGGCGATGTATATTGGAGACATTGGTTCAAAGGGGCTACACCATTTGGTTTATGAGGTGGTGGATAACTCGATTGACGAGGCCTTGGCCGGTTACTCCAAAAAAATTGAAGTTCATATTCTTCCCAATAACGCCATTCGTGTGGCAGATGATGGGAGAGGTATTCCTACAGGTCTTCATCCCAAAGAAGGGCGATCGGCATTAGAGGTCGTTATGACCGTCTTGCATGCCGGGGGTAAGTTTGACAAAGATTCCTATAAAGTATCCGGTGGTTTGCACGGTGTCGGCGTATCTTGCGTGAATGCGCTCTCGTCTCATTTAAAAGCAACCATCTATCGCGAAGGGAAGATATGGCAACAAGAATATAGCTGTGGTAAACCGCAGTATGATGTGAAGGTAGTGGGTGAAACTGATATTACCGGTACACAGGTTGAATTTCTTCCCGACAACACCATCTTTACGCAAAACATCACATATTCCTTTGAAACCCTTGCTACACGTCTTAATGAGTTGGCATTTCTAAACAAAGGTATTCGTTTATTCTTATACGACCACCGTGATATTGATGCGGAAGGTAATATGCGATCCTCAGAATTCTATTCTGAAGGCGGTTTAAAAGAATTTGTAAAATATTTAGACCAAACACGTGAATCGCTTATTCCAGATCCTATTTACCTTGAAACAGAAAAAACCGGTGTGCCCGTTGAAGTGGCTTTTCAATACAACAGCTCTTTCAATGAAAATATCCACTCTTACGTTAATAATATCAATACCCATGAAGGCGGTACGCACTTAGCCGGATTCAGACGTGCTTTGACACGCACACTTAAAACCTATGCCGACAAATCGGGTATGACAAAAAACCTGAAGTTTGAAATCTCCGGCGATGATTTTCGTGAAGGCTTAACCGGTGTTATTTCAGTCAAAGTACACGAACCACTTTTTGAAGGCCAAACAAAAACTAAATTGGGAAACAGCGAGGTAATGGGTGCTGTGGATCAAGCGGTAGGTGAAGTATTGAGTTTCTACCTTGAAGAAAATCCGAAAGAGGCCAAGATGATTGTCAATAAAGTAATCTTGGCGGCTACAGCCCGTCATGCAGCACGTAAAGCACGTGAATTGGTTCAGCGAAAAGGTGCCTTCACTGGCAGCGGCCTACCCGGCAAGCTATCTGATTGTTCGGAACGCAATCCCCAGAAATGTGAGCTCTTCCTGGTAGAGGGAGATTCTGCCGGCGGCACCGCCAAACAAGGTCGTGACCGTAATTACCAAGCCATCATGCCGCTCAGAGGTAAAATCCTGAATGTGGAGAAAGCCTTATCATATAAGATCTTTGAGAACGAAGAAATCAAAAACATATTTACGGCGCTTGGTATTTCAATCGGTACTGAAGATGACAGCAAAGCCTTAAACTTAGAAAAACTCAGATATCACAAGATCGTCATCATGACAGATGCCGATGTGGATGGCAGTCATATCACCACACTCATTCTCACACTCATGTTCCGATACATGAAAGAATTGATAGAACAGGGTTATATCTATATCGCTACACCGCCACTGTATCTGGTAAAAAAAGGAAAAGAGCAGATGTATTGTTGGAATGATGAACAACGCGATGCAGCGGTTAAGCAAATAGCAAAAGACGGCAAGGATTCATCTGTAAATATCCAACGATACAAAGGTTTGGGAGAGATGAATGCCGAGCAACTATGGGAAACAACCATGAATCCGCTCACACGTACCTTACGCCGAGTAACGATAGAAAGTGCTGCAGAAGCCGATCGCGTATTCAGCATGTTGATGGGCGATGATGTACCCCCTCGCAGAGAGTTTATCGAAGCCAATGCGAAATATGCGAAGATTGATATCTGATTTGGAAATAACCGAAATGGCAGCATTTTAGCACGAAAGTACCATAGAATGACCAGAGTTTTTGACTACCTCAATATCTTTTTCACAGAATGAGAAAAACACGACGTCAATGATTAGCCGATAAATACTTTCTTCATTCTTAATGAATTTGATTGATTCATTTTTATAAAACAACATTTTCTTTTCAATTAGCCCAAACAGGCACTTTGATTTGGAGAAAGGCAATTAGACAGTAACGGATTGGCTACTTTGCAAAGACGTATTTTTTATCGAAACACTAATTTCAAGTTTAGCAAAAAAAGTCAATACATAAGAACCTCCAAAACCTGTCTTGTTTATTTCTATTTGCTGCAAACCATTAAAATGATTAACTCAAAGTCTCCAAATTAATTCGGGGATTTGAGTTATATATGATTTCCTGGCGTATTCATGCCAACATTAGCATTTTTCTCATTTTACAGATTAGCAACATAAGAAAAAGGCTGCCTAACGGCAGCCCTTTAGAAGCAATAACGGAGGATAGAATACTATTTATTCTTCTTTTCTTCTTCTTCAATCTTAGATTTCAAATCACCTAATACACCTAAGTCGCCAAGCGTAGTTTTTTCGACGTTTTTATTAACTTGCTTCACCGCTTTACGTGTCGTTTTCTCTTCAGCCTTTTGGGCGTCTTCTTTAGCTGCTTCCCATGTACGAGTATGTGAAATAAGAATCTTCTTATCTTCTTTAGAAAACTCTAAGATGGCAAACAAAAGCTTTTCATCTAACTGCACTTTAGAACCATCTTCCTTTTTAAGATGTTTCATGGGTGCAAAAGCTTCTATACCATAAGCCAAAGAGACAACAGCGCCCTTATCGTTTAACTCAATAATAGTGCCTTCGTGTTGTTCATCTTTATCAAAAACGGTACTAAAGACTTCCCATGGGTCTTGCTCCAACTGTTTATGTCCTAAGCTGAGACGACGATTGTCTGGATCTATTTCTAATACCTTCACCTCAATCTTCTCATCTATCTTGCAAAATTCAGACGGATGCTTGAATTTCTTAGTCCATGATAAATCTGAAATATGAATCAAGCCGTCAACGCCTTCTTCTAATTCAACGAATATGCCGTAATTGGTAAAGTTCTTAACGGTAGCTGTGTGTTGTGTACCGGGTGCATACTTGGCAGGCACTTCTGTCCATGGATCAGGACGAAGTTGCTTAATGCCTAATGACATCTTACGCTCTTCACGATCTAAAGTCAGCACAACGGCTTCTACTTCATCACCAATTTTCAGAAAATCCTGTGCTGAGCGGAGGTGTTGGCTCCAGCTCATTTCAGACACGTGTATCAGGCCTTCCACGCCGGGAGCTATTTCAATAAACGCACCATAATCAGCCAATACCACAACTTTACCTTTCACTTTATCACCAGGAGCCAAATTGATATCTAATTGTTCCCATGGATGGGCTGTGAGTTGCTTATGGCCTAAAGCAATACGCTTCTTCTCTTCATCATAATCCAAAACAACCACTTTTATCTTCTCATCCAGCTGTACAATTTCTTCGGGATGATTGATGCGTCCCCAGCTTAAGTCGGTGATATGAATCAAACCATCTACGCCACCAAGGTCAATGAATACGCCGTAAGAGGTGATATTTTTAACAACACCTTCAAGCACCTGACCTTTCTCAAGCTGCGACATGATTGCTTTTTTCTGCTCTTCAAGCTCTTCTTCAAGCAGTATTTTATGCGAAACAACAATATTTTTGAATTCATGATTGATTTTCACAACCTTAAACTCCATATTCTTTCCCACATATACATCATAGTCACGAATCGGTTTAACGTCAATCTGCGAACCGGGAAGGAATGCTTCAATACCGAATACATCAGCAATCAAACCTCCTTTCGTGCGGCATTTAATTAACCCGGTAATAACCTGATCGGTTGCATGTACATCCTGTACTTTATCCCAAGCGCGAATGGCACGTGCTTTTCTGTGAGATAAAAGCAACTGACCGTTTTTGTCTTCTAATTTATCAATATACACTTCAACAGTGTCGCCAAGTTTTAAATCGTTGTTGTAACGGAATTCTGTACGCGGCACAATACCTTCAGATTTGTATTCGATATTAATCAATACATCTTTCGGTGAAAGACCCACTACTTTGCCATCTATAATTTCATGTTCGGCAACGGAACTTAAGGTTTCAACATACATTTTTTCAAAATGCGCTCTGTCAGCCTCATTGTATGTTTTTCCTTTTTTCCCTAATTCGCTCCAATTAAAATCTTCAAGATTTACAACGGGCGTTTCATTTTCATTTGTTTGTTCAGACATAAGTCTATTTTTCTCTCTGGCTTTGTATTATTGTTTACTACTAATGGATGCCCGTAGCTCTCAATAATACTAGGCCTTTGGTTTTACTTCTATTTATTTTTCCGGCATCCATCCAAAAAAGGATTGCAAAGATAGTGGAAAATTATAACAAAGGCAAGGATTTAGACAAATTCCTTTATCAAAAGAAGAAAGAAGGGGGTGTCTATAATAAACTGATTATAAAAAGGATAAGAATGGGGGTTATTTTATAAGATGTATAGCACCTCGATATGAATATTCTTTGCCTTCATCATCCACGATATCAATCCGATAGACATACGTGCCGGTAGTATATTCACTACCATTCCATCCGGACTCTTTATCTGTAGTATAAAAGATATTCTTACCCCATCTGTCGAAAATCCACATCTCCATTTGGCGTATGTTATTACCATAAGGCATAAAATAATCATTATGGCCATCCGCGTTAGGGGTGAAACTGTTTGGAATAAAAATAGCCGTTTCAATTCTTGCATTTATCTGATTCAGCGCTGTATCTACACAACCTAAATCATTAATAACCGTAAGTGATATATTATATAAGCCCGGATTATCATATAAATGGAATGGTGACCAATCCGATGATTGGCTGCCATCACCTAAATCCCATAACCAGTTCACAAT
>JAIXKU010000333.1 GCA_026936045.1 Flavobacteriales bacterium
GTATTAGGATATGGATATTCCGCGTACTGGCATTACCTGTAGCTATTGTATCTGTCGGCATAATTATGGGATTAGTATATTTAAAATCATCCAGTGGACTAGGTAATTATAGCGCCGAGATGGCTCTAAAACATGCCAGCGTGATTCAACAAGATCTAGTTAGAGTAGAAGCGTATGGTAGTAACCGATTTGATATTGGCACCTTTGAACCTACGTTGTCTGGTGTGTTAAAAAAAGCGCCGGCAGCCATTAATGCCGGCCTGTTCAGGCCTTATATTTGGGAATCTAAAAGTTTCGTCATGCTATTTTCCGGCCTGGAGAATCTATTCTTACTTCTTTTCACTATTTACTCTTTCATAAAACTACGATTCAGGCTATTTACCGAACCGTTTAACAATCCTATTCTTAGTTTCTGTTTTATATTCAGTATTCTAATTGCCTTTATTGTGGGCCTGACTACGGCTAACTTTGGAGCGTTGGTTCGATATCGAATGCAAATACTGCCATTCTTTATTATCTTTTTTATCATCTTGAATCATATTGTCATTCAAAAAAATGCGGCGGACTACAAGCCTCAATATTTCCACTAAATTATGAATGCCCCTCATTTTACATATTGCCCTTTATGTGAGAATACCGCTCCTAGGCAATTAAAAGACTGGGAAAGAGCCCATTTATCACAATGCCCTGCTTGCAAATTTACATTTGCAAGACTTATCCCAAGTCAGGATGATCTTATCAGACATTATCAGAAATACGGGCGTAATGATTTTCTCAGCCCTATTACCATAAAGCGCTATCATGAGTTATTAGATTTGTTTGAGCCTTATAAGAAAACCGGAAGACTTCTAGATGTTGGCTGCGGCATTGGCTATTTTCTCATTGAAGCAAAGAAAAGAGGCTGGAATGTTTATGGTACAGAATTCACGCCGGAAGCTATAGAAATTTGTCGAAGCAAAGGCATTCACATGTATGAAGGTGTTTTAAACTCGGCAAATTACGAGCCTGAAAGTTTTGATATTATCACCTCATTTGAAGTGATAGAACATATCAATACGCCACATGCTGAAATAAGTAATTTTTCATCGGTATTAAGAACGGGTGGGTTAGTATATCTCACCACACCTAATTTTAATTCGCTGAGTCGTTTATTGGCCGGAAAAAAATGGAATATCGTCAGTTATCCTGAACACCTCAGTTATTATACCCCGCACACTCTCACATTCCTCTTTCGCAGGCACGGATTTAAGAAATTATGTCTCCGTACAACGGGTATCAGCATCAGTCGTATAAAAATAAGTCGAAAAATTAAAACGAATAAACCTGTAAGTAAAAACAGTGATGATGAAAAGATTCGGCAATTAGCCGAACACAAATGGTATATGCACTTTCTAAAAACAAGCATTAATTACATGCTTACTTTGATAGGTAAGGGCGATACCATTAAAGGTATATTCATAAAGCCGGAGAATTAATTACCGTCCGGTGATGACTTAGCTTTCCCTTTCTTTGGCTGATTCGGGGTTTCGCCACCTTCCGTTGTCTTCTTTTTCAGGCTGGTAAAGTTAAATGACAGTGTGAAGCGCACCGTATGTTCCAATGGGTTTCGTTGAACCGTTGGGATTAAATAAGAAAAGTCCAACCCAAAGATTTTATAACGAACACCGGCCCCTAAAGTAAAATATTGACGATTACCGCTTACCCTTGGTTCGTAGAAGAATCCAAAAGCCGCTCTAAACAAATTATTATACCAATATTCAGCACCTGACGCAATGGTAAATTCAGACATTTCGCCTTCAAAACCGGCGGGTGAATCCCATAATGATGAGAACATACCTGCAATGACGTTACGATTAGGATCCATGCCTTTCAATATAACAGGTTTTCCATCATCACCATATATTATTTCATTCGTTAATGAATCGCGCTTATAAATAGGAACGGATGGCACCATCAACTTAGATAACTCCAAAGAAATTGTCAGTTTGTTATGTTTATCAATCTGAAGAGTATTACTTGTTCCTAATCTCAAATTGATAGGAATATAGTCGCCATCAGGCTGTGTTTCCGAGTATTTCACTTTATTACCAATATTAGTAATGGAAACACCAAATCGCCAAGTGACAGGGCGTTTAAATAACTTCCTATCCGGATTTTGATAAAAGAACCCCAAATCGCCTGCGCCGGCTAACCCCGGATTAGTAGCCGCTCCCTGCACATTTTGACCTAACGTAAGATTTGAATATATAAATCGGAAAGCAATACCACCGCTCCAGTGATCACTTAGTTTTAGTGAAGCGCCGGCATCAATGGCAAACTCATTAGGATTATATTGGCCTATCGTATTACCATTATTATCCGTAAACGTAATATCTCCCAAAGAAAAATAGCGTATAGACGCACCAACACATGTACGACCTCCTATTTTTTTATAAAATCCCAAATAAGCCAAATTAATATCAGGTACCAATTGTCTAAGCCAAGGTGTGTAAGAGACGGCTATGCTCATATTTTTATCAGCTAATGCCAATTTCCCAACATTCCAGTGCATCGAATTGGCATCCGGTTCTGTTGACACCCCTTGATCGGCGTATCCGCCAGCTTTGGCATCCGGAGAAATCATTAGAAACGGCACTGCCGTTGTGATTGTACGGCTACCGGTATTTGATAAATCCTGTTCGTTTGGCTGAGCCAAAACAAGGCCTGATGATAAAACAATCAGCATGCCTGCTTGTATTTTATTTAAAAGCATATTTTTCATTCGAACGGCAAATATAGTAATCTCACACAACTTTTTAGTGCTCATATATCTAGTTTTATTTATCTCTGATTAATATTAATTTACAGCTGCCTGTCAGTACTTTATCCTGATCAGTCGTCATATACACTCTACAAACATAGACTCCACCGGCTCGTACAGGACCTTGTATGCTACTGCCATCCCAGTTTATATCCACATGACGAAAGCCATCTGGTATCTCATCTATTTGCCAGCGTTTCACTAACCTACCGTCCAAATCTGTGATCTGAATATCAAAAGAAACGGCTGATCCGGCTTGATTATGTTCAAAAGAAATAGTCGTTTGTGTTGAAAAAGGATTAGGGTAAGCATAAACATGAATCAACTCCGGCTCTTTATGAGTAACAGCAAAATGTAATGTATCAAAGGCAAAATTATTACAACCGTCCCAAATTTGCACCACCACAAAATGATAACCCGACGAAAGGCCGCTCAGAGGGTAACGAATCATACCTCGCGAATGATTATCAAGGTTCGATTCATAAAAATCATTTAACCGATGCGCTTGAGTTAAATCACCATCAATATACGCCATCATATCATGTCCAATACCATTACCCGTCATATTCATTCCACTGGAATCATGTGCCAAGACAAGTAAGTCAGGGTTACTATGGCAAATACCGCCATCCACAAAGTTTGTATCATTAAGAAAGAGTTGCAACTCCGGGCCGTTGAAATCATCGTCGCAATGCTCTTCCGAGCCACCTACTCTAAAATTATCGTAATAGCCATGCGCATCAAGCAATTCATTCTGAGCATAATAACTAATTTTCCCGGCTCCCATCATATAGTTAATATCCAACGGCACTTTAAAACTTAACTCAAACAAGCCATTTTGCACAGTTGATTTCCCTTTAAAAAGCACATTTTTCTGTAACGTAAACGAAAACGATTGCGCCTGCGGATCGTTGGCTTGCGTCATCAGCTGGGAAGGTTTATCAAAAACAGTTGTATATAAAACGCCATTAAAATCCGGCATTATATTCCCAGCAATATCGGCTATGTGCCCTTTGATTGTAACGCTTTGTGATGCTCGCAATGTATCTGTTGGTGGTGCGCCAAATGTTGTGTCTATCGCAATACCATTTATTTCATCCGTTATAACCTGAAAGCGTGGATATGCCAAAGCTAAGGCCGGATCACCGAATAAGAGAATATTTTGTTCTCCATAATCATTTGATGGCTTTTTGGCTAAGCGAATGACGTCGCCCATTTTGGGCAAGGAGCCATCCGGCATAAGAGAAAATGCTGCTTGAAAAAACTTGTAATTAAAATTCGGCACCACGGATATCGCTCTTGTTGTTGAGAAAAGAGCAATGCCTCCACCATCAGGGCGCAAAAGAATTAACTCTCCAGCAGAGAGAAATTCCGGATTATCAAAGCGTGTAAATGTACAGGTAGCTGTTGTAAAGGCCGGTAATTTATTGTAGTTATCCCATTCGGTAATATCACTTATGCTAAGTAATCGCTCGCTTGTAAGCCCTGCTTCACCACCATGACCGATATAATTAATTAACAATGTGCCATTAAATATCCTATTAGCCAGGTAACGTTCGGCTTCGGGATATCGTTGGCCGGCATTCGTAATCTGCTGAAATGCATCAAGATATAATTTATCAATATTCCAAACGGGAAAATTACTTTGCATTTGGGCGGCTATGGCCTGGCTGTTTGAAAAGAAAGAGGCCTCCCACCCTGCTTCCATGTCATCAGCAATTAATGTAACCACATTACGCCAATCACGGAAACAATCTTTATTGGCCTCGTAATTCATAATCTTATTTACAATGTCTTGTGCTTCCATAGCGGTACGAACCGGAATTCGGCCTATCCCAATATCAACGGTTTGTGTAACGCCAAGTTGAATCTTACCGGTAATCCCTTCATTAGTACCCAATAATCCAAAGAAATCATCAGAGGCAAAAGACTGTCCACCGCGATCAAAAGACTCTGCCGATTGAAAGGACGGTACAAAATTGGAATTATTTTGAGTGCGATTCAGATAGGTTTTATAATCATAAGAAGCATCGCCAAATAGTAATAAATAACGCGGTCCCATATTAGGGGCATGGTTATCCATATACATTTTGGCAAAGTCCCGGATAGCTGAAATATCCTGCATACCCGATGAATACTCATTATATATCGATCAATGTACAGTATGTACTTTCATACCATCTTTAACCGTATGCCAATCAGCCAGTTGTTGGGCTTGAGCAAGAAAAGAAGGATGTGTAACAATAATCAAATCAGGTGATAATGTCTCGGCTGTCATGGCGTGCAAATCTTGGTTAGGAATTTGCCCCATAAAAGATGGGAGATAATAACTGTTCGGCATAAATGCAATGTATTCACGCAAGGTATCTGCTATAACCTGAAACTTATAACCGCTTCCATTAGATGTAGCTTGCTGGCGAGACGGTCTCAGCGGATTGGTAATATCCCAAATGATAGCATTGGATGGAGATTGAATAGTATAAGAGACAAGACCTTTACCTATTGTTGTCGAATCACGAAAAAAGGTTTGGCCTGAAGATAGATGAATCTGTTTTCTATAATTTATTTCAATAAAGTCCAACCAGGCTTCCTGACCTGATTGTCTTATCAAGTCTATAGTATGTTGTGTGCCACTTATCGTAAAGCCGGCATTACTGCTTCCATAGTTAGCAAATGGAGCATTATAGGATGGCCCGACTGCCGAAACAGGAAAGGACATAATTTGCACACCATTATACTTGGCCACCATTGTAGTACTGCAAGAAACGCATCTGGAAGCAATTTGTACACGAGCAGACGCCGTTGATCCATTCACGGCATCCGGTAATGCTAATGGATAAGTATAACTGGTCGTATAATTAAAATAATCGCCAAACCAGGCTCTACCGGATTTAATCAAATTCGTCTTTTTCTGACTAACCACATAAGTCTCATCGGATGTACTCGTGCTATAGAACGGTGTGCCGGCATCTTCCGCTTTACTGCTCATACGCTTACCGCCACTACCTTGTACAGTTAGGAAATAGCAAGTGGTATCAGCATACAAATGATAAGCATATTTGTACTTCCCATCTGTATCTCTATACCAGCGATGTGGTGATTGCCCATAAAACAATATATAATCACCTGGATCAAAACTATTATCACCGCCATCCTCAACCTTGATAGCATTTTCGTACAAATCGTCATAACGAAATTGCGCATTTGGCTCCGGCAACATACCTCCTCCATTTCCATATAATTTGATAGAAGCGGATGATACAGATGAAGACAGAATCCCATTTGATTGCAAATTTTCATAAGTCAACCGATATACCCCATCGGCAGTGACACCAAATTTAAACCAGCTACCCGACGACAAAACAGAATGAGATGCCGACTTTTCGGCAGACATAGATTCTGACTCTGTGCTTTTTTCATCAACAATTACCTCAACGGTAGCAGATACCAAAAGCTCAATCTGCCCCAGGACATTCTTGCGTATCGGGCATACCAATAATCCGGTTGAGATGATTCGGCGATCTTCAAACTTAACGGTTTCTATCTCAAATGTATCAGAGATTGATTGGATTGATGCAATGGCCGGCCCCCAGGTTTCAGGCATGAGCATGACCTCTGTTTTCAGCCATTGCACTTTCTGAATGGGTTTAGATTGCTGTAAGTTAATGAAAAATACAGGTTTACCTTCTTCGTTAACAGACAATTGCGGTGCCTGCAATCGCATCATCTCACCCAGCTCACTTTCTTGATATTGAGGAGTTTGCCAATTAATTTTAAACGATTCTTGCTGTTGGGAATAAACAACGCCTGTTTTGGTCAATAGCCAAAGTAAACAGAAAAACCAACTTCTTTCTATACTATTCAAAACTCTTTTCAAATCAGGTATGGCGTACGAACGCCGATTTTTTAGTTTTAGTATCTGTGTCTCAAAAAAACATTTCTTCTTCAATTCTTTTAGTTAAGCCAATAAAATTAAAATTTATCTTGCTAACCGTTATATGAATGTTTAAACATAAGATCATGTTCTTTAATGCAGGCTTCCATAATTTCAAATACTTTTTGTTTCAGAGCCGGAATATCGTTATCTGTTAAGCCCTTTGTATCAATGGCCGGTAAATAAATGCCTTTAATCAGGCCGGGCTTAACATACCAACGTCCCATGGGCCATACATGTCTCGCATTGACGGTAATTGCTGGGAGAATGGGCTTTTGAGCTTCTACAGCAATCTTGAAAGCACCGTCATAAAATTCTTTAAGTGGCGCCGAGGTTCTGTTTCTTGTTCCCTCCGGATAAATGAAGATATGGATACCAGAGTTTAATGTTTCTTTAAGTTTCAGCATACTTTGCGCTCTGCTCTCTTTGCTCTTACGATCTACGACAACCGACATAACTCTAAACTGATAGCCTAAAATAGGAATCTTTAATAATTCTTTTTTTGCCAAAGGCTTTGTGCCAAGAGGTAGCATATGAGGTGCTGTAATTAAATCCATGTTTGTGGAATGATTGCTAACTATGATACAAGGCGGATAATTATCTCGAATCTCTTTTCCATACACCTTCATCCGTACACCAGAGATGGAGAAAAAAGTTTTAATCCAAATTTTATAAAATCTAAAAATCCTCATATGGGCTTTTTTGCCCATCAAAACACCAAGCAGTACTGTTCCTAAAAAGCCAATACTAAGTCCTAAAAAGTAGAGGGTAATAAAATACGTAGTATAAATCAGCCGAAACGGAAAAAAAATTATATCTCTCAAATCCAATTATCTTTAGTTGAATACAAGGATAACAAATCTTAAGCAAACAGCAGCGGTTTCGAATGTTTTTCTTGCTTATTTATTAAGACAAGAAACCAAAAGAGGCCAAAGGGTTTGTAAATGCTCATATAATGGCATGCTAACGACCAGAAAAGGAGGCTGTTTTAGGCTTTGTTTATTATAAATCAATGGCTGATGCTTGTACAAATCCAAAACACATCCTCCGGCTGCTCTGACAATGGCATCACCGGCTGCTGTATCCCATTCATATATGGCTGACGCCCTAATATATACATCAGCCTCTCCGGCTGCTATTTGACAGAATTTTAAGGAACTGCCAATAGACATAAAAGACGCCTGAGAGTCTATTTTTTTAATCTGTTCGTAACAACAGAAGGTAGCCTGATTAGTATGGGAACGCGTACCGGTAACACGCAAAGACGGCTTCATATCTTTCGATGGTTCGATGCTAATGCTTTTCTCTTTTAATGATGCGAAGCTCAATATGTCCGCCTCTGCCC
>JAIXKU010000242.1 GCA_026936045.1 Flavobacteriales bacterium
TTGCTAAACTTTATTCTATCTATGTCGGTTAAAGATGCAATACATTTTTTGTCAAATAATATTTTAATAATTCGCCATGTCATATAATCCCTTTATCAATTCTGAATTTCAGTCGGACATTTGTTTTTTGAGCGGTGAAAAATCCGTTGAAGAAAAGCGGCCGGTCTTTCCCTTGTGGATTATTGAGCGCTATCAACTCAGCGATAAATACATGACCATGTTGAATGGGCAAAAAGTAAAATACACAGATTTGGTTTTACCTGTCTCGCTCGATACGGCGCAAGCCTTAGATATATTAGACAATGACACAGAAGCAGCTTTTACCAAAGGATATGAAGGGGTACAAACATTATCTGAGCTTAGATTATTTCAGTGGATAGCACGTATAACGTATGGTGTTTTATATAATGACTTAAGTTATGAAATAAGCAACCTTCGTCAGGCAGGACAACCGTTTCAATTATCATCATTAATGAATCAAAAACTAAAAAACCTTCACCTCCTTCTGCAATCATTAATTGTACCAACCGTATTTGAAGGATTTACACCTTGGTCTATTTCTGTTTTTCCGGTCAACTATTCTAAAGATGTTTTCAATTACAAAGACGAAACACATAAATTAAATTTCTGTATCGGCATGAATGGTTTTGGTATGATTGCCTGCTTACAGGACAACGGATGTGTGCGCCGACATGAAAAAGAAATCATTGATAAAATATACCGGCATACGTTGCATCCCATTCAGTTTGAAGAAATGTATGGCCGATTCCTTTATGCCAATTATTTATTGCGCGAATTTCCGGATTATACGGTAAGAGTTGAAAATAAAACACATATCATTAGCCTGCCGGCATTAGAGGAAATCATGCAAGACGAATACCGGCTTTTTGATAAATGGGATGATAGTATTTTTGCACAGGTATTGGCTAAGATGTGGGAACCATGGGGTATTCAGATGAAGGATATTCATGATTTTCCCAATGCGCCGGTTAGCTTCTTAATAGATGAACGTACATATACATTTATTGAGCCCCCACGTCTTCAATGGCCTAATTAGATGAAGAAGGTTTAATCGGTTTGCTGAAACAAAAAAACATCTTTCATCAATTGTATGAGCTTGCCAACATATTTAATCATATTGTAATTTTAAAAATATAGTCCTATACTTGAACCCTTTGCCCAATAGGTTAAAACTTTTTGAGACCTGGAGGGTTAACCTATTAAATTGATAAAGTGGCCAATTCGGAAAGACATATTCTCGTTCAGAAAATAATGGATTATGCTCAGTTGACAAAGACCCGCCTTACCTTTCTAGTTGTTTTCTCAGCAGTGATAGGTTATCTTTTTGGCTCGGATGCAACACGTCCGATAAGCGGTGTATTTGGGGTAGTAATTGGCGGATTATTGATAACCAGTGCCTCCATTATCATTAATCAGATTATCGAGCGCGATATTGACAAGTTGATGAAACGTACGCAGCATCGTCCGTTGCCGTCCGGTCGGATGAAAATCGCAGAAGCACTCTTAGCGGCGATACTGTTTTCCATCACGGGCGTTTTTGTTTTATGGAAGATGTTCAACCTGAATGCGGCTATTTTAGCTGCGTCATCGTTAATCGGTTATAGCTTTGTTTATACACTCTTAAAACGAGTGCATACCATAGCTGTTTTTATTGGCGCGATACCCGGTGCATTACCGACAACTATTGGCTATGTATGCGCTACAGGGGAAATAGATTATGTGGCTCTACTGCTTTTTGCCATTCAGTTTTTTTGGCAGCTACCGCATTTTTGGGCTATTGCCTGGATGCAATATGATGATTATAAGACTGTAGGCATCATGTTGTTACCTAGTGTCGGCGGCAAAAATAAATCATCTGCTTTTCAAATCATGATTTATACGTTCATCTTATTACTTGTTTCTGCATTGCCATACTACTTTGAACTTGTTGGTATTATTGGTACAATTGTTATTCTAACCATGGGTATTATTTTCTTCTGGCAGTCGCTTCGGCTTTGGATTAAATGCGATGATACCTCTGCCAAAAAATTAATGTTTGGCTCTTTTATATATTTGCCGGTGGTGCAGCTGGCTATGCTGTTGGATAAAATCGGATAAGCTTTTTTTACTGAAAGCCGGAAGTTAATCTGTTTCCAATATTGAAATACATAGTCGTACAAACAAATTAGTTTGAAAATGCCTACTTTTGCACACATTGAAAAGGTATGAATAAGAAATATCCCGAATATAAACAGCTGAGTTTACCAGAAATAGGTCGAAGCATCTTGTCTTATTGGCAAAAGCAAGCTGTTTTTCAGAAAAGCATAGAAACCCGTGATGCGTCTAAACCTTTTACGTTTTATGAAGGGCCACCGTCAGCCAATGGCATGCCCGGTATTCATCACGTTATGGCACGCACCATCAAAGATATTTTCTGTCGCTACAAAACGTTGCAAGGTTATCGTGTGCAACGAAAAGCCGGTTGGGATACACATGGTTTGCCGGTGGAGTTGCAGGTAGAAAAAGAGCTGGGCATTACAAAAGAAGATATCGGTCATCGTATCAGCATTGAAGAGTATAATCAGGCTTGCCGCAAAACGGTAATGAAATATACTGATGTTTGGAATGATCTGACCGAAAAAATGGGGTATTGGGTCAATATGCAAGACCCGTATATTACCTATGATAATAAATACATTGAATCGGTTTGGTGGCTGTTAGCCCAGTTTTACAACAAAGGGCTTTTATATAAAGGCTATACCATTCAACCATATTCTCCGGCAGCAGGAACCGGTTTAAGCACACACGAACTCAATCAGCCGGGTTGCTACCGCAATGTAAAAGACCGCACGGTTGTTGCCATGTTTCAATTGGTTGACGAGGACAAGAAAAAGCTGTTTCAACATATCCGGCCGGCAGAACCTACGACTAAACCGCTTTTCAAACACCATCCTTCGTCTTTTGATTCGTTGGATATTAAGTTTTTAGCTTGGACTACCACGCCTTGGACGCTTCCTTCCAATACCGCCTTGGCTGTTAATCCACAGATTGCTTATGCTTTGGTGCAGACCTTCAACCCGTTCTCAGGCAAGCCGATGTTGGTCGTATTGGCAGCAGACCTCTTAGAAAAATATTTTTATCCTTATACGGATAACAACCGGCCATTTGATTGGTCAGCCGAAGAAGAAATGCGCATACTGCGTGATGGACTTTCCGCATCAGAGCGGGAAAAAATAATGGGAAAAGGGAAGATACAGGCCTATCACATTATGGGCACCGTCACCGGCAATGAATTAGCCGGGTTGCGTTATCAGCAACTACTGCCTTTTGCCCAACCCGATGATGGCGATGCCTTTCGGGTGATTATCGGTGATTTTGTTACGACAGAAGATGGTACCGGTATTGTACACATTGCGCCCAGCTTTGGGGCAGACGACTTTCGCGTGGCCAAGCAAAACGGCATCGGCAGCCTGACGTTAGTGGACAAGCGTGGCCGCTTCTTACCCGAGGTAAAAGACGGCGTATTCCTGTATGGAGAAGAATATGTTAAAGAGCAATACCTCTCTGATAGCGAGAAAGAAGCCGCGTGGAAAAAGCAAAAAGAGATCTTAGAATCCGCCGGCAAAATCAAAGAATTAAAACAGTATCTCAGCGTGGATGAACGGATTGTTTTAAAACTTCAGGAAGAGGATAAAGTATTCAAAAAAGAAACCTACGAACACAGCTATCCGCATTGTTGGCGCACGGATAAACCCATCTTGTACTATCCACTTGATGCCTGGTTTATTAAAACTACCGAAATCAAAACAAAGCTGGTGGAGCTGAATAAAAAGATCAATTGGAAACCCGAATCCACCGGCATCGGACGTTTTGCCAACTGGCTCGAAAATCTGGTTGATTGGAATCTTTCCCGCTCGCGCTATTGGGGTATTCCGCTTCCGGTATGGCGTACAGAAGATGGATCAGAAACATATTGTATCGGCTCCGTTCAAGAACTGTACGATAAGATCCAAGTGGCGGTTCAGGCCGGATTTATGCAGGAAAACCCGATACCGGCTAAGTTGGATGCCGATACATACCGTGCTTTTGACCTTCACCGCCCTTATGTTGATCAGATTGTATTGGTTTCGCCCACCGGCAAGCCCATGCAGCGTGAGAAGGATTTGATAGACGTATGGTTTGACAGCGGCTCGATGCCCTACGCCCAGCAACATTATCCTTTTGAGAACAAGGAGGCCATTGATAATCAAACGGGTTTCCCTGCTGATTTTATTGCCGAAGGTGTGGATCAAACCAGAGGCTGGTTCTTTACCCTGCACGTTATTGCTGCTGCCATTTTTGACTCTGTAGCATATCGTAATGTGCTGTCTAACGGCTTGGTATTAGATAAAAACGGTCAGAAAATGTCGAAACGGCTTGGCAACGCTGTTGATCCGTTTCAAACGATAGAACAATACGGCCCGGATGCCCTCCGATGGTACATGATAAGCAACGCCCAACCTTGGGATAACCTCAAATTTGATCCGGATGGCATTGTGGAAGTGCAACGCAAATTCTTCGGAACCCTTTTCAATACGTATAATTTCTTTGCTATTTATGCGAACGTGGACGGCTTTGTCTATGACCTGAAAGAAAAAATAAATGTCAAAGATAGGCCGGAATTTGACTGCTGGATATTATCCAAATTGCATCAACTGATTCAATCTACCCAAAGTGATTATGAACAGTACGAGCCGACAAGAGTTGCACGCGCTATTCAAGATTTTGTATCGGACGATTTGAGCAATTGGTATGTACGTTTGTCAAGAAGACGTTTTTGGAAAGGGGCATTGAACGATGATAAACAGGCCGCTTATCAAACACTCTTTGAGTGCCTTCATACAGTAGCTGTTATCATGAGTCCGATAGCGCCGTTCTTTGCAGAGCGATTGTTTGTAGATCTCACAGCCGGCCAGGTTGAATCCGTACATTTAGCTTCATTCCCGCAGTCAGATGCCGCTATTATTGATACAGAGCTCATTGAGAGCATGGGACTGGCACAGCTTTTCTCTTCTCTCATCCTTTCTTTGCGAAAGAAACACAATCTGCGTGTCAGACAACCGTTGCAAAAAGTATTGATACCCGTTGACTCCGAACAAATAAAAAAACACATTGAACGGGTAGCTGAATTGATAAAAAGCGAAACCAATATTCGTCAGATTGCGTTTATCGGCATGGATGCCGACTTTATTAAAAAGAAAGTAAAAGCCGATTTTAAAAAATTAGGCCCAAAGTGCGGCAAGCAGATGAAAGCCGTATCACAAGCCATACAGGAACTTAATGCTCAGGATATCATCACGCTTGAAAAACAAGGGCGGATTAATTTGGACATTGAAGGCCAATCATTTCAGATTGATCGAGATGATGTAGAAATCTTCTCTGAAGATATCCCCGGTTGGGTGATGGCTGCAGAGCGCGGTTACACGGTTGCCCTTGATATTACGATCACCGAAGAGTTGTTGCTGGAGGGTACGGCCCGCGATTTGGTAAATCGCTTACAAAATATCAGAAAAGACAGAGGTTATGAGCTGACAGACAAGATAAACCTGCGTATTCAACCGTCAACAGGCCTGACTGAAGCAATTAAAAAGAATTTATTTTATATTTGCACGGAAATTCTAGCCGAATCATTGGAGATTACAGAGCAGGTTAAACGCGAATCGGCTGTAGAAATTGAACTGGAAAACAATCTGAAGACTTGGATAGAGATGGAGCGCGTAAGCGGATAATTTATTGAAAACTAAAACCTAATAGAGCTATGGGAAAAGTGAAATCAAGTAAAGCGGCGACCAAAAAGGACGAAATGCAAGAGCGTTATAGCGATGCCGAATTGGAAGAATTCAAAGAATTGATTGAGAAAAAGCTCAAAAAGGCTCAGGCTGAATTGGATTTGCTTACAGAAGCTTTTCAACATAAAGACGGTAACGCGACAGACGATACATCACCCACTTTCAAGTTTATGGAAGACGGTGCAGAAGTTTCTACCAAAGAGGAATTGGGTCAATTGGCTGCCCGTCAGCAGAAATTTATTCAAAATTTAGAGCAGGCACTTTTGCGTATTCAGAATAAAACGTATGGCTTGTGCAGAGTGACAGGCAAGCTGATCCCGAAAGAGCGTCTTCGCGCTGTGCCTCATGCCACTTTGAGCATGGAGGCAAAATTAGCTCAACGTTAGATCTTCGATACATAACGCTAACTACAATTAGTTTTAATCCAATGAAAAGAGCCGTTTTTGTAGTCTTGGGCGTACTCTTAGCCGACCAAACCATTAAAATATGGATCAAAACCCATATGTATATCGGGCAGAGCATAAAAGTAATAGGTAATATCTTTCAACTCTATTTTATTGAGAATAACGGGATGGCCTTTGGTATGGAACTGGGTGGCAGCTATGGTAAGCTCATGCTCTCTGTTTTTAGAATTATAGCGGTCATCGCCATTGCTTATTACTTATGGACACTTACCCGGAAAAAAGAAGCTGACAAACTGCTTGTTGTGGCCATCTCATTGATTTTTGCCGGCGCAATCGGAAATATTATTGACAGTGTATTTTATGGCTTGATATTTTCTCAGAGCTATATCAACGAGCTGGCTGTACTCTTTCCCTCAGGCGGTGGCTATGCACCTATTCTCAAAGGCAGAGTGGTAGATATGTTTTATTTTGAAATTATCAATCTGCACCGGGCGGACGCACCTACCTGGCTCCCGCAATTTCTCTTTGGCGAGGACGGCCGGTGGATTTTCTTTCGCCCCATATTTAATTTAGCCGACGCTTCTATCTCTGTGGGCGTTGGCTTTCTGATTCTCTTTCAGAAACGATTTTTTAAGCAGGTTTCACCGAAACAACATTAAAAGGTTATTTCAACTTATATGTAATGACAAGGCAGCTATGTATTGATACATAATTAATAATGGAGGTGTGCCTAAAAAGTTTCGATTAGAGAACATCGTCTATAAAAAACTATTATTTTTATCTATTACACCACATATGTCATTTTGCCTTTGTGTTGCACAAAGATGAAAGGTTCGTAAGCATACCGGAAAGTCTGGGTAAACATCATCATTACCATTGAAATTTTGAGGCAGACAGAATAGATACCCAGTTCGGATTTGGCTAATTCCGGATCCTCGATTAAAAAAGGAAAAATAATTTTATCAAGGATTTGATTCATGATGTCGGCCATGTCGGAGTATCAATAAAGGTAATGAATAACGCAGGATTTGCTTCAGTAAAGGGAAATTTTATGTAGGTTTGACTTATGAGAAATCTCTTAACACGTACACTGACAGGTGTCGGCTTTTTGGTTGTGATGCTGGGCGGTATTTGGCTGGGCTCCTATCCGCTCCTGGCTCTTTTACTTCTTATAAGCATCGTTGGTGTTTGGGAGTTCTTCTTGTTAGCCGGCATACAAAACCGGTCTTCGCGTATCCTAATTTTGTTATGCACGATCGCTCTAATTGCCCTTGCACCATGGTTTGCACTCTCATGGATAGCGTTGTTTTTTCTTATGGCGTTTTTGCTTATTTCAACTGTCTCGCTGATGTACCAATCCGAAACTGCTATCTCGACGTCTTTGCACGGTCTCTTTGTACTTGTTTGGGTTGTAGCACCACTGGTTTTACTCTTGAAAATAGGGTTCACTCCCGATTTTCAGGGCACATCTTCTTTTGCTGTTTTACTGTCTTATTTTTTATTCTTATGGACTAATGACACATTCGCTTATCTTACAGGTAAAGCCATTGGTCGTCATGCCTTAGCTCCAAAAATTAGCGCCGGAAAAACTATTGAAGGCAGCTTGGGGGGATTGTTGGCTACAATCGGATTGGCCATCTTCTTATCTCTTCATTACCAGTTATTCCCGCTTTGGAAGACTTTGCTCATGGCCATCATCTTGGCACCGGTAGCAGTTGTTTCTGATTTGTTTGAGTCTATTTGGAAGCGCAAAGCAGGCGTCAAAGATTCCGGTCATATCTTACCCGGTCATGGTGGTATTTTAGATCGGTTCGACTCTGTTTTTTTTACAGCACCCTTGTAT
>JAIXKU010000036.1 GCA_026936045.1 Flavobacteriales bacterium
GCCGGATTGGATGATACGTTCTTGATTATGGTGAATGGAAAAGTCATTAATGGGTTGATGGATAACCGGATGTTGTTCATCGCGAAACTGTATGCGTAGTAATTCAGAATAGACATCGTAATTTTCCTGATGCTCTGATAAGGCTGTTTTCAGTAGTGCCGCTTTTTTATCATTCATGACGGGATTAGCGCTTTTAACCAGTTTCCCAATCCCTCCAAGAAAACTAAAGTCACTGTGATCAAGCGAGCGTGTGGTTATACCCCAAGCCTTGACAAAAGGACCTTGTCGTACCCCTCCAGGGAAGGCCATATCAGCATATAAATCATAGATGTTGGATCTCGGAATACAGGCTTTTAATGCCGGATGTTTGGTGAGTAAAATTAGTTCGGCTGTGGTGCCTAAATATGAAATGCCGGTTGTCCCAATTCGGCCATTGCTCCACGGTTGCTTTACGATCCAGTCTAATAATTCGGCACCATCATACATCTCATCCATAGTGAAGTCCATCAAGCGATTACCGAACGAAGCGCCTGAACCGCGTGCATCCACTATCACTACAGCATAGCCATGACGGGCGAAAAAGTCCACTTCTTTCTTTGGTACTTGTCCAAATCCAGGATTTTGAAGAAACTTAAGTCCTTTTCTCAGCTCAATGGTTCGCACATACCGCGTGAGATAAAAAACAGTCGGTATTTTTCCTTCTGCTTGTTTCAAGCGTTTCTTTTTTGGTAGAAAAACATCAACGGCCAAATTTATACTATCGCGATTGGTGTGATAAAAGGAGGTGTAATCAAAATGACGGCGCTTTATTATTTGTTTTTGAGCATGACCGACGATTTGATTACCAATAAAGACTGTTGAATATAACAGTATATGAATATAGCGCATGAGAAAAGAATGAATATAACAGACCTTGCAAAGATAGGGAAATACAATGACTTACGTTTTTTGTTTTTAAATCTTCTGTACTTTCAATACGGTATATGCTTTACTTCTCTTTCTCCGATTCGCGCTTCACCAGGGCATAGAATCCGCCATCTAAAACTAAATACCCGTATTCGTAGCAGAAGACATAGATGTTGCCGGTTTGTGTTGTGTAAGTATGTGTATGGTATTGGAAATTAAATCCGGCTTGATTCAGTTTGTCTTTATGAACTTTTGACTTACCATCCGGTGTAAGCTCTTCTAAAATGCGTCGGTTCTTACGTAATATATGATTGATATTACGCACTAAATTATTGGCATCGCTGTTTTGTCTATTATTGTAATTATTACGACATAAGTCTGAACAGAATTTTTTATCTGCTCTTCCGGTTAAGGTATCACCACAATCAAGGCATTTTCTTTCCATCTGAAATGGGCATAGTTGTCAATGCAAGATAATAAATACTAATTGAATAGCCAATGCTAAGAGATAAATCTTAATAATGCCAAGTATAAGGCCTGTGTTGGCAACCCCATAACATTATAGTAACATCCATCTATTTTCTCGATGACAGAAAGTCCGATCCAATCTTGTGCGCCATAGCTGCCGGCTTTGTCGTAAGGTTTGTAATGCTCAATATAGTAAGCCATTTCGGATGCCTTGATTACTCGAAAATAGACATCCGTTGAGACAGAAAAACAGAATGTCTTTTGGCTGTTACGCAAACAAACACCGGTATAAACAGTATGCTTTCGTCCGCTCAATAGTTTGAGCATCCTCAATGCATCTGCTTCGTTGAGAGGTTTGTTTAATATCTGCTTGTCTATACTAACTAATGTATCAGCTGTTATAATGAGCAGGTCGGGATGTTCGGATAATTCCGGAACAAAGGCAGCCGCTTTTTTCTGACAAAGATATTCGGCGACGTCTTTGGGTGATAAATTTGGCGGGTAATCTTCATCCGTTTCTTTTATCATCACTTGAAAAGGGATATCCAGACCTGATAATAACTGATGCCTACGTGGTGAACGAGAACCGAGAATAATTTGATAAGGAATGTCTAACGAATGATGCATAAGGCAAATGTACTAAAATGAAGCAGCTTCGAAATAATGACATATCGTATTTAGATAAATTGTAGTTATATTGTAAAAAAATACTTATTCAATCATGAGATTATCCATTATTGCCATCATTCTCTTAAGCCTATACTTTTCAGCCTGTATAGATAAGGTACAGGTTGATCCATCTGAAAAATTCCTGATACGTATGGACAACCCGTCAATTGCGGGTTTTGAGTCTGATTATACTTGTGAAATAACACTCTATAATCGCCCGGATGCCGTCAAGTTAAAGACGGCTTATTTGAAACTTCAAAAGAAAAATCTGGAGATAGCAGACGGCAGTACGTATTATATCGTTGAGCGTTATGTGCATAATGTCATTGTTGATTATATAGAGGTAGAGTCTCGTCATGCCGATGAAAGCAAATATGCGAGACAACTCTTGGATTTAATTGATACTGGTTGCCCGTAAAGGTATCAAATCCAGATTGTCAGTGTGAGAATACCTATCAGCATCCATATTTTAATCAATCGGCTTAATTTTCCGTAATCGTCTTTTGTTTGAGATTGATATAAAACATACGAGAAGGGAAAGAAAGGGATAAATAGTATCAGTATCATTATCAGAAGCTGCCATAAGAGGAACTCATTTTCTTCGAGCCAAAAAACCCAATGAATAGAAATACCAAGCAAGGTTGCTGCTAATACAAACGATAACACTTTCGATATTTGGCTGCTAGTAACGATAGGTAATGTTTTATATCCGGCAGCCTGATCGCCCGGCATATCTTCTATATCTTTTATTGTTTCACGTATCCAGGACAGCAAAAAGGCAAAAAAAATATAAAAAACCATCAGTTTTGTTTTGATATAATCCAATTCATTGTTTGCTTGCTGTACATACTTTATGACCATAATAAGGGGCAAAACGGAAAGGATAGCAATGAGAACGTTTCCGATGATTGGTTGTGATTTCAAGTATAACGAATACAGATGTAAGCCTATAATGGCAGAGAAAACAAAAACGGGTACAAAATACCATCCTTTCAACATCATTATGATTGCGACCAAAGAGCCTATGCCAATTAAAATAAAATACAGCCGTTTGGCCTGATAAACAGTTAAGATTAAGGTTCTGTCGGGTTTATTGATTTCATCGCAACGCTTATCACAGACATCATTCCAGACATTACCACCAGCTGCGACACAGATAACGCTTAATATCATTATCAGTAACCATAAGGATATGGAAACATGATAAATCCATGCTGTTAGAAGCATCATGCCTATCAGCATCAAAAGATTTTGATAACGTATTATTTTGAGGTATTGCACAAAACAAACCTACGTAAATTAAAGACATTTAAACCAGAATTCAGCTATTAATTTTGTAATATTGCAACGCTTTTTTAGGCTTATGTCTGAAGGCAAAGGGCATATTTGTTATACTATTGAATGACAGAAAAGAAAGGCGAGATTGAGATTTTTGGCGCCAGGGAACATAACCTGAAGAATATTGATTTGCACATTCCTAGAAATCAATTGGTTGTGATAACCGGTTTATCCGGTTCGGGCAAATCATCCTTGGCATTTGATACACTCTATGCAGAAGGCCAGCGACGTTATATTGAAAGTTTCTCGGCTTATGCTCGTCAGTTTTTGGGTGGGATGAAGCGTCCGGATGTGGATAAGATTAATGGCCTGAGTCCGGTGATTGCCATCGAACAAAAATCAACCAATAAAAATCCGCGCAGTACGGTCGGCACCATTACTGAGATATATGATTTTTTACGTTTATTGTTTGCCCGTGCAGGCGAAGCCTATTCGTACAATACGGGCGAACGTATGGTTAAATATACCGACGACCAGATTGTGAAGATTATTTCCGAATCCTATGCTGAAAAAGAAATTCAATTGTTGGCGCCGGTGGTCAAAGGGCGTAAAGGGCATTACCGTGAGTTGTTTGAGAAGATACGAAAATTGGGATTTCTGAAAGTGCGTATTGATGGCGAGATACAAGAGATATCATTTGGGATGAAGTTAGACCGCTATCGCACGCATGATATCGAGATTCTGATAGATCAGGTGAAAGTGAATGATAGCAATCATGCACGCCTTCGCCGTTCGGTTTTGGATGCGTTGCGTCACGGCAAAGGGTATGTATTGGTGGCTGACAGTAAGTATCAGACAAGGCCTTTCAGCCGGTTTTTGATGTGCCCCACAACAGGCATAGCGTATGAAGAGCCGGCTCCTAATTTCTTTTCGTTCAATTCTCCTTATGGCGCTTGCTCGCACTGCAATGGATTAGGGGAAATACTGAAGATGGATTTGCAAAAAATTATTCCAGATACCAAAATGACAATTCGCCAGGGCGCGATAGCGCCATTAGGTACGTACAAGAAAGATCTGCGTATTTTTCATCAAATTGAGGTACTGGGTAAACATTTTGGGTTTGATTTGAATACTCCCGTTGAAGAAATGGATGAAACCCATTTGCATATTATCCTGTATGGCTCGCCGGAATATATCAGGGTCAAAGACAGCACCGGTGTCAGACAAAACATGAGTTATGAAGGTATTACCACTTTTATCGAACAGCAGATTAATGATGAATCGTCAAGGTCTATTCTGAAATGGGCGCAAGGGTTTATGATGCAGCAGGTATGCCCGGAATGTGAAGGTACGCGATTACGTAAAGAAGCCAAATATTTTAAGATAGCCGCTCATGACATCACGGAGCTAGCCGAAATGGATTTGTTTACGTTAAGTCAGTTCTTCAGTAATATTGAAGAGAAAATGTCCGATACACAGCAACGCATTGCCGGTGAAGTGATCAAAGAGATCAGCAAGCGTATCGGCTTTTTATTGGATGTGGGTTTGGAATATCTGACGCTGAGCAGAACGGCCCGTACCTTGTCGGGCGGCGAAGCCCAACGTATTCGTTTAGCTACACAAATAGGCTCGCAATTAGTCGGTGTTTTATATATTCTGGATGAACCCAGCATAGGCCTGCATCAACGAGATAATCACCGATTGATAGAGGCATTAAAAAAACTACGTGATGTAGGCAACTCGGTTATTGTTGTTGAGCATGATAAGGATATGATGCTTGAGAGTGATGATATTCTTTATTTGGGACCGGGCGCCGGCGTACATGGCGGTCGAGTGGTAGCACATGGCATACCTTCAAAATTTATTATGCAGGATTCGGAAACCGCCCGTTATCTATCCGGTGAGAAACATATGCCGATACCATCGCTTCGCCGTAAAGGGAATGGTAGTCATTTGGTTCTGCATCGGGCTTCCGGTCACAATCTGAAAGAAGTGACACTTTCTTTGCCGTTGGGCATGTTTATCTGTGTAACCGGTGTCAGTGGCAGTGGCAAATCGTCGCTTATTAACGATACATTATTTCCTGCACTGAATAAGATTCTCTATAAAAACAGCGAAAAAATCGCCCTTCCTTTTAAGAAGATTACCGGCGATAAGCATATTGATAAAATTATTCGGATTGATCAATCGCCGATTGGTCGTACGCCACGCTCTAATCCAGCCACCTATACAGGTGTATTTACCGATATACGTAACCTCTTTGCCGAATTGCCGGAGGCGCGCATCAGAGGATATAAGCCCGGTCGTTTTTCTTTTAATATCAAAGGCGGCAGATGTGAGACATGTGGCGGCGCCGGCGTGAAAGTGGTAGAGATGAATTTTATGCCTGACGTGGAAGTGCCTTGCGAGGCCTGTGGTGGCCGGCGATATAATCGCGAGACGCATGAAGTTCGTTATAAAGGCAAATCTATCAGTGATGTTTTAAATATGACCATTGAAGATGCCATCGTCTTTTTTGAAGCCATTCCGCATATCGTTAGGAAAATACATATCCTGCATCAGATCGGGTTAGGTTATCTCACCTTAGGACAATCCTCCACAACCTTGTCTGGTGGCGAAGCACAACGTGTGAAATTGGCCTCTGAGCTTAACAGAACAGATACGGGCAACACGTTATATCTTTTAGATGAACCGACAACCGGTTTGCATTTTGAAGATGTGCGTATTTTATTAGATGTGCTTAATCAGTTGGTTGACAAAGGCAATACGGTTTTAGTGATTGAGCATAATATGGATGTGATAAAATCGGCTGATTGGCTTATTGATATGGGGCCGGATGGCGGGAGCAGAGGAGGAGCGATTCTTTTTGAAGGCAGTCCAGAACAAATACTATCGCTGAATGATAACCACACGGCTCGCTTTCTTATGGCGGAATATCTGAAATAAAGCATTAAATGCTAAGTTAAATTATTATTCTTGCATACTTTGAGATAGTTTATATATTTGCAGAATTAAGATTCTATGAAAGATAGATTTCTTACGATGACCTATTCCTATCCCTTTTGTATTTCTTAATGTAATATCAGTTTTATGCAACGGATTTTACTTTTATCCTTTTTGGGATCTTATTGTTTTGGTATCTTATCGGCTCAAACACCGATACTGAGTTTTGAAAAATCGTATGGTGGTACAAAACATGAATATGCATGGAAAACCATTCCTACCTCCGATGGGGGGATGGCATTTGTAGGTTTTTCAAAATCGGATGATGGCGATCTCTCCGGTCATCATGGCAGCTCATCCAATACAGATCTTTGGGTATGCAAAACCAATGCGGCTGGTGGCGTTATTTGGTCTAAACTGTTTGGTGGAAGTGAGAACGATCAAGGATATGATATCCTGCAAACTACAGATGGCGGATATATGGTCGTTGGTTATACCAGATCAGACGATGGCGATGTGACAAATCTTCATAACTATTCAGGAACCAGTGATTTATGGGTACTCAAATTAAATGTATCCGGCGGTTTAGTTTGGGAAAAGTGTTATGGCGGCACGGATGATGATCAGGCATCTGCTATTGTGGCTATTCCAGGTGGTGGCTATTATATAGGCGGTACCACGTATTCAAACGATGTGGATGTTAGCAATCATCATTCATATGCCGATATGTGGGTAATAAAAATTGATGAGAGTGGCACTCTTTTAAGTCAGAAGTGTATCGGAGGTACTGATTTTGACGAAGGTATTGGTCTTATTCTTACGAATGATAATGGTTGCTTAATTTATGGAAGAACTTCTTCCAATGACGGAGATGCCATTGGTTATCATGCTGGCTCAGATATGTTGTTAGCCAAGCTAAGTGCTTCGTTAAGTTTAGAATGGTCAAAGTGTTATGGTGGTAGCGGAACGGAAGAGTGTAATAGCGCTGTACAATTAGCAGACGGCAGTTATGCAGCCTTGGGTTATACCAGTACGCATAATAATGGGGATATAACCGGTCATCATGGCAATCAGGGATCGGATGATTTTTGGTTGTTAAAGTTAACCTCAACCGGTTCTATTGATTGGGCTAAATGTTACGGTGGCAGCGGTGATGACCAGGCTAATGGCTTAACGAAAACATCTGAAGGCGGTTTTGTTATGACCGGCCTAACCAATTCGCTTGATGGCGACGTGTCTGGTTTTCATATCGGTGGCTTTGATCCCGATATATGGACGATTGGGGTCTCCGAAAATGGTTCTGTTCTTTGGCAACGATGCTCCGGCGGATCGGGACAGGACGAGAGTTTCAATATTTATGAAGAAAGTACCAATATATATGTGATAACCGGATTTACCTATTCGACCGATTATGATGTCTCATCTAATCACGGCAGCGCCGACGGGTGGATTATCAAAATAAAAAGTACACTTGGTGTTGAAGAAACAGATCCAACACCCATCATTTTACAAACATACCCTAACCCGACACAGGATTATTTGACAATTGATTTAGGCGATGTCTTTACCGTTATTCAGATTAGCATTAGAACTGTATTAGGACAGGAAATTGCAACGAAGCGTTTTACTAACAACTCTAAGATTGAATTGAATCTAAACGGAGAGGCCGGCATCTATTTTATAGATATCAAAGCCGATAATCATCGCGCTACAACAAAGATTATAAAGCATTAAACCCAACGTGTTTCATCTTATTAGTTGACTCTGTCGTTTTTATTCTTCTTAATAGATACTAAGGTTA
>JAIXKU010000181.1 GCA_026936045.1 Flavobacteriales bacterium
GTATTACCTTTGCCAAAGATTGGGTGAGTGCTGCACGTCAGCAACAAGCACCATTGTGGCACTATATCAATACTTGTCAGTATCGCTACGACGGATTCCATTATCATTATAATCCGGTTCCGGAAAATAAATGGAGTAAGAAGCATGTGGCTGATACCATCTTTACTTCTGTACGAAACGGCTGGATGCCCTATTATCCGCAGTTTAATAAGAACACACTTAATCTTACCAAAGAGGCACAAGAGAACGGTGCTCAATCAAGCGATGATATCGTAAAATATACCGTTGAGCAGCTCAAATCCCGTAAGATGGAGTTTGCTATCAACGATCCGGATGCCGAGATAAACTTCCCAAGAGTATGGTATATTTGGCGTGGTAATGCCATTCATGGTAGTATGAAAGGTACTGAATATGCTTTACACCATTACTTAGGCACACATTCTAATATTATTGCCAAAGATTCTGAAGATAAACCTGAAGAATTAAGATGGCATGATATTGCGCCGGTAGGCAAAATGGATTTAGTAGTGGATCTCAACTTCCGCATGGATTCATCTGCATTGTATTCTGATATCGTATTGCCTGCGGCATCTTGGTATGAGAAAGCAGATATGAACAGTACAGATATGCACTCGTTCATCCATCCGCTTGGTCAGGCTATTGCACCGGTTTGGGAATCAAAAACAGACTGGGATATATTTAAGCATTTGGCTAAGGCAACCAGCGAAATGGCTAAAAAATACTTGGCCGAAACACAAAAAGATATCTTGATGATACCGCTTCAGCATGACTCTGCTGATGAAATTACACAGCCTACCATTAAAGATTGGTTCAAGGGTGAATGTGAAGCCATACCAGGTAAAACAATGCCTAAGTTTGTTGTGGTTGAACGTGATTATACACAGCTGTATGAGAAATTTATTACGCTTGGCGAAGGTATTCGTGAGAAAGGTTTAGGTGCGCACGGAAACCATTATACCTGTCAGGAGGAATATGATGAAATGTGCGTGTCTAACCATTTTCATCAAAGAGAATACAATGGTAAAGTATATCCATCTATTCAAGAAGACGAATGGGCAGCCAATGCCGTATTGCATCTTTCAACACTCACAAACGGTAAGCTGAATGTGCAGGCATATAAGAACATGGAAAAGAAAACAGGGCTTGTGTTGGCTGATTTGGGAGAAGGCAGCAAGGATGTAAAAATCAAATATCAGGATCTACTTTCTCAGCCAAGAAGATATAATACGTCACCGCTTTGGTCAGGTTTGATGAATGACGGTAGAGCCTATTCAGCTTATACCTATAATGTAGAACGCTTAGTACCCTGGAGAACATTAACCGGCAGACAACATCTATACCTGGATCACGAATTGTATATATCGCACGGAGAGCATTTGCCTACATACAAACCGGCACCTCGCCCTGAAGTATATGGTGATTTGCGTGAAACATGGAAGAATGGAAAGGCACTTGCACTCAACTATCTTACACCACACGGTAAATGGCATATCCACTCTACTTATATGGACAATCTGCGTATGCTTACACTTTCGCGTGGTCTTGAGCCATGCTGGCTGAGTGAAAAAGATGCAGAAATTCTTGGTATAAAAGATAATGACTGGGTAGAAGTGCACAACGACCATGGGGTGTATGTAACACGCGCAGTAGTGAGTTCGCGTATTGCCCCTGGCAGCTGCATTGTTTATCACACTGTTGAAAGAACAGTTGGTATTCCACGCTCGCAGTTGAGAGGCGGTAAACGTGGAGGAGGAAACAATAGTGTAACACGTACACACTTGAAACCAAATTATCTCAGTGGTGGTTACGGTCAGTTCTCTTATCATTTCAACTATTGGGGGCCGATTGCACCACAACGTGATACGCACGTCATTGTTAAGAAAATGGAAAAATTAGAATGGTAAAAACGATTAAATTTTAAAACCACATTATGGATATTCGCTCACAAATTTCAATGGTTTTTCATCTGGACAAATGTATCGGATGTCATACCTGTTCTGTTGCATGTAAAAATATCTGGACCGATCGTAAAGGTGCTGAATACATGTGGTGGAATAACGTAGAAACCAAACCCGGTACCGGCTATCCCGGAAAATGGGAAGATCAGGAAATATACCGAGGCGGTTGGGAAAAGAAGAATGGAAAAGTTAGACTGAAAGGCGCCGGGAAACGCCGTGGTCTGACTAATATCTTCTATAATCCGAACTTACCCGTTATAGATGATTATTATGAGCCGTTTACTTATAAATATCTTGACCTGATAGAGGCACCACAAGGTGACGTGCAACCGACTGCACGTCCGGTTTCATTAATCACCGGAGAACCTATTGATATCAAAATGGGGCCTAACTGGGATGATGATTTGAGTGGTACACTCGACTACGGAAGAAACGATCCAAACCTTCAAAATCTGACTCAGGCAGAACAGGAAGTGATGTTCCAGTTAGAGAAAATGGCGTTCTTCTATTTGCCAAGAATTTGCAATCACTGTCTGAATCCGGCTTGTGTAGCTTCTTGTCCCTCAGGGGCTATCTATAAAAGAGGTGAAGATGGCGTGGTTTTAATTAATCAGGAAGTTTGTCGCGCATGGCGTATGTGTGTTACAGCTTGCCCTTATAAAAAATCATACTACAACTGGCATGCAGGAAAATCAGAAAAATGTATCCTTTGTTTCCCACGCTTGGAAGCCGGATTGGCACCTGCTTGTATGCACTCCTGCGTAGGAAGAATTCGTTATTTGGGTGTGCTCTTGTATGATGCCGACAAGATTAAGGACACTGTACATTTAGATGATCAGGAATTGGTAGATGCTCACAGAGATATGATTCTTGACCCGTTTGATGAGAATGTTATTCGTGAGGCTAAGAAGAATGGCATTGCAGATTCAACCATTCATGCAGCACAATTCTCTCCGGTTTATAAGTATGTAAAAGAATGGAAATTAGCCTTACCGCTTCATGCTGAATTCCGCACATTGCCAATGTTATTCTACGTTCCACCGCTCCTTCCGGTAATGGCATCTTTAAAACAAGTGGATAATACCGAAGATAGCAAGAAGATGAATCCTATCGCCAAATATTGGGATGATAATTGGCTGTATGATACCAGCACAAAAGAACTTTTTGGATCATTAGATCAAGTGCGTTTCCCATTAAAGTATTTGGCTAACATGTTTAGCATAGGTGATGAGGAAAAGATTAAGGATAAATGGAAAAAACTGATGGCAGTACGCATTCATCGCAGAAGAAAAACAGTAGGTGATGTAAGCGACGAAAAAGCCAATGAGGTATTAAAAGCAGCCGGGCTAACGGAGGAACAAGCTGATGGTATCTTCTATCTCACAGCCTTAGCTAAGTTTGAAGATCGTTTTGTAATACCGCCGGCACACCGTGAACAGGCTATCGAAATGCTTGATTTCACAGGCGATGTGAAAGGTTCTACAGGATTTGGATTCAAAAGCAAACCTAAAAGAGGTATTTAATTTTCAAAAAAATAGATCATGGAAACAGTGGCCTTAGGAGAAGAAAAGATTATAGGAAGCCATCAAAAAATAGTAGATTATGCTTTGCTCTCTGAATGCTTCGCTTATCCGCATACTGATTTATACAGAGAGCGTGTAAAAGCAGCTCATGCATATCTTAGTTCGTTTTTACCTGAGGCTGCAAAGGCCATGGATCTCTTTGTAGAATGCGTCGATAAATCCACACTTATCGAGATTCAGGAATTATTTCTGCGCTCTTTTGATGTACAGGCTCTCACTACCCTTGACATTGGTTTTATTCTTTTTGGAGAAGACTATAAAAGAGGTCAATTGTTAGTGCATCTTAATCGTGAACACCGCGAGGCTGGTAATGTTTGCGAAACGGAATTGTCCGATCATTTGCCTAATGTTCTTCGCTTGTTGCCTAAGATGAAAGATGAACAGCTTCGTAATGAATTAGCACTTAAAATAGTTATTCCGGCCATTGAGAAGATGATAGGTGAATTTGAAGGTAAGAAAGTGGAGAAGAAAGATGAGGTTTATAAAAAACATCAAAAAACCGTTATCGAATATTCAGCTGTTTACAGAACTGTTTTTCAAACATTGTTACAGGCGTTATTTATCACTCTAAAGAATGATTTTGGTTATATTCCTATAGCTGAACTGCTACAGGAATCAACTAATAAACCAGGCATTCCAGAAGAGGGACAAGCATGTGGCAGCTGCTCTGATGATAAAACCCCCAATGATTTTGGAGGAAATGTAGAAAATGAATTAAACATCGAACAATAACATCTTTAAAACCTAATAACATGGAAATCTTAAATAATTTTTTTCTGATAGCCCTGCCTTATATTGCTTTGGCGCTTTTTCTTGTTGGATCAATTTATCGTTATACACATAAAGGATATAAAGTATCTTCTCTTTCATCTCAATTTTTAGAAGGAAGAAGATTATTTTATGGCGCAGTACCATTCCACTGGGGCGTATTCTTCTTATTCTTCGGCCATTTGATAGCCGTTCTTTTCCCACGCGGTGTCTTGGCATGGAACAGCCAGCCTGTACGATTAATGATACTGGAAATTTCGGCTTTCATTTTTGGTATAAGTATGCTGATTGGATTGATTAATCTTTTTATAAGAAGATATACAACACCACGTCTTAAATATGTAACCAATAAAATGGATTTGGTTATTTATATTCTTTTAATTACACAAACAGCTTTTGGATTGTGGATAGCTTATAATTTCCGTTGGGGGTCTTCTTGGTTCTCTACTTTATTAACACCATATATCTATTCTATCTTTAAGCTACAACCGGACATCTCAGCTGTGTCTTTATTGCCTTGGGCTGTAAAGATTCATATAATTATTGCTTTCACTATTGTGGCAATAATACCCTTCTCGCGACTTATTCACTTTTTGGTTTATCCACTTAATTATCTATGGCGCCCTTATCAGCAAATCAGATGGAATTGGGGTAGAAAAAGCGTACGCTCACCCAAAACTGCATGGTCCTTGCATCGCCCTAAAAATAACTAATCAATGCTCCTGCTGAACATCGTAACTGATGAGAAATTATTAACCAGCCAAATTATTAAAATCGTTCTGTTATGTCTGGTCGGCTTGGGCATTGTCTTTAATCTCATTAATATTATTCGAACAAAAACAACAGTTAGAAGATTAATAAATGCTGTCTTGCTTTTGGCACTTAGCGTATTCGCTTTCTTCGTCTTTAAAGAATATCGTCTTGAATCATCGCTGCTTAATAATGCTAAATATGTGGAAGGTATTACACTTGGTTATTGTGATGTTACTGGACTTGGAGAAGGGATTGAGTATGAATATCAGGTGGATGGAAAAGTATATAAAGGATGTAATACGTATCATCCCATCCCCAAGGACAGCATTATTGTGCCGGGCGGACGATACATGGTTAGATACTCAGAACATTATATTGAGAAAGGGAGAATGGATTTTACGATACAGGCTCCATAAGTATTAATATCCCCTATGAAAGAGAGTTATCAGAGATTACTGCAAAACAATCATGATTGGGCTATTGATAAGAGGAAGTTTAACCCTGACTATTTTAATAAACTTTCATTAGGTCAATCACCGGAGTTCCTGTGGATAGGATGTTCAGATAGTCGCGTGCCTGCTAATGAAGTAACAAATACAAAACCCGGAGAGATTTTCGTGCATCGCAACATAGCGAATGTGGTTATACAAACGGATATGAACTTGCTGAGTGTTTTATATTATGCAGTAGATATTCTGCACGTAAAACATATTATCGTCTGCGGTCATTATGGTTGTGGCGGCGTCAATGCCGCGATACAACAAAAAGACTTTGGTTTTGTAAATAATTGGTTGCGCAGCATAAAAGAGGTTTATGCTAAACATAAGAAAGAACTCGAAGCTATTGATGATTTAGAAAGAAGAGAGAGGCGTTTGGTTGAATTGAATGTTATAGAGCAAACGAATAATCTAGCTAAGACACGTATTGTGCAAAGAGCATGGAAAAACGGCTCATTACAGATTCATCCTTGGGTGTTTGATTGTGCCAATGGTATGATTACAGAATTGGATAATAAGATAACGTCTATCTCAGATGTTGAACCAATTTTTAGATATGATTTATGAAAATGATAAAATATAATACCCACTAACTTATATAAACTGATATGGATAATAAAGTATCTGCTATCTCGCACAGAATTCTCTTCCTAAATACATTGGCCTTTACGCTTTGCTTTGCAGCCTGGACTTTTAACGGTGTTACCGTTACTTTCTTAGTTGATAAAGGTGTTTTTAACTGGGGGCCGGTGGAAATAGGTTGGTTACTAGGTATTCCCATTCTTACCGGTTCTGTTTTTCGCTTACCGATGGGCATTCTTACAGATAAATTTGGCGGGAAGTGGGTGTTTGGACTTTTATTACTTTTTTGTTCTATCCCGATGTTTTTGTTAAGCACAGCCAACAGCTTTTGGAGTTTTGCATTACTAAGTTTTGGCTATGGACTGGCCGGGACAGGCTTTGCGGTTGGTATTGCTTTTACCTCTGTTTGGTATCCTAAAGAATGGCAAGGTCGGGCGCTTGGTATATTTGGCGTAGGAAATGCCGGCGCAGCGATTACTACACTCCTGGCACCTACACTTTTAAATAATCTTACTCATAACGGTACAGATTTGGAACAGTGGCGCATGTTACCTAAAATATATGCGGTTGTCCTTGTTGTCATGGCTGTAATTTTCCTTTTGCTTACAAAGAATAAGAAGCCTAATGTCAGCTCAAAAACAGTAACTCAGATGATAAAGCCATTAGGCAACGTCAGAGTATGGCGATTTGGGTTGTATTATTTCTTAGTGTTCGGATGTTTTGTAGCTTTCTCACAATGGCTTGTTCCTTATTTTGTAAACGTGTACGCGGCTTCTCTTGTAGTGGCAGGTCTTTTTGCTTCGTTATTTAGTTTGCCTTCCGGTTTAATCAGGGCATTGGGTGGATGGATGAGTGATAAGTTTGGTGCACGGAAAGTGATGAAATGGGTTTTTGAAGCATCTATTGTATTAAGTGTATTACTTATTTTCCCCAAGATGGATATTTATACGCCGGGCAAAGGTGTTCTTGCTACTAAGAACGGCACTGTCGCTTTTGTATCAGATTCCCTTATTAAGGTGGATAGTAAAGAGTATCACATCAAGCAACAAAAGAATATAGATGCAAACAAAGAAGAAAATGCACTTTTCCCAATTAAGTCCAGTTGGCAAGCACCGATAGTGAAAGAAGGTGATCAGGTTAAGAAGAAACAGTTACTAGCGCAAGGCACTTCTCATATTCATTTCAGTGCCAATATGTGGGTATTTGCTATTCTAGCCTTAATTATTGGTGTGGTGTGGGGTATTGGGAAAGCGGGTGTTTATAAATTTATTCCTGATTATTTTCCTAATGATATTGGCACCGTTGGTGGTATGGTTGGTGTAATCGGTGGGTTGGGAGGTTTTGTTTGCCCTATCATTTTTGGTTATCTGCTTGAATGGACAGGCCTTTGGACGAGCAGCTGGATGCTTATGTTGATTATTTCAATTATCTGTTATATATGGATGAAACGTGTTGTTAATGCTATTCTGAAAAAACATGCACCTGAGGTATCGGATATGATGGATCATAAATCTTCAAATTAATATTTCTTAAAAACTAAAAACTAAGTATATGCAAACAAGTCCTCGATCCGAGTTGCAAGCAGACCCCAAGGGGGTTACTACCCAAGGTAGCTGGTTTACAAAATGGGATCCTGAAGATAATGCGTTATGGGAGAATGGTGGCAGTAAGATTGCATGGCGTACACTTTGGATCACTACAGTTTCATTAACCATCTCATTTGCTACATGGTTTATGGTAAGCGCTATTGTAGTGAAACTACCCGGTATTGGTTTTAAGTTCTCTCAAAATCAATTGTTTTGGCTTGCTGCTATGCCTGGCTTGGCAGCAGGTACCTTAAGAATTGTACACACCTTTTTACTTCCTATTT
>JAIXKU010000134.1 GCA_026936045.1 Flavobacteriales bacterium
AAGTAAATTCTTTAAATTTTCATTCAGTTTTTTTCCGGCCATGAGATTGGTGATTTTCTCATAGGAAAACTTAATGTTTAGCCCAAGTCGTTTCAATTGTTCTCTCACCAATTCCTCTTCGTGCATATTTTTACCGCCTTCATCGTCCTCGTTGAGCGATAACTTGGGATGAGTTTTTTCTATTTCGGAAGGTAAAAGGCCTGCAAAGATGGCGTTACGGGCATAATGTGTGGCTGTTGGTAAAATACTGTAATACATGTCTTCCTCTTCCACCTTGTAAAACTCTGTGATAGCAGGCTGAAGCACTTTCCATTGGTCAAATCGGAGATTGTCTATGACTACAAAAAACACCGTTTCGTGTTGCGATAGCAAAGGCACTACTTTCGATTTGAAAAGGGTGTGTGACATGATGGGTTTCGCATCTGTTTGTACGTTGAGCCAATCTAAATAGTTAGATTTGATGAAATGAAAAAACTGAAGATTAGCTTCGTTCTTCTGCATGCGAAGGGTATCTTCAAATTCTGTATTGCCGGATGATTGAAGCTCCATTTCCCAATACACTAATTTGCGATAAATGTCTTTCCATGCCTCCATGTCAAGATGGTCGGAAAGCGCCATGCCGATATTGCGAAACTCTTGAAGATAACCGGTAGAGGTTTTCTCGGTGATGATACGTTTATTTTCTATGTTTTTTTTAATGGAGAGTAATATCTGATTTGAGTTGACAGGCTTTATCAGATAATCTGATATTTTAGAGCCAATGGCTTCTTCCATGATGTGTTCTTCCTCGCTCTTTGTAATCATGATAACCGGAATTTCTGCGCGGATGGCTTTTAGTTCGGTCAGAACTTCTAATCCGGATTTTCCGGGCATATTTTCGTCTAGTATAACTAAAGAAAAATCTTCTTTCCTAAACATATCAATGGCATCATCCCCATTATTGGCTGTTGATACGTCATAGCCTTTGTCGGTAAGAAAAAGTATTTGGGGTTTTAGTAGATCAATTTCATCGTCTGCCCATAATATGCTGATTTTTTTCATAAACTGATTGTATATTTGATGCCAATTAAGATTACAAAGTTAAACTAATAGAATCCTTAAATATTGCCTTTCTCCAAAATTTTTAACGATCCGGTCTATGGTTTCATCACTATTCATGACCGATTGATTCAAGAATTGATAGATCATCCTTATTTCCAGCGTTTAGGGCGTATTGCGCAGTTGGGTATGTCGGGTTTGGTTTATCCGGGTGCGAGGCATACCAGATTTCATCATGCCTTAGGTGCGATGCATCTGATGAAGCAGGCTATAGATATACTAAAATCGAAAGGTACTGAAATCTCAGAACATGAATCACGAGCGGCAATGATAGCCATTTTGCTTCATGATATTGGGCATGGGCCTTTTTCTCATACACTCGAACATTCTATTTTGGAAGGCTATGACCATGAGGATATTTCCTTGCAAATGATGCAAAGACTGAATGAGACCTTTGATGGAGCCTTACAAACAGCGATTGATATTTTTACCGGTAACTACTCGCGTCATTTCTTCCATCAGCTGGTATCCGGTCAATTGGATGTTGATCGGCTTGATTATTTAATGCGTGATAGTTTTTATACCGGGGTAGCAGAAGGGGTGATTGGTGGAGAGCGTATCATCAAAATGATGTATGTAGTGGATGATGAACTTTGCATCGAAGAGAAAGGCATTTATTCAATAGAAAAGTTTCTGATTGCTAGAAGACTCATGTATTGGCAGGTTTATTTGCATAAGACTGTTATAGCGGCAGAGATGCTGATGCTGCTTATCATGCGGCGAGCCCGGTTTTTATCGGCTAATCAGGTGAAATTATTTGCGACCACCGCTTTTTCTAAATTTTTGTACCCTGTTTCATCCGACTCATCTTCATATCTCTCAGATTTTGCTCTGCTGGATGATATGGACGTTATGGCATCAGTTAAGGAATGGACCCGACATCCCGATCCAGTACTTTCATCTCTTTGTACCAGAATGATTAATCGCAAATTGTTTAGGGCTGTATGGCTGGGCAAGGCCCCATCGGAGCCTTTGATTGAAAACATGGTCTCACAAATTGCAAAACAATCTGGCCTAAGCAACCAAGATGCCCGGTATTTCATTAAATGGGATAAGATTGTGCAATTGCCTTATGATATATCTAAAGGAGAAATATGGATTCATACTAAATCGGGCCAGAAAATGAATATTTTTGATGCCTCAGATAATCTTTCGCATGATCAGCTTAGCCAGCCAGTTACAAAATATATAATTTGTTACCCCAAAGAATTAAATATTATACATGAAGAATGAATTTACAGCTCGCGAGATAGCGACACTTATAGGAGGAACGATTGAAGGGAATCCCGATACAATAGTTACCGGCTTATCAAAGATAGAAGAGGGCACACCCAATACTTTGTCTTTTATGGCAAATCCCAAATATGAGCAGTATATATATTCCACTAATGCATCCATTGTTCTGGTAAATCAATCTTTTGTACCGGAAAAACCTGTTTTGACAACATTGATTCGTGTGGCGGATGCTTATCAAAGCTTTGTATCTCTTTTGCAAACATATAATAGCAAGAAAGAAATTAGTTCGGGTGTTGAGCAACCTAGCTTTATAGCAGAAGATGCGAAGTTGGGAAAAGACCTGTATCTCGGTGCTTTTGCCTACATAGGTAGTGGTGCTGTTATTGGTGATCGTTGTCGTATCTTTCCGGGGGTTTATATTGGTGCTAATGTTGTGATTGGTAATGATTGTACTATTTATCCAGGGGTAAAAATTTATCATCATTGTGTATTGGGGAGTCGTGTTATTATTCACGCCAATACGGTTATAGGTTCTGATGGATTCGGCTATGCCCGTAATTCGGATAAAAGCTATGCGAAAATTGCCCAGACCGGTAATGTATTGATAGAAGATGATGTTGAGATTGGTGCTTGTACCACCGTAGATGCGGCCACATTAGGCTCTACTATTATCAAAAAAGGTACCAAGCTGGATAACCAGATTCAAGTTGGACACAATGTCGAAATAGGCGAGCATACAGTTATGGCAGCACAGGTAGGTATCAGTGGTTCTACCAAAATCGGTAAATATTGTGTCTTGGCTGGTCAGGTTGGTTTAGCCGGACATTTGAGTATAGCGGATGATGTCATAATCGGGGCCCAGGCCGGTGTGACAAAATCGGTGACAAAAGATGGTGTAACTATTTTAGGATCACCGGCATACGAGGTCTCTGAAATGAAAAAGATTTTTATAGCGACACGGAGATTACCGGATTTAATCAAAAAAATTGCTAATCTTGAAGCCGAAATAGATCAGTTGAGGACTAAAATAAACGGATACTCTGATACGAGACATGGAACAACAACAAACGATTAAGCAAACAGCTTCATTATCAGGCATCGGCTTACATACAGGCGCCACGGTTACAATGAGTTTCGCACCGGCTGAACCGGGAACCGGCGTTCGGTTTAAGCGCATGGATATTGAAGACCAACCGATTATTCCGGCTGATGTTGATTGGGTGACCGATACCAATCGGGGTACAGCATTATGTAAGAATAATGTTTATATCTATACCATTGAGCATCTGATGGCGGCGTTGGCCGGTTTGCGGATAGATAACATATTGATTGAACTTGATGGCCCGGAAGTGCCGATTCTGGACGGAAGCTCAAAGCCGATAGTAGAATCCATACTTAATGCAGGCATACAAACACAAGATGCAGAAAGAGAATATTTTATTATTCCTTCGGTGATTACGTATGAAGATGCAGACAGAAAATCAGAATTAATTGCTGTGCCGGATGAGCACTATAAACTCTCTGTGACCATTGATTTTGACTCAAAAACATTGGTGATGCAAAGTGCGCAGATGGATAATTATGAAGGATTTGCAGATCAGATTTCACCGGCGCGCACATTTGTTTTTCTACATGAAATCGAATATCTCATTGAGAATAATCTAATTAAGGGCGGCGATTTGACCAATGCTGTTGTCTTTGTGGAACAGAAGCCTAATGAAGAAAAATTAGAATCATTAGCGAAGTTTTTTAATAAGCCCGAGGTGAAAGTTAATGGCAGTCATACGCTAAATAATACCGAGTTATTGTTTGTCAATGAACCTGCTCGTCATAAGTTACTTGATTTGCTTGGTGATTTAGCGCTGATAGGTATGCCTGTTAAAGGAAATATTATCGCCAAACGTCCGGGGCATACATCAAATATCGCATTTGCCAAAAAGATTAAGCAGCTCATAAAAGAAGAAAAAGCAGGCAAGAGCATGCCTTATGTGGATTTATCAAGGACTTTGTTTGATATAAATCAAATTATGGACTTTCTGCCTCATCGCTATCCTTTCCTTTTGGTTGACCGCGTAGTGGAGATGAGTGACACGCATATAGTAGGTATAAAGAATGTGACGATGAATGAGCCGTTTTTTATTGGTCATTTTCCCGGAAACCCTGTGATGCCAGGCGTTATGCAGATTGAGGCTATCGCGCAAGTTGGAGGTATATTAGCCATGAATTTAGTAGATGATTATAAAAGCTATACACCGTATTTTATTAAGATAGAATCAGTGAAATTCAAGCAAAAAGTTTTGCCTGGCGATACATTGGTCTTTATCTTGAAATTACTTTCTCCCATACGCAGAGGTGTCTGTCATATGTCCGGAAGAGCATTTGTTGGCGGTAAGGTGGTGATGGAGGCAGAAATGATGGCTCAGCTTGTAAAGAATGAATAAGCATGGTGCTTCGCCTGGATAATTGCGGCAAAAAGTTTGAAAAACACTGGGTTTTTCGCCAAGTCTCCTATTCGTTTTCTTCTCCTGACAAGGTTGCGATTCTTGGCCCCAACGGCTCAGGGAAATCCACTTTTGTTAAATTAATTTCCGGTTATTTATCGCCGAATGAAGGCATAATGCATTTACCCGTAGAGCAAGCGAATTGGTATAAGCACATCAGTATGGCAGCACCTTGGATTGATTTAATTGAAGACCTGACACTAACCGAATTGATTCGTTTTCATGCTGGATTCCGATCGTTCATCTCTTCTTTTACACCAAAAGATATTATAGCGATTAGTGGGTTGGAACATGCCGCTTCTAAGCAGATACGAAACTTCTCAAGCGGTATGAAGCAACGCCTGAAACTGACATTAGCCATACTCACAGAATCAGATGTGCTGATTTTGGATGAACCTTGTTCTAATTTAGATCGAAATGCCATTCTTTGGTACCAGAATACACTTAAGATATATCTGAATGACAGATTATTGTTTGTGGCTTCTAATCATCAGATGGATGAAATATTTTTATGTTCGGAGCAGATTGAATTGCATAAAGGCTGAGTGTTTATTAATAAAAATCAAATCGGCTCTATTTTTATTTGCGATAAGATATTTTCGTACATTTGCTTACTCTATAACAAGTAATTCAAATACCTATGGCGGGAATCAACAAAGTAATTTTAGTAGGAAATCTTGGAAAAGATCCAGAAATCAGAACATTGGAAAGTGGGGCTGTTGTAGCCAAATTTCCTTTGGCAACAAGTGAAACGTATCGAAATAAAAATAACGAGAAAGTAGAACAAACCGAATGGCACAATATAGTAATGTGGCGTGGTTTGGCAGAAATAGCAGAAAAATATCTTCGTAAAGGCAGTAAGGTCTTCATAGAGGGGAAAATTCGTACACGCACCTATGAAGATAAAGATAAAAACAAACGCTATGTAACGGAAATAGAAGCTGACAATATGTTGATGCTTGATGGAAAAGGTGAACGCACCGACTTTCCCTCACCAGCAGATACATACACGCCCTCTTCTTTACCTAAAACAGATATTGCATCTGATAGCTCTAAGCCGGATGTCTCAGACGATTTGCCCTTTTAACGATATTAAGTAGCATTGGACGACCCTCTCGGTTATACTGATTTTTCTGTAAGTATGGCAACCTTGGTTGATACAACTCATATCGGGTACGGGATAGCTATTCTCGTATTGTTGTTGTTTTCCGGTTTGATCTCTGCTTCTGAAGTGGCTTTTTTCTCCCTTTCGGAGAAAGATATTGAAGATGTCGAAAACACTACACTACGCACAAGAATCCGTCAACTAACCTCTCATCCCAAGAAACTATTGGCTACCGTTCTTATTGCTAATAATACAGTCAATATTGCTATTGTTATTCTTGCATCCATCAGCACAGAAGAGTTGTTTGCTAAATCGTATCTACCCACCTGGCTGATCTTTCTAATACAGGTTGTAGCCGTCACATTCCTTATTTTACTTTTTGGGGAGGTTTTGCCTAAGATATATGCAACCTATCACCCGTTGAAAGTCATTAGGCTGATGCAAGCGCCGCTCAGGTTCTTAAATGTTGCTTTGAGCTGGATTAGTGTACCGTTATTGTTATCTGGCCGTTTTTTTGATAAAAAGATTAAAAAAAATCAAGTGTCCATTTCTGCTATGGACCTCAATACAGTAATCGAAATGACCAACGATAAAACTGTGACAGAGGAGGAAAAGAAAATCTGGAAAGGTATTGTTGAATTTGGCACCATATCGGTTAAAGAAACCATGAAACCGCGTACGGATGTGATGGCTGTCGAATATCATACACCGTTTGATAAACTTTTAGCCTTTATTCTTCAATCGGGTTATTCGCGTATTCCCGTTTATAAAGAGCATTTCGATCAAATAGAGGGTGTCCTTTATATCAAAGATGTTATCCCGCATATTCAAGAGTCGGATAGCTTTGTCTGGCAAACGTTAATTCGGCCCGGCTTTTTTGTGCCTGAAAATAAGATGATAGATGATTTGCTTAAAGAATTTCAAGAGAAAAAAATGCACATGGCCATTGTGGTTGATGAGTTTGGCGGCACCTCCGGTATTGTTACTTTGGAAGATATTATTGAAGAGATAGTAGGGGAAATTAACGATGAATTTGACGATGAGGAAATCGTGTGTTCGCGGATAGATGAAGATACGTTCATCTTTGATGCAAAAACAACATTGACTAATCTTTGTCGTATTATACAAATTCCGTATAAACAAATTGAAGATCTTGTCGGTGATGCAGATAGCATTGCAGGTATGATATTACATATCAATCAAACATTGCCGCATAAAGGACAAATTATCGAAGCCGGTGCTTTGCGGTTTACGATAGAATCAGTAGATAAGCGACGTATCAAGACAATACGGGTTGAGAAACTTAAGGAAGAAATTATATGAAGTACATGTTTGTTTTTCTAACCGTATTACTCTTCATCTTTGGATGTGGCGAAAAACCTTCATATGTACCCAAGCCTCGAGGCTATTTTAAACTCTCAGTTCCGGAGCATGCTTATCAAACATATGTAACCGACTGTCCTTTTCGGTTTGAGTATTCTACCCATGCTGAGATAAAACCGTATCATGCCTCTAAAAAGGAAAACCCATGCTGGTTTGATTTGTATTATTCTAGATTTCAGGCTACCCTGCATTGCACTTATGACCCCGTAAATCAGAACTTAAAAAATCATATTGACGACTCTCAGGCGTTAGTTTATAAACATGTCATTAAGTCCTCAGGAATCGAAGAACTAAATATTATCAATGACTTGTCACATGTTTATGGCACTTTGTATAATATACTAGGAGATCCGGCCAGTCCATATCAGTTTTACCTGACGGATAGTAGCCGTCATTTCTTTCGTGGGGCACTTTATTTTGATTATAAACCCAACTATGATTCTTTAAAACCGATACTTGATTTCTTGAAATACGATGTTGATTATATGATTCAATCCTTTGAATGGAAGTGAAAAAGCTTGTTTCCTCAATTCCTAATCAACACTTTTTCCGATTATTAAAATAAATTATTTTTTTACCTTTGTTCATCAAAATGAAGAAAACAGTATTAGTCGGATTAGTATTGACAATGAGTATGTTTATGT
>JAIXKU010000230.1 GCA_026936045.1 Flavobacteriales bacterium
GAAATACGCACTCTGAAATTTGGATAATTCTTTTTTATGGCACGTAAAAAGAAAAGATTGGAAACCGTAATACTATCCACTTCAATCTCTGTCAGCCAGTCCAAGAGCTTTACCAATTGGCGTTGTCCTTCAGTAGTAAATTCCACATTGTTCATACTGGACGAATTGAGCAAATAATTAAACTCAATACCTTGCTCATGTAATTTTTTCACATATGCGGATAAGGCCGGTTTATCTATTTTCGGCAAATAAAAAGAAGGCCGTCCGCCGCCGAAATAATCGGTTGTGAGTTTGCCGAACACTTCATAAACGGGGTAAGATGAAATCTTAGTGATTAACTCAGGTTCAAAGTTACAGGCAACAGAAAAACGAATAGGCCGATCTTTGATGGGCATATCATTTACATTGCCAAACTTCCTTTCTTTTTTTACTGTTTCTTGTTGCATACAATAGATACTTTAATGGTTCACTTTGAAAATTTTTAACATGCTCAAAATTTGCAATTAACATGCCAAGAAATGTTAATTCACAATTTCACGAGTGCCGGCGATTTTTTTTGTTTCTTAATTTTGCTCGTTTTTCTTTTCTTTATGCATCATTTACAAATCGCAATTTGAAATGTTAATGTTGAAACAGAAAAATCTTTATTCATTAAAAAAAAACACATTGTATATGAAAAACACATCCGTTATTATGTCTAAAATTACCGTAACACTCGTATTCTTTTTAGGCGCTTGTATGTTTTCTTGTGGTCAACAGCAAACGGAGCCATGGTCTGAAAAACAATTGATGGAACCCAAAGCTTTGGCAGATATTATTAATCGTGGCGAAACAGGTTATTATGTTTACGCTATCGGTCCGGGTGCACTTCTGAAAAACTCCATAGAAATAGGCGAGTGTCGTCATAAGGAGCATTTAGATAAGCTTAAAGCTGAAGTGAGCAAGTTACCTAAAGACGCAAAAATCGTACTCTATTGCGGATGTTGTCCGTTTAAAAATTGCCCCAACGTGCGTCCGGCTTTTCAATTATTGAATGACATGAAATTTACCAATCATAAACTTTTGAATCTGTCTCAAAACTTTAAAGTGGATTGGTTAGACAAGGGCTATCCAATTAACGAATAAGATATCTGCGTATCATAACTTGATGTAAAATGACGGATATTGTTTCTGTTTATAGTCAGAAGGCCTTGGCGTATGATCAATGGTTTAAGGATCATCATCTTATTTTTCAATCCGAATTATTGGCTTTAAAAACACTCATGCCGGCAACGGATAATATACTTGAGGTGGGCGTGGGTACAGGTGTTTTTGCAGAGGCTTTACAGATTAAAAAAGGATTGGAACCGGCAGAAGGTATGGCGGCATTGGCCAAAAAGAGAGGGATTGATTTGGTGCAAGGTTATGCGGAAGACATGCCATTTCCTGACAGCTCTTTTGATGCGGTGCTGATGATTACGGTATTATGTTTTCTTGAAAACCCGAACAAAGCTTTCTCGGAAATACGACGTGTGTTAAAGCCTGACGGTCAATGTATTTTAGCCATTTTGGATAAAGCAACGCCTTTAGGACAGTTGTATGATGAACATAAACATACCGATGCGTATTTCCGCTATGCACGATTTTTTACAGCCGAGGAGTGCATAACCTTGTTAACTCAATCTGGATTTAAAATCATGGACACACGACAAACAATATCGTCACCCAATCTGCAAGACATTGAAGAACCGACTGAAGGGCATGGAAAAGGCTGTTTTGTCGTTTTCAAATCAGTCCGTGTTTGAATGGCATTGTCCGGTATCATACTATGCTTTTTTCAATCGCATCTACATTAAAAATATGTAGGTTTGGTGTCTAATTATATTTTTCTATGCTGGGAAATTCGGATAAAACATCTTTAGAACAAATAGGAGAGTTTGGATTGATTGCGCTGATAAAAGATAGCGTGAAGCTATACAACAAGCAAACCGTCATGGGTATCGGCGATGATGCGGCGGTGATGAATCCGGCGGAGAAACAAGTCGTCATCACAACGGATATGCTGGTGGAGGGGGTGCATTTTGATATGAGTTATGTGCCGTTAAAGCATTTGGGTTATAAAGCGGTAGCGGCGAATCTGAGTGATGTGTATGCCATGAATGCCACTCCCATCCAAATCACATGTTCGATAGCCGTTTCAAGCCGCTATACGGTAGAAGCAATAGAAGCATTATACGAAGGTATTAATCATGCCTGCAAAGCGTATAATGTGGATTTGGTAGGTGGTGATACCACCTCTTCTTTATCCGGTATGGTTATCGGTATTACGGCCATCGGCTTGGCTAATGCGACTGATTTGGTATATAGACAAGGCGCTAAGAAAGGCGATTTGATTTGTGTGACAGGCAATTTAGGCGCGGCCTATGCCGGACTGCAAATTCTGAAAAGAGAAAAGAGCATATATATAGAGAACCCGGGTGTGCAGCCGGATTTAGACGGCTATGATTATGTGCTGGAACGCCAGCTTAAGCCCGAACCAAGAGCCGATATCATTACTCAGCTCAGAGAATTGGAGCTAAAACCGACATCTATGATGGATGTGTCGGACGGACTGGCTTCCGAACTGCATCATATATGCAAGGCCTCTGCCTGCGGTTGCCGTATTGATGCCGAAAAAATACCGATAGATACGCATACCTGGCAAGTAGCTGAAGAGTTGAATATACAAGCCATGACTATGGCATTGTATGGCGGCGAAGATTATGAATTACTTCTGACCGTTAAGCAGGATGATTATGAAAAAGCAAGAATGATAGCTGATCTGCATGTGATAGGTTATATCACGGAAGAAAAAGACGGCCAGATGATTATTGACAGTCAAAACCATCTGCATCCGATTGCGCCGGCCGGTTGGGATGCCTTTCAGAGCTAAGAGCCTATTTAGCAGAAACAAAATACAATATCTACGATAGCTTGTGCGATCAATAACATGTTTGGCAGATGCATAAAAAAAGCCTGATTTATCGGGCTTTTTTTGTTGGTTAATTTATTTTTATAAACTTCAGAGGTTTATAGGCTGTGCTGCCTGCCAGGCGGATGAAGTATGAGCCTTCAGATAAGCGGCGCATATCCAGCTCATAGCTGTTGCTGCCTTCATTAATCTTCACCGTATGCTGACCGACCACACGTCCGTTAATATCGGTGATAACCAATGTGCCGACAGACTGAGATGTGGCATTTATAGCTATGGTAGCGTTTGTCGTAACGGGTATCGGATGAATGCTCCATGTTACATTGGCAATATTACAATTGACACTGATTGGTGTAAATGTTTCGCTTGTGCCGTCGTAGTCAACTGCGCGTAACTGATAATAATAGGTGTCGAATCCGTTATGATCAACGGTTTGATATGTATTGGCAGCAGATGAATTACCGGCGGCACCTACGGTTGCCACAAGCTCCCATATTTCGGCATCACGCGAGCGTAAGATTTCAAAATGATCCGTATTGATTTCTGTGGCGGTTGTCCAGGTCAGATGCACGCCATCTTTCTCGCAGTTGCCCGAGAAGTCTGTAAGCTTAATGGGTAGCGGTGAGTTATTACTAGACCCGTGCAGATAAAATTCAGAGAATGTACTTACATTAAAGTTGGCATAATTAGCCGTAATAGCTGGCGTGATGCCGTAGTTTAACGTATTGTTGCTGCTTGTCTGAGTGATGACAGTGCTGGAGCCGGCCGCGCAGTTATCATAGGGGCTGCCGTTCTCTGTACCCGGATTATGGTGCTTAGTAACAGCCAAATCAGTCAGTGCATATACATCATCGTTGATGTTTACAGGCGTTTTAGATAAAGAAGCTGTTTGCAGGTTGTTGTATTCCGCATTGGTGAATGGGAAGTAAACAAGCATATTTCCGGAGCCTGAGATAGAGCCTGTTGGTACGATGGTAAAGCTGCGTCCCATGAATGCCGTTCTGAAATTCTCATTGCCAAAGTAAGGGCAAGCATACATTGTACCGTCGTCCACGCCGGCATTTGAGCCAAAACTATGGATATACGATGCCATAGTAACAATACCTGTTCTGCCATTCGGATTGATAGAGCCGATATAATTAGTGGATGAGGTATTATAAAAATGAATCGGCGTATTTCCGCTTATATAACATGTGGCATTCTCGTTTACGGATAATGCCGTGCCTTTTGCGGGTAAGTTATAGGTAAGCATGGCAGCCGAATTTTGTGCGAGACAGGCACCGTTGGCTGTTGTGCCTACATAATAATTAGTAGAGTTGGCAGTTGGTGTATGCGTTGCCGTTGTACTGGTGGTTGGGCCGGCCACTTGCGAACCACCGCTGGTTGTACCATAAATATATTGAGCAGTACCATATAATACGCCGCCACTTTCTGTAAGCGTAATGGTACGGCCGTTGCAATTATAAATCCCATTATAATCTGCTGTAAGAGAAGTAGGCAATACAGGCTTGCCATCTACCTGAACAGTGACATTGGCGGAATTTGTACCATTGCATGAACCGACATTCGCAATGACTTTATAATTATGCGTACCGGCGTTTGCGTTTGTCAAAGAACCGGTAGTTTGTGTTTCATTAACAGAAGCAAGAGGTAATTGCGGACCGCCTGACCATGTATAAGTATAGTAATTTGGATCAGCCCAGGTAATGCTGCTACCTATTGTTGCATTAGCGCCTGTACTTGCTGTGCCATTGCCGTCTAAAGGCAGATTATTCAATAAGCCTGTTAAGCTAGCCGGTGTGGCTAAATACATATTGTTTAAGATCTCTGTTTGCGTTCTTGAGCTACTCCAAACACGAACATTATCAATTTGCCCGCTAAAGTAACCATAGCCTTGACCCACTGATGAACTGGGGAAGGTAGTCAATACGCCGGTTTGTCCTATTCGAACCCGGTGTCCGTTCACGTATAATGTAGGTTTTCCATTCGTATGAACGACGGCGATGTGTGTCCAGTCAGATATCGTCATAGGGTAGGATAATACAACAGGGAAATATGAATTGGCGTGTTGTATCACCTCTATACCGTTTGTACCTACCGATACGCCTGTGCCTGCTAATGCCGGGCCGCCATTAGCAGGGAAAATAGCGAAGCAATATTCCGTTGTGGGAGCGCTTAGATTGCCTGAAATACCACTTGTTATTTCGTTATGCAGCACAATGGTTCGGTTTGGTTTTACCCAAAACTCAACCGTATGATTATTGGTACTTGAAGAATAATTTGTTCCGGTGATTGTGGCTGTGGCGGTATTGTTTCCGATGGCCATTTTACCGCTCGGCGCCATGCCTTGAGCTATTAAATTTGTTGTACCGGGTGCACAAAAATTGGGGTTACTGGCTGATACTGTTGGCACAGACGGATAAGGATTGCGGCTGACAATAATGGGATCACAGGTGCTTGTGCCACAACGAGTCATCGTTTTTAAGTAATACGTGGTTGTTGTAGCCGGATTAACGGTGATGTTCATATCGGAAGATATGAAGGTGCCGGTGCACGAACCGGAATACCATTCTACCGCCTGGTCATATATTTTAAAGTTTTTGATTACCGTACCGGCAGGAGCTGCATTACCTGGAAAAGCGCCAAATACAAATGGTGCACTGCCATTACGGTTATCGGCGGGCAATGTTGCCGTTTGTCTTAACACACCATCTACATAAAATTGGAATGTAGTGCCTTTGCGCACACCTACTACATGATACCATTGACCTAGCGTAAATGTGTTATCATCAATACCGGCATTGGCCGATGGTTGAGCATCCGAATTATGCCGCCAATGGAATCCAATATCGGGATTATGGGTAAAGATACCGGGTGCTCTGTCTCCACTCGGATCCCAAGTAAATATTTTTCTCCATGAAGCACCATTATTTACTTTAGGCAAGTAATCAAACTCAATGGTATAATAGGTATTATTAGAGAAGAATGTGTTTGGAGGAGAGGAAAATTGTTGATTTCCGCCACCGCTGCCATCAAAATACAAACCGCCATCGGAATAAGCTACCGCACCGCCTGTCACCGTTAAGTTCAAGCCATTCCCTGAAATATCATTCAAATTCCCATTAAACGGATATTCTGCCACCGGTTTGGGGTATTGGGCAGATAGTGTTACCTGGCCGTTACAAGCGGTTGCCGGCACGGTTTCGATGGCTGTGGGCTGCGCCGGTACGTTGGGATTGACGGTTACGAGCACACTGCTTGTGGCGGTACACCCGGCCGGCGTTGTGGCTGTGACGGTATAAGTTGTGGTAGCTGACGGATTCACCGTTGGCGTTAAGGTATTGGCACCCGATACGATAGGCCCGCCGGACCAGGAGACAGTGGGAGATTGAGTATATGAATAATTCACCGTGAATGTCACTGTCATAGTTACATTATCACAGTAATTATCATTATCCCAGGATCTAAGCTGCAGCTTCTGACCATTGGCAAGTTGGCCATTTAACCCGTTGTATATGTACGATCCATTACACCCACTACCTATATACGAATTGTTTACCATCAAATCAAATTCATACCACGAGGTACAGTTTGGACCAATGGTTCCAACAAAGTTGATAGAAGTAATAGTTGCATTTGCTGGCATACCAGACGTTATCCCACCAATCAAAAAGTTAGAGCAATCAGAACCACTGCCGGAGTAACTAAATGTATTAGACCCATTTAATAAAAGAGGTGTTACACTTCCATTCAACACCCCGTTATTCCCACAGCCTATTGCTATAGGCGCACCGGCAGATACCGTTGGCAAAGGATTGATATTAATGGCAGGAGAGGTCCATACCGTGCCGGGATTAACGAACCACTGACATTCTCTTGCTATGAGGTTAATAGAAAGGTTGTTTGGCCCTACCGGATTGCCGTTGGGCGAAGGCACATTGGCTAAGGTTACTGTAACCGTGCCACCGGGTGCCACATCATTGGGTAATGGGAAGCGGCTCAAGGGGCCATAGGAATCAAACCAGGGATCTCCGTTCCATTTGATAGCCAAAGCCACTTCTAAATTAGTAGCGGAACAAGGCGTGATGAGACCTGTTTTGTACCATGTACGTGATCCGGTATTTTTTAGGGTGACACTGACGCTTCGTGTTTCGCCTATACACCATTCATTCGTGCCGTAGTTGACGGAAAGAACTTGGGCGGAGTAATTAGGCAGATAATATGAAATTTGAATGTTAGGTCTATTAGCTGTTACTGCTCCATTTCCTGTAGGCGCAGAATTATCAGCCTCCCAATATTGATGATTGCTTGTTGATGCAGAGTAGCGAACTGTAGGCGCTGTTGATCCGGCCCCCCCCGTTCCTCCATAATTTCGTTCAACTAATACCAATAAGTTCCCTCCATAATAAGGAAAATCTTGGCTCAGTGTAATGGGGAACCAGGCATTAGCAGGTGCAACAGTTGGAATGGTTGCATCATAAACTAAAGTTGCACCGGAAATCATATTAGCCCAAGTTGAAGCAGCCATTGTTCCGGCGCCGATGTTTTTCAAATAAATTTTAGTTGGCGTTGGATACGTGTTTGTTGTTCCTGCAATATACCAAGCAAGTTTGTTTATCCAACTTCCATTTACCGCAGTCAATTCTGCGGAAGTATAAAGCGACGCACTGCGTTCGTATCCGTAGTAGTTTCCTAATGGATAACGCTGTGTACTTGTACCGCTCCAATAGTAACTGTTTGCCCCCAGCCATTCGTCAGAATGGTAAAAGACAATACCAACAACAAGCCGGATAGGATAAGGTTGTTTCTAAAGGTATGAACTGGGCGTACGTGTGTTAGCATAACGTTTGTTTGTATTTGTGGAATTTAAAAATGCTTTTTACCAGTTATTTCAGAGTTACATCTGATATACATATAAAGGCACAAGTTTAATCTATTTAGATAAAATTATCAAATAATAATATCTTTTTTTTAAAGGGTGTATC
>JAIXKU010000285.1 GCA_026936045.1 Flavobacteriales bacterium
AAATCAAATAGCCGATAAGGTTAAACTAAGCTTATGATACCTTTGGCAATAAGCGCTATACCAAATACAGAAAAGACAATACCAAGGATAAATGAGGTATAAAGCATAAATCGCGGCGTAATAAACCGCCTGAGCTTATAAGAAAAGAAAGCTTTAAGCGTATCAAAGCTCAACATCGTGGTAAGAATTGTGGCAAAATGCTCGGTCAATATTTTCTTATTACCTTCATAATTAGCAGAGGCAAGCGTCATCACCCCAATCCAAAAAAGAATAACTGAAGGGTTTAATAGGTTATACAAAAATCCTTGCACAATGAGCCAAACCGGATGGGTTTTGGATCCCTTCATAAATTCACGTGCAGCTCTGATTCTAGCCGATTTTTTCTTAAACGAACGCAGACCGATGAATATCAGCAACACACCGCCAACGATTAAGATATAATTATTCCATTTCGGATTGCCTATCCATTGTCCGATACTGTAATACGCGCCTATGATACACAGTGTATCGGCTGTTACAATGCCGATTTCCATTAACATAGCGCGGGCAAATCCTTCTTTTAACGAGGTTTGAATCAATGCAAACATGACAGGTCCGGCGCTAAAGCTTAATGCCAAACCAACTAATATTCCCTGCCAAATTGCTTCACTCATAATGGATGGAAAACGGTCTTTTATTGCTGATGACGTTGCATAGGGTTAGGCACTTTATCCGTTCCCTCATAGTTCATTTTGCGTTTAAACAAATCAAACCTTGATTTCACTTCCAATTTAGGCCAATTGTTATTTCTCTCGTCAATATCCGCTGTTTCTTTAAATGGATCTAACTGAATGGAGACCACCTGCTTTTCTTTGAGAAAGGTCTTAACGACTTTCTGTTCATCTTTACGCCAGATATACGCGCTAATACGTGTTATTTCACTGGTGCCGTCGGCATAATCCCACTGAATAATGAGAGGCATGACCAGCCCACCTTTATTGGTAAAATGCAACTCGTAGAGAAAGGCGTTTTCATACTTGGCAAATTCTTCTTTATTCAATGTTTCCCAATCATCATAATATTTCTCTACATAACGAAATATAGAATCTTTCTCTGGGTTATAGTAATAATAAAAATCACGCAAGGTCGTATCAACGTCTACAAGGAATGGTAATCCATTTTCTTTATTCCGAACTTGGGTGATATGCTTAAACTTATCTCTGTATTGCGGACGAATTTTAACGGTATCAACGCGGTATGGTGAAGTCTGAGTCTGGTTTATTTGATATGTAACAACGCTGTCTAACGAAATATCAACGGGTATGATATCAAAGAACCATCCGCGCCAAAACCAATCTAAATCCACACCCGAAGCATCTTCCATTGTACGGAAAAAATCAGATGGTGTGGGGTGTTTGTATGCCCAACGACGACAATATTCCTTAAATGCAAAATCAAAAAGCTCACGTCCCATAATTGTTTCTCTAAGAATATTAAGCGCTGTAGCCGGCTTACCATATGCATTCTGACCGAATTGAATGATATTCTCACTATTAGTCATAATAGGTTCCAGTTGTTCTTTGGGCAATCGCATATAATCTACAATCTTATGAGCCGGCCCTCTTGCAGATGGGTAATTATTATCAAAAGCCTGTTCTGTCAGAAACTGCACAAAAGTATTTAATCCCTCGTCCATCCAGCTCCACTGGCGTTCATCGCTATTGATAATCATCGGGAAGAAGTTATGTCCTACCTCATGAATAATCACGCTAATCATACCGTATTTCAATCTTTCGCTATAGGTACCATCCGGTTCGGGGCGTCCATAGTTGAAACAGATCATCGGGTATTCCATTCCATTGGATGCTTCAACACTGATAGCTACGGGATATTGATATGGTATAGTATGTTTAGAATACACACGAATGGTATGAGCTACCACTTTGGTTGAATAGCGTCGGTACAAATCATATGATTCTTTAGGATAAAAACTCATGCACATTACTTTTTTCCCATAGTTATCAATTGCCATGGCATCCCAAACAAACTTTCTTGAACTGCCCCAGGCAAAATCTCTCACATTCTCTGCTGTAAATTCCCATGTCTGATAGGCTGTTTTTACCGGATTTTGCTCTTTCCATTTAGCTTCATCCAATGTAATGATTTCAATAGGCTCAGAGGCTGACTGTGCTTTCTGCCATTTTTCTAAAGCTTTTGCCGGCAATACTTTTTTCAGATTGGTGCAAGTACCGGTAGCAGCCACTATATGATCGGCAGGTACAGTCATTCTAACTTTATAGTTACCAAATGGCAGCGCAAACTCACCTCTGCCTGTAAACTGTTTGTTATTCCATCCTTGAAAATCGCTATATACACACATTCTAGGAAACCATTGTGTAATTGTAAATAACGCATTCCCGTCAGCAAACATTTCATAACCGCCTCTACCACCAATCCGCATCCTTTCCGGGATTTTATAATTCCATTTGATGCGAAAAGAAACTTTTCCCCCGGCTTTAACAGGCTTAGGCAAATCAATACGCATCATGGTTTGGTTTATCGTAAAGGGAAGCGGCTGCCCTTTCGTATCCGTCACAGATATAATATTGACACCATATCCTTCTAACCATTTCTCATTATTGAGTCGTTCCAGTGATTCGGTGAGAACAGGTGTGCCTATTTTGTTACCGTCAAATGAATTACTCTCATTGGTGTAGTGATGTTGGTTTTCGTCAAGCTGCAGCCAAAGATAAATAAGCTCATCGGGCGAGTTGTTATGATAGGTGATTAATTCTTCACCTTCCAACGTCAGATTAGGCTCATCCAAACGTGCTGTAATATCATAATCGGCACGTTGCTGCCAATATTGATGCCCCGGTGCTCCCGATGCCGTTCGGTAGGTATTTGGATCTGCCAACATAATCCCTAGTTGCTCAAATTTATTACCATGATTTGACAATGGATTATGCTGTAAGTTCTGAGAGAAGGCGCTTGTGTGTAAAACAAGAACAGTCAGAAAGAATAACGAAAGGTGTTTGTGTAACATAATCATAAATCTCCAATTCTTTCAAGAATAAGCAGGAGGGCGATGCCCGATACAGCAGCAGAAAGATATTGATTCCATTGCAGCTTACTTATTCTTAATACAATTGGTAAAAGTAAAGAAATAATCAATATAGCAGCTACAATTAGTATCTGTCCGGTTTCTATACCGACATTAAATGCAAACAGCGGCATTAAGATATTACTTGTTTCGCCAAGCATTGATTTTAATAATGTGGAGAACCCCATACCGTGAATAAGGCCAAAACCTGCGGATAAGATATAATGTATGGCGCTGGGATAGATTCGGTTCTCGTTGGCATGTCGTAAGTTATATATACAAGTGATAAAAATCGTTAATGCAATGAATAACTCGGTCCATGCAGTGGGAAAGGAAAAGATATGCCAGGCACTCAACGCCAATGTTAAAGAATGACCTAACGTAAAACCCGTAATCAATACAAACAGTACCCGCCATTGATGCAAGCCGTATCCGGAACATAAGGCTATAAGAAATAAAATATGGTCATAACCTGAGAAATCGGCTATATGATCAAGACCGGTTCTGAACCAGAATAAAAAATCAGTCAAGATGTTTATTTTTGTGTATTAATGCATTACAAGGTTACACTTTTTTTCTGTTTTTTCTGCTCGATGCTCGTATTTGGCAGTACTCAAGCTAATACCTTGTCTCATCCGTTCTATATAAGTGTTACAGAAATTCGAATTAATAAATCAACCAATCAGATGACGGTTAGTTGCCGCATGTTTATGGATGATTTGGAAGAGGCCATTGATAAACTGTTTGATATGCACATTGATATTATCAGAAGCATAGAAAAGCAATCATATATTGATGTTTTATCACAATATATATATCAACATTTGCAGATTATGAGCGGCGGTAAGTTTTGTTTATTTCAGATGGTAGGGTATGAGATTGAGGACGAAGCTGTCTGGTGCCATTTTCTTTCGGAAAATATAGTTTTTGACGGCACATTACAAATCACTAACCGATTGTTATATGATTTTTTATCGGGACAGACGAACATCATTCATGTTTATGTAAATGAAGATCGGCAAACAACCCGGCTGATCTATCCGGAAGCTAAAACAACCTATCCATTCAATTAAAATCTCACTCCAGTTAACTCATGGCAAATATTTATAGAATCCTTTTAACTCTTTCTCTCATAATGCTTGTGGTTTGTTGGCATGTACCTGCGCAAAACGCGATCAGAGGCTGTGTTATATTAGAAGATCAGACACCTGTAGAATTTGCATCTGTTATGCTATATAATCAACAAGACACAACACATTTTGTAGGCACAGTAACAGATGCTGAAGGAAGATTTGAATTTGCTTCCGTTTCATATAACGCGGCGTTTATCCGCATATCCATGATGGGTTATGTGACAGAACGTTCGCAAAATATTCAATCGCCTTATGTAAATGAGATAACCATTGTCATGCATCCTTCAATGAAAGACATTGACGAAATAAGCATTGTGGCCTTCAAGCCAAAACTGGAAATTGAAGCCGGGAAAACAACATTGAATGTGGAAAATACAACGTTGGGCGCAGGTGTGAATGCGTTAGAATTAATGCGCAGAATACCGGGTGTATTTGTTGATAATGATGGGAATATTTCTATTAAAGGGAAAAGTGGCGTGAATGTTTATATTGATGATAAGCCCACATATATGACAGGGCGGGAATTAAAAAACTTACTCAGTAGCATTAATGCATCCAATGTGGCAAAGATAGAAGTGCTGACACAGCCAGGCGTCGCTTATGATGCAGAAGGGAATGCCGGGATTCTGAATATTCGCCTGAAAAAGAAAATGAGCCTTGGATTTAATGCAACAATCGAAGGCTTATACGGGCAGGGTTTTTATCCTAAGGCAGGTATGAATTTTACGTTTAATTACGGCAAAGGCAAATGGCATGTATTTGGAACGTATGCTTATAATTTTCATAAAGGCCGTATGGAAACCAGCATGGCGCGAACCATTGGTAATGCAGCTTATGAAAGAATGTATTTTGGAATATCTAGAGATCATTCCCATTTGACAAAGGTTGGCTTTGATTATGATATAAATTCAAAAATATCTATTGGAGCCTTTCTCAATGTCAATATGACCTATAATGATTGGGAAGGCGGTGGGCGTGCCATTTTTGCCAATCACTTAACAGGCAATACAGATTCAATCAATACTACTTCCGATTATACGCCTTGGCATTCATATAATTTCCAACTTAACATAAACACCCAATGGAGAATTGATTCGGCAGGTCAGAAATTAAGTGTACAGATTGATGGCGGTACATACATAGAGTACACGAAAGGGAATGTGTGGTTTAAGTACTTTAACCAATGGGGTGATACGACACGTCAATCGCATTATTCATGGTACACACAAACACCTTTGCTTTATCTGATATCCGGTAAGGCTGATTATGTAAATCCTAAATTATTGGGCTTTTATTTTGAAGCCGGTATCAAATCAAGTTTTGTTACCAATGACTCACCTGTAGAATATAGAACCTATGATTCTTTACAAAACGAGGTAATCATTCCGGGTCAAACCAACCATTTTCTTTATCAGGAAAACATCAATGCATTGTATTTTTCTCTTAAAAGGAATTTTAAAAAATGGGGGTTTCAGCTTGGACTACGTGGCGAACATAGCAATATCACCGGTACGCAACTTCTGACCGGAGATAAAAGCCGTCAGCAATATTTCAGTCTCTTTCCAACAGTCGGTATAAGTGTTAATCCACATCCCAAACATGCGCTTTCTTTGCTGTACGCCCGCAGAATTGACAGGCCATCTTACGATCAACTAAATCCATTTATCTATGTGCTTGATAACTTCAGTACATATCAAGGCAATCCCAATTTGCTGCCTGCATTCTCAGATAACTTAGAATTTAACTATACCCTTTACGAAGCGCTTACCATTACATCTTCCTACAGCCATATCACCAACGCTGCCACAGAAATATTTATCGAAGACCCCAATCGGCCGGATAAACTGATTTTTACACCAGGAAATATTAAATCTGCTCAAAATTTTTCAACAGGTTTAACCTTTGCCATGCCTATCGGGAAATGGCTGTTTATGATGATAGGTGGCACAGGTGTATATAATTATTTTAACGATAGCACATTACACATACAAAATAGCGGATGGTATGGTATGTTCAATGGCTATTTTGAATTTTATCTTCCGATGAAATTCACCATTGAACTGAACGGCTATGTCCTAACATCCATGCCATCCAGTCAGCAATATACCCGCCCGATGGGAGAAGTCAGTATTGGTGCGTCTAAATCCTTTTGCCAAGAACGCTTAATACTGAAATGCAGCCTCAGTGATGTATTTCTTACAACCCCATTCCGTGCTGAAGGGTATGCGCCATCCGGCGAAAGTTTTATCAGTACATTTAAATGGGATAGCCGTGTGGCCCGTGTTTCACTAAGCTATAAAATCGGGCAATCAGATAAGAAATTTCAGGAAAAGACAGATGCTATTTTTGACCGAGTGGGTGGGGGCAGAAAGTAAACCGATTATTGTAATTCCGACTTAAAAGATGCTACATATTTATCCCATTCAATAGATTTATACGCATTTGTTCCAAAATACTTCAGGATAGGCTCAATTTCAGCCGGCTTGAGAAAACCGGCTATGGGTTGAATCATAGCTAAATTCTCATCTAAATAAACGACTGTGGGATAGCTGAGTTTACCTTGCAAAAATTCGGCTGCCAATTCATTATAACCACTTCTTCCGGACTCAATATATTTATAAGTTTTATTATTAAAAGTAATATCTGTTTTTTGCTCAGCATTGAACTTGACGGGATAAAAATATTGATTAATGATCTTAGCGACAACAGGATGTTGAAATGTCTGTGCATCCATGACCTTACACCAGCCACACCAATCGGTGTACACATCAATAAAGAATTTCTTAGGCACTTGGGCATTGGCCTTTTCGGCTTGTTCCAAACTAAGCCATTGTATCGCCTCCTGACCTGGAAGCATATAATTTATAGTTAAAGACAAAAGCGAAATGAAGAGGATTTTTTTCATAGGTTATTTTTCGTTTTATCATCACATTAATCTTCTAACGTCAAATTGTACTTTATCTCATCAAACAATGGATGATTTTAGCTCTAATTTACAAAATTGAACAAAAACTCTGCCTTTAAATATAATTTTAGCGCTTTAACGAACGATTAACAGACTAATCTTTTTGCGGAACAAACAGTTTGAAGCCGATGCTGTGCACTACCTGAATCTTTATGTTCTCATCTCCTGCCAGGTATTTGCGAAGCTTTGATATAAACACATCCATGCTTCGACCGGTAAAATAATCATCTTTACCCCAAACCGATTTTAGTAATATCTCGCGGGTAATGACTTGATTTTTATGTAAACATAAAATACGCAGCAAATTGGCCTCCCGCTCAGTAAGATGACGTGATTCTTCACCTCGTATCAAGGAAAATTCAGGGTAATTAAATATATATTGTCCTATCTCAAATACATCTTTGTTCTCTGATGTTAGACCAAGACCTTGACTCCTTTTTAAAATATTGCCGACACGCAAAACCAGCTCTTCTGTTGAGAATGGTTTGGTGATATAATCATCTGCTCCAATTCTTAATCCTTTGATTTTATCTTCTGATAATGATTTGGCTGAAAGAAAAATTATCGGCACGGTACTATCAATCTTGCGGATAAATTCAGCCACCTGATACCCATCTTGATTAGGCAGCATGATATCCAAAATGCATAAATCAAAAGATTGTGTACCAAATTTTTGTGTAGCGGCTTGCCCGTCTGTACACAATGTTACGGCGTAATTCTGCTCCTCTAACAAGTCTTTAACAACAATTCCTAA
>JAIXKU010000337.1 GCA_026936045.1 Flavobacteriales bacterium
TACTCCGTGCTGTATGATGGGAATGGGAACGTTGTTCTAGTTTATGCGAACCTATACACCCTTTCTAATTATGGCACGCCCGATCTTTATCATTCTTGCATACTGCTTTCAGCGTTTAGACCATTTGAACCTAACACGGCCGGTTATCAACTGCCTTATAGCGGCCAAGGGTATATAGGTATGGGCATTGATGCGATATGGAACAGAGAAACCGTTAGGGTAAAACTGTTAGACACCTTAAAAAAAGGCCAGGGCTATTGTTTCAGCTTTCACTATTCATTGGCTAATTACAGCTCGGCTGCCGCTTCGCACCTTGGCGCCGTTTTTTCTCGTGACAGCTTTTATGTTGGAACGATACCGCAAGATATTGATTATGACACACGGGTGTTCTCCGATTCTGTTTTATGCAAAGATCTAGACACGGTAAATTGGCATATATACGAAGGCCATTTTTTGGCCAAAGGCGGAGAAGAATGGCTTACATTAGGCTGGCTGCATAAAACCCAACATATATCCTTTGTTTTTGCACCTTACCCAGTCGGAGATACCTTAGATTACTTCAAAGCTTATTATTTAATTGACGCGCTTGAATTAATTGAATGTCCTCAGTATGGGGTGCCTGATTACGAAGTCATTCCGCCCAATGTAATCAGCCCGAATGGAGATGGGATAAACGATGCCTTTTATATTCATCCGTATTTGCCCCATCCAAGTATGATTATGATATTCAATCGCTGGGGATTTGAAGTATTCAGGTCAGATAATTATGATCAAAACTGGCAAGGCGAAACCCAAGATGGAAAATTATTAGCAGAGGGTACCTATTTTTATATCCTGAAATTACCAAGCGGGTATGTTATAAAAGGCATGGTGAGCCTATTTCGATAATCTCTAATTTGCTGTTGATCATAAAACAGATATGCTGCAACTCTCTTATCTTTCGCTTTGCTGATTTAATGGATAGCCGTATGCGCACCATTCACCTTACACGAGATATAAAGCATATATTCTTTACAAGAGATGAGGAGCAATGAAAAAGCCGTTATTAAAAATCCTATTGGTTTTATAGCATACTTATTTTTAATTTTAGGCCAATATAACGCAAATGCTGCTACCTGACAACGTCTATCATTTGGCATCGGCTCTTTTTCCTCAAGCCACCTGGCATGGAAACAGAAAAGAGAACGTATTGTATCTGAGTTTTGACGACGGGCCTTGCTCTGTGGCTACGCCTTTTGTGCTTGAGATATTAAGAACATTTGATGCGAAAGGGAGTTTCTTTATGCTGGGCAACCGCGTTGAGGTTCATCCCAATCTTATGCAATTTATACTGGCAGAAGGCCATTGTGTAGGCAACCACGGTTATAATCATATCAGCGGATGGCGTACTAATACAAGATCCTATCTTGAAAACATCGAAAAGGCATCTGCTCTGATTGCATCCGCCCTGTTTCGCCCACCATACGGCAGACTTCGTTATACACAGTATAAAAGAATATCTTCTCAATATCATATCATCATGTGGGATGTTTTATCAGGCGATTATATCAGTCAACGAACGGCAACGCAGTGTTTGGAACATATCGTATCACAATCACGTCCGGGCAGTATCATCGTTTTTCATGATACCGCGCGCTGCATGTCAATATTAAGACAGTTACTTCCCGCTGTATTAGAATATTATCAAAAGCAGGACTACCAATTTTTGCCATTATCTGAAGCAGTATTTGGAAATAATGAGAAAAAACTCTAATCTTGTGAAAAGCATATAAAACATGGGAAAAGGAGATATAAAGTCAAAAAGAGGGAAAATTTGGAATGGTTCGTATGGGGTAAGTCGGTTACGCAAAAAGAAGAAATCGGCTGTTGTAGCTTCGCCTAAGAAGAAGCCAACCGTAAAAAAGACAAGACCTAAGGCAGAAGTTGTTGAGGAAACTAAACCCAAAGCTAAACCTAAAGCGGCTTCTACAGATGAGAAGCCTAAGAAAGCACCACGAAAGACGACTAAGAAGTCTGACACTGAATCTTGATAAATAACACCCATACACTTTGATCATCTTTTGAGCTGGCTCAAATGGATTATCTCCTAATTTAAATTATATAGGATGGCTATTACGGTAGAAACGGTTAAAGACATCATTAAACGCCTGGATGCGTTGAGGGGGTCTCTTTGACATTGATGGGAAATTAATTGAGCTGGAAGAAGATAATAAAATCAGGCAGGATCCAAATTTTTGGAACGATCCAAAACGTGCTGAGACGATAGAAAAGGCAATACGTATTAAAGAAAAACTGATTAGCTCCTTTAAAGAAGTCGGCAGGCAGATTGATGATCTGCAAGTCCTTTTTGATTTTTATAAAGAAGGCGAAGCCGATGAATCCGACCTGCAAAAACAATATGAACAAACCTTAGACACGTTAGAGCATCTCGAGTTTAAGAAAATGCTCAGTGGGAAAGAAGACCAACTTGATGCCGTATTGCAAATTACATCCGGCGCCGGCGGTACCGAAAGTTGTGACTGGGCTTCCATGCTTATGCGTATGTATATCATGTGGGCTGAGAAGAACAATTATAACGTAACTGAAGAAGACCTGCAAGAAGGCGACGTTGCCGGAATTAAATCTGTTACATTAAGAATAAGCGGCGAATATGCTTACGGCTATCTGAAAGGAGAAAATGGGGTACATCGTTTGGTACGCATCTCCCCTTTTGATGCCAATGCTAAGCGACATACTTCGTTTGCCAGTGTGTATGTATATCCGCTCATTGACGACAGCATAGAAATAGAGGTTAGAGATGCCGACATTGAATTTGAAACTTTCAGGTCCGGTGGGGCAGGCGGTCAAAATGTAAATAAAGTGGAAACAGCCGTTCGCTTGTATCATAAACCAAGCGGCATTATCATCAAGAACCAGGAAAGCCGTTCTCAGCTTCAGAACAAAGAGAATGCCATCCGTCTGCTCAAATCACAGCTTTATGAAATTGAGATGCGCAAGCGCAACGAAGAGCGGGATAAGATAGAAGGCAATAAAAAGAAGATCGAATGGGGTTCGCAGATTCGCAGCTATGTTTTACATCCATATAAGATGGTTAAAGATGTACGTACTGAATTTGAAACAAGCGATGCGCAGGGTGTTCTGAACGGTGACTTAGATGGTTTCTTAAAAGCTTATTTGATGGAATACAACTAACGATGAAACAACAAAACATATCTATACTCCATAATCCCCGATGCGGCAAAAGTCGTGGGATTTTACAAGCACTTATCAAACAAGGGTATCATCTCACTGTGATAGAATACCTCAAGAATCCACTTAGCGAGAAAGTGATCGCTGATATTTGTCATTTACTTAAATTACCACCGTCCGCCATCATCAGAAAGAAGGAAACTGTTTACAGCTCAGAATACAAAGACAAAAAAATGACAGAGTCGGATTATCTCAAAGCCTTAGCATCGCATGCTATACTGATTGAACGACCAATTGTATTTACAGATAAGAAAGCATGGTTGGTGCGCACAGAAGAAGCATTAGACAATTTATTAACCGAATTATCATAACACATACATTATATAATTAGAAATGGAATACAGAATAGAAAAAGACACGATGGGCGAGGTAAAGGTACCTGCCCAAAAATTGTGGGGCGCACAGACAGAACGCAGCCGAAACAATTTTAAAATAGGAGCAGAAGCCAGTATGCCCAAGGAAGTGATTTATGCCTTTGCCTATTTAAAAAAGGCTGCTGCTTATGCCAATCACGAATTGGGTATCTTATCAACCGAAAAACGGGATTTGATTGCAAAAGTTTGCGATGAGATATTAGATGGCAAGTTAGACGGTGAGTTCCCCTTGGTTATTTGGCAAACCGGATCGGGCACACAAAGTAACATGAACGTAAATGAAGTAGTGGCCTACCGTGCTCATGTACTAAGTGGCGGTAAGCTTACCGATGAGAAGAAAGTGCTACATCCTAATGATGATGTAAACAAATCACAATCATCCAATGATACCTTCCCGACGGCTATGCATATAGCGACATACAAATCTGTGGCAGAGATTACGATTCCTGGTATCGAAACACTTCGAAACACCTTAAAAGAAAAAGTCGCCACTTTTCAACGTATCGTAAAAACCGGCAGAACGCATTTCATGGATGCCACCCCTCTCACGTTAGGTCAGGAATTTTCAGGCTATGTGCAACAATTAGACAATGGCCTACGCGCCCTGCGAAATGCGTTAGAAATGATATCGGAATTAGCTTTAGGAGGCACTGCCGTAGGAACAGGACTAAACACACCCAAGGGCTATGATGTATTAGTAGCTAAGAAAATTGCTGACTTCACAGGCTTCCCTTTTGTAACCGCACCTAATAAATTTGAAGCGCTTGCTGCACATGATGCTATGGTGGAAATGAGCAGCGCTTTGAAACGTGTGGCTGTTTCACTGATGAAGATAGCCAATGATATTCGAATGCTGAGTAGCGGCCCAAGATGCGGTATAGGCGAGATAATTATTCCTGATAATGAACCGGGGTCTTCAATCATGCCTGGTAAAGTAAACCCCACACAGCCTGAGGCTATGACGATGGTAGCCGCACAAGTGATTGGAAATGATGTGGCCGTTTCCTTTGGCGGCATGAACGGACATTTTGAACTCAACGTGTTCAAGCCATTGATTGCAGCCAACGTTCTACAATCGGCACGTCTGATAGGTGATGTCTGTGTTTCCTTTAATGAGAAATGCGCCGTAGGTATTGAGCCTAATCAGGAGGCCATTACAAAGCATCTTGAAAATTCGTTGATGTTAGTAACAGCACTTAACCCTCATATTGGTTATGAAAATGCCGCTAAGATTGCCAAGAAAGCTCATAAAGAAACCCTTACGCTGAAGCAAGCGGCCATTGCACTGGATTTACTTACAGCAGAGCAGTTTGATCAGTGGGTGAAACCGGAGGATATGGTTGGAAGCATGAAATAAACAATAGAATAGCTAAATAAAAAAGCCGGACTAATCCGGGTTTTTATTTAGCTATTTCTTTAGCCTTATATGCGCTTTGCCTACCGGCGATGGTACCGTCACTTCAACAAGCACTCCATTTTCATAACGATACACATTTGCTTTACCATCCGGTTGCTTTAATGAATATGTATGCGGGGCTACAATGGTAACCGGCAGCATTTTCCCATACACTTCAGAAAAAATCTCGGTGAACCCGATGGGCTCCTGATAATACATCTTGGTTATGCTGTATTTAATTGGCCCGGCTATCGTGAATTTATCCTTTTCTGTCTGAATCTTGTATTCTTTACCATTATAACTAGCGCTACAAAAGTTATCTACCTCACCATTCTTATCTGTACGTAAGAAGCTCTCCTGCATGACGTTATCTTTATATGTAGTAGATGTTTTATTAATCACCGTAATTTTTCCAAACACATAATTTACACTGGAGTTACTCGATATATGATAGATCTCAACATTGTTTGAGATGTTGCGTGACACCTCTACTTCACCGGCCTTAATGCCTATAGTAGAAACTTCGTATCTGAAAGTCTGAGCATAAGACATTATTTTCGGCATAGAAAAACCGATGGTTAAAAGAATAAAATGCACAATAGGTATCTTCATGATGCAAGCAATCTATTTTACACTAAACACATCGTCTTTCACGCCGGTGTTCACCTCAATAGAGTCATAGTAAATATCACCAAACATCGTTTTTACCATAAAGGGGAATAAAACACCGTTTACTTCACGGTAGTCTGATGTGTAATTTACCACTTCCATACTACCTTGTTCTGTTTTCTCGATAGCGCTTGTTTTAACTAATAAGTTGTTTTTTGTACTGTACCAGCAATATGTCTTTTTCCCGCTTGGCATGATATACTGCACTTTATAAGCATCTTTTCCGTCTAACAAATCAATACCTAATAGCGTACCCTGCACACCTAGTTTATCCAATTCTACTTCAAATACAATGGCCGCATCTACTTTGGCATCTTTTAAATCTTCTGCATCATAGGGGTGCGGGCCTTGCATACCGTCTGACTTGCCCTGTGTACCATCAAAAACCTCCTTTTGCACCAATGAGCCGCTCATAAATACGGTTTCGAGTTTTTTGTACGGTGTTTTATAAATAGATGTTACATCCAATACGCCAAACTGACCGGAGAGTTTTCCTTTCATCGTTGCATCCGTAATCTTGCTAATCTTATCCTTTCCGCCTAAAGCATTCAGATAATTATCCACAACTGTTTGAAGCGTAACTCCGGCAGGCACCGTCTTTAACTCAGCGGCAGGTGCCGCAAAATGATCTAAGAATGTAATCTTCTCATCGCTATCATACTTCATGATTTTCTTCTCAACTGCGCTACGATCACCAACCACGATTAAATAAAAGTTATAAGGCAGTATATATTTTTTAGCTGCTTCATTCACTTCTTCTACAGTAATACATTGAGTGTAGTGAGATAGTTATTATAATAATCTTTTGACAGTTTATAACGATCAATATTGATAGCGAAAGTGGCTACAGTTTGAGGATTTTCCAATCCGATGGCAAACTTGCCTGTCAACTCATTCTTGGTATTGGTAAGCTCTTCAGCCGTAACCCCTTGCGTACTTATTTTATTCAATTCATATATGAATTGATAAATAGCGCTATCTGTAACTTCTGTACGCACATCAGCGCTTGCTTCAAATAAGCCGACATGTTTATCAGCCGTAATAGAGCTGTAAGCACCGTACGTATATCCATGTTTTTCTCTAAGGTTCATAAACAGACGCGCTGTAGCGCCGCCGCCTAAGATATTATTGAGAAGGCGTAAACGAATATAATCAGGATCACCAATTTTGTTCTGTAGAGGATACACAAGACGAATAGTGGATTGTGCACTACCCGCTCTGTCATTCATCACAATCTGTACACTTGAAGGCGGCTGAGGCGGTGTTATTTTAGATTTAACAGGCGTGCCCTTAGCCCATCCACCAAAATATTTCTCAACCAAAGGTTGTACCTCTGCTTTAGTGATATCACCCACTACTGCCAAATATGAAATATTGGGCATAAAATTCTGCGCATAGTAATTACGAACATCATCTAACGAGATTTTAGCAACAGTACTATCTGTTGTTATATCACCATACGGGTGTGATTTTCCGTATGCAGAACGGCTAATCAGGTTCTCGGCTATCATATCAGCATCGGTCTTAACCGTTGATAATCCATCCAGCATCTTCTTAACCACTTTATCAAATTCTGATTGCGGAAACGACGGATTAAGGATTACATCTGCCATTAGAGCCAGCAATTTCTCATGGTGGCGCTTCAGAGATTTACCATAAGCGCCGGAAGGTGATGTAGAAAATGAGGCACCAATAAGGTCAATCTCTTCATCTAATTGGGCTTTAGTTTGGGTTTTGGTGCCACGGGACAACATTTCACCAAATAAATCCACATAGCCGGCCTTATTACCTTCCTGAACAGGATCAGCATCCACTACAAGGCTGTAAGACACCACAGGCAACTTATGATTAGTAACCACAATAACTTTTAATCCGTTTTTCAAGGTAAACGACTCGTACTCACCTAATGATATCTTAGGTGCCGGTCCGGGAGCAGGCGCTTTTGTACGATCAACCTGTGCCATTGCTGTGGCAGAGAAAAGCCCTAAAAACAGTATTACAATATATTTTCTCATAACTTTTATCTTAAATACGTTATTCTATGTTTAATTATTTTTTTACAGGCAGATAATACAATACAACCCTATTCTCTTTTGTCAAATACTGATTAGCGATACGCTTGATATCTTCGCGAGTCACCTTCATATATCCTTCTAACTCCGTATTTACACGATTTGTATTGTGGAAAAACTGATAGCTGTTAGATAGATTCATGGC
>JAIXKU010000297.1 GCA_026936045.1 Flavobacteriales bacterium
GTGCAGATGAGGTGCGTGTAGTTGTTCCTTCTCGCTCGGGGCTACTGCAGAGCTCGGTGAATGTAAAGCTTCTAAAAAAGGCTGCCAAAGATTCTAGGAAAAAATTAGTTTTGGTTACCAGTGACAAGATCACCAAAAATCTAGCTGGGGTTTCTGGTGTTGCGGTAGCCAGTTCGGTCAAAGCCATGGCGCATGTGCCAGATTCTCTTTCTGAAGATTCTACTGCAGGCTCTGAAGAAAAAAATTTAGATAAGCTTCAGGTTGTTACACCTGAAGAAGCCGGAGAGCCTAAACAGCCTAAAAAGATATAAAACCAGGAATCTGATTTGAGCCCCAACACATTGGGGCTAGGAGGCGACGAAGAGAATAAAAGTACTCATAGAGAAAGACAAGCCCACAAAAGACAAAGCGTGCCAAACTATGTAAATTGAACAAACGAATCTGGTGGATTATTGAGGGCTGACAGTATCAGCTGGACTTGTTTTGATCTATGTCCTTCTGCCTACAGGAAAGTGAACATCTTAGCTAAAGCCAAAAACAAGCCTAAACTTTAATTTATTTTAGATACCACAGCATCGAGTTCAGACCCTTCGCCCAGACGCTTTGGCTCAAAACTGAGATTACTAAAGATATTAATATAGAAGCTACTGCAACGGCAAGAAGGATGTTGGTACGAAGGCACTAGACGGTGAAGCTACTTAATGTCAAATTCAAATGCAATCACACCCATCTGGTACGGTTTTGGCTGTTGGAGGAAGAAATTATGTTCTGATCGTGTGGTACCGGGTGCAACGGTTTCAGGGGGTATCAGCCGGGTGTTGCCACGGCAATACTGCATCTTTACCTGGAGAAAGTTACAACATTGCTTCATCCAGCCTTGCAGTTACGGGGTTAGTAGTGGTGCGCGACTGCTACCGGCTCGGCCAGTGGGGCACTAGTAAGACATTACATACTTTCAGCTGAAGACGCGCTTGGCGCCAAAAAAGCAATTGAACAACAGGGCGCTTCGGCCAAAGATGAGCTTGATAAAAGTTGGTAACGATCGGCTATTCTCCGAAACCATACAATCCGATATTGTACGTTTGCAACTTCGGTGCAAGAGGTAGTGAAGCCGATAAGTAGCCAATGCCAAGGTTCGCTTTAGTGGATTTGTACAATGATGATATTGATGTTTTTGAACAGCAGATCCAAAATGAATTGAAGGGCAATAAACAAATTTATCAGAATGGCGCAAAAGAGGGCAATATAGCGTAGTAAGCAGTTTAGCCCACAAAATTCAGCTTAATGTAAAACCGAAGCTTTTATGATTCAATCGACACCCAGCGTAGCCACAGCAGCTGGTGTCAAAGAAAGAAGTGAATGATATTGTTAAAACAAGCAGAACAAATTACCGCGAATGTTGAAACTCGCCGGCATTTATACCGAATATGCCCATACTGTCTGGTAGAATTAAGATGAAATTCAGGTAAGTACAATCAAACAAACCGTAGGGTAGTTGGTCGTCGGCTTGCAGATGCACAATTGATAATATTAATAATTTTAAATTTAACTTTATTCTATGAATGAACAAGATTACCTAGATGTGATTTTAGCATTTGATTTGGTGGCGCATGTATTAGTAGCCTTAAAAGTAGCTAATGAAGTCACCGGTCTTGGTGACATCGCCAATGATGGGTCGGGAGAAGATTCAAGAGTTACTTGATTTGTATAGCCCAGATCCATGCTGGGTTGCCACGTAATTTGATGGAGAAGAAACAAACAAACCCATGAAGTGAAGCAGTTTGCTCAGAAGCTAGCGATCGTTACAATAATAAGATTGAACTACAAGATGAAGCCCTCTTACCCAACAAGCCAAAACACGTATCCAAAACCGCCCATAAAGCACGCGAAGCTATCGACCAATACGCTGCCTGCATCATCCTCGAAGACTACCTCGAAAGTCACAAAATTAGAAACATAACCTTAGCGGTAGTTGGACTACTACTACCTTTTTGCTGTAATGATAATTACTGCAGTTATTATGTTGAGTTCAGCCAAAACCCCCATGATACAAAAGAAAGGGTTTTCAAGGTGTCCAACTCTGGTATTGAATCTATTGCAAGCGATCTGTATAGCGGTGGGTTTATAGATAATAAGAATCTATTTATCTTATGCTAAATCTCTTCAGCTGAGGCAACCTGCAAACCAGGAGTATACTGCTTAGCCCATCAATGTCTCTGACGAAAATACGGGTTTAATAGGTAGTGGGCGAGTATCAACACGGAAAGTCACTTTTCAAGAGGGCTTGACCACTAATGAGATAGCATCAAAATGGGCTAAAGCAGGCTAGAGATGCACAGAGCTCATAGACGCAACGAAGTTACCAAACACTACACCAACACTTGCAGTACAGACCAATAAGATAGTCAGAGGGTTATTTATTTCCGGCAACCTACACATTCTGATAGGCCCACCCCACAGGAGCATCAATAGTATTGGATATTTTTGCAACTCAAGTATTTTCACAACTACCCTACGGTCGCCACCTCGCCCAGGTGAGGTGGTTACATTGGTCACTAATGAAAAGAAGCCGCGGAAGATCGAAGAATGGTCGCTGGTGTGTTTTACAATCGTTTTGTGCTAGGTATGAAGCTGGAGAGTATGTAACAATGCAATTATATTACGGGTAAGACTCGAACTGCGGCAGGAGATTTGAAATTGATAGTTTATAACCTCTACCTGTACAAAGGGTTGCCCCGACACCTATTTGCAACCCAGGGTTAGACGCTATTCTGGCAACAGTTAACCCTGCCCTAGCGACAATTGTTCTTTATCGCCGACAATTCTGTAAGCTACATTTGCCAAAACTTTGTTTTGAATATGAACAAAACATCCAGAAATACCGAAATATCGGTATTATGCTTTATATAAGTATAATATTGCACTTTATGTCTCTGAGTGCTTGGTGGTGACTATAGCCACGTAAATTTAAAGGGAAAGTGATATTCCCTCTCTATGGAGGAGTTTGTGAGAATATCTCAAGATTTACCTGCACCGCTTTATCAGAAGGAGTTAATCTTCGGTCGAAAAACCTGGTCCGTTGCTAAGAACTGTGTTTGAATTTAGAAAACAAACACTTATTAAATATTACCAAGAGTGATATTTAAACTTGTGTTTAAACATATTTAATAACGAGAAAGATAAGTAGCAGCTTTATAATGCATCAATCACAACAGTCATCCCTAACTGGTGCAAAGGAGAAGCGTATTAGTAGAAAGTATCGATTTCCCTTCATGCGTCCGAAAATTTTTTGGGCGTGGGGCAACAAAATGCAGAAGCATCTGCTTGAAAAATAAGGAAATTAAACGTATAAATCACAATAGGTGATAAGTTTAATACTAAATTAAATTTAAATTTAACGCTACGCCTTACACGGGTTAGCCATGGTACTGATGGTTGGTATCGCTGCTTTTGGCAACAATACAGGCCAAGCTGTCACTACCAAGAGGACTATCTCTACCAGGATCAAACTTCAATGATTACAGCTGCAATTTGACTTCCAGCACTCAAAGTGTGATTGCAGAGATGTGAGCCAAAAGCACAGGATTTAACCAATCTTAGTGTATTGGCTACGGCAGGATGATTTTTAGCTAATCGCTCACCAGTATTAGTGGCTGGTGCCCTAGTCGTGAAATTATTACTCACAAGGTAAAGCAGGGCGAGACTTTGGCGATGCTCTCTTCGAAATACAATATCACCACCGACACTATAAAGTGGGCTAACGATATTACTGATGAAAATAGCCTTCAGCCCAATAGTGAACTAACAATCCTACCGATCAATGGTATCCTCTATGTTGCTAAAGAAAATGAAGATATCGCAGCATTGGCACAAAAATATCAAAGTAATGCCTCTCTGATTGAAAGTTTTAATGGATTAGAGGGCAAAGCACCAGAAGTAGGCACTAAGCTGATTATCCCAGATGGTATCAAGCCAGCTCCCCAGCCTGCAGGCTACTCCAATATTGCAACTACTAATATTTTTGGGAGTACCCCGGCAATGGGTTCTTCAGCACGCGCTTTAGTGGTAATGGCAACAGTTATGGCTAGGTCAGTGCACATGGTACGTGGCGCCGTCGACCAATCCCTGGCAACTGGGGCAATGCTATAAGTTGGTATGGGAATTCAACGTAGTGGTTGTAACTGGTGGTACCCCACGTGCAGGCGCAGTGGGCTGGGAACGCTCCAACCACGTTGTCTATGTAGAATCTGTTAATGGCGATGGTACGGTTAATATTTCAGAAATGAACTGGGGTGGACGACCAGGTGTACTTCACTACCGGAATAATCTACCTGCCAGTAAATTTTTATACATATATTAGGCATTAGAAAAATAGTCTAATCAAGGCAAAATCCCGTACTTTTGTACGGGGTTTTGCCTTTAATTTGTCGAGCTTTTGGCATACCGTCAATAAGATGTTGAGCGGACATTGAAATCATTATGCAAATATGATATAATATTAGAATGTTTACAGATGTCGATAGTCAAAGTCCGTTGGTAAGGGCGGGATGGCACGCCTTCATCGTAGTCGTAATGCTAGTGGCCCAGATGGTGGTGATGGAGGGTAGCGGTACGGTGATTGTTCGTGCCGATCATAATGCCAGCACTTTAGCAAATACCGTGCTAGCAAGCCGTGGCAGGCTCAAAATGGTACGAGTGGCGCTAGTAACAAAAAGCGTGGTAAAGCTGGAGAGACATTGAGCTGATTGTACCGCCAGGAACAGTTATTCGTGAAGACAATGTTGTAATTGCCGATCTAGAAAAGCTGGGCGATGAAGCAATTATTGCGCATGGCGGGCGGGCTGGGTTTGGTAATGCTCATTTTATTAGCTCGGTTCGTCAGGCACCAAAAATGGCCGAACTAGGTGAGACCGGTGAACAAAAGGAACTTATCTTTGAACTAAAGTTAGTGGCCGATGTTGGCTTGGTTGGTTTACCAAATGCTGGAAAATCTACTCTACTTTCAGTGATAAGTAATGCCAAGCCTAAGATTGCCAATTACCCTTTTACCACTCTAGAGCCTAATTTGGGGGTGGTTGATATTGATCAGGCGACCTTTTTGATGGCAGATATACCTGGCCTAATCGGGGCGCTAGTCAGGCAAGGGTTTGGGTGATGAGTTTTTGCGTCATGTCGAGAGAACCAAGGTATTAGTACACTTAATCGATGCTACATCTAATACGCTGGCTGAAGATTATCAAACCATTCAGATTGAACTTAAAAACTACAAGATCAATCTAGCTGATCGGCCACAGCTTTTGGTGCTGAGTAAAATTGAAAGCATACCAAAAGCAGAAATTGTTGAGAAAATTCATGAACTAGCTAAAGCCTCTAAGGTTGCTCAAAAGAATATCCATACTATTTCGGCAATAGCTAATGTGGGCTTAACAGAACTTTTGCGAGCTACTCAAGCATTACTGAACTCTTCAGCCTTGGTGCCCCAGCCTTCAGTTGAGGAAGTACCAGTGATCCGGCTAGATGATTCTGCTATATGGGATGTTGTGAAGAAGGGTAAAAATTTTGTTGTTACTGGTAAGGAAATTGAAGGCTTTGCAAGGCGGACTAACTTTGATCAGTATCAGTCACTGCAGCGTCTGCGACATATTCTTGCCCGCAAAGGTATCATGCGACAAATTGGTCGATTGGGCGCTGTGCCTGGTGGTAGTAAGATAATTATTGCCGATAGGGAGCTAGAGTATTAATGCAATTTTTTAAAGTAAAGTCTGTTTCAATTGAATTCAAAACTAAGCCCGATTTATTTTCTCCTAAAGATTTAGATGTGGGTACAGAGCTACTCATTAGTTGTTTGCCAAAATTTCAATATTCTTCTGCGCTCGATTGGGGCTGTGGCTGGGGGGCGCTGGGGCTATGGCTGGCAAAAAATAATCCCAAAGCTAAGATCGTGGCACTAGATAGCGATATCGCGGCTGTAAAAGCTACTCAACAGAATGCTGTTGTGAACGCTATTACGAACTTACGAGTGTTTGCCAGCCATAGCTATGACGATGTTCCAGAAAGCTACAAGTTTGATTTAATTGTTGCTAATCCGCCGACTCATCGTGGTAGAGAGGTAGTGGAATCTATGATTGCACAATCCAAGGAACGACTAGATGAAGGTGGGGCTATACTTCTCGTAGTAGAGGCACGAATTAAGCCTTGGGTGGCTCGTCAATTAAAAATAACCTTTGGAGACTATAGGATTGTCAAACGTAGTCGCAAGCATGTTGTGGTGATGGCAGAAAAATAAGTTATAATAAACTTATGCAACACAATGTTCAGGAAGATAGGCAAGCCTGAAAGGCTGAACAGTTTTTCCAGAAAGAATCACTGAGATGATATTCAAAAGAGTGTTCATTATACTTTCAAGGATGGCCAGGCTCGGTTTTGGTTTTTGTGGCTTTTTACTTGGAACCTGATTGTAGTGCTGGTTTCAATGATTGTTAATTTATTTTAAATTAGTTTGATTGATTTTTCAGGTTAAAATTGTAAAATTTACGTTATAAGTATTGGCGCAGTTGGCTAGCGCGCATCCATGGCATGGATGAGGTCATTGTTGAACTGATATACCCACCATAAAATCCATCTATTTAGGTAGTTTTTATTTTTTTGCTATAATAGTGGTAATGACAGAAATAATCGTACTGGTACTGGTTGGGCTAGGAGTATTCTTATTTTGGTTTGGTTATAGCGTGACGGCTGGCAAGCATATGGTGAACCCAAGGGATAAGTTTTTCCCATTGTTTGGGCGTAATATCGATTATGTAATTGGTGTAGCAGGTATTCCTGCGGCACTAGGTATGTTTTTGTTGGCATTTGCAGTTTGGGCAGATGTGTTGATGCTGAATTATATTGCTGCCGTCTTTGTGTTTTTTGGTATTATTAGGGCTTATTTACCCCGAACAATATGGTCCTAGCTATTATCGCCAGTATCATCAAAAGAACAAGGAGCAACGCTCTAAACATGTTAAGACGCGGGCGCGGAAAAAATCCAGAAAGTAATAATAACCATGCTAGAATATAGTCCGTATGAAAAAAATTAGTAAGAAAATTGTTGCATCTAAGCTGGCACGAAAGGTTCAGAAGCTTCTCAAGAAGAATAACATAACAGTTGTTGTCATCACGGGGAGCATGGGTAAGACAAGTGCAAAAGTAGCAATTGGTAAGCTTTTAAGTTTATCTTATCAGGTGCGCTATAGCGAAGATAGTTACAATACCTATATTGGTTTGCCATTGAGCATTTTTGGGCTAAAGGTACCTTCGCCATTATGACCCATTATTGGCAGAGGGTATTTCAGAAAATGAATTCTATTAGCAAACATTACCCCTATGACGTAGTGGTCTTAGAGATGGCCGACGATGAGCTTGAGGATATGCTGGAATTTTTAAGATTTATTAATCCTAAATTTTCAGTTATTACCGGAGTTGCCCCGGTTCATATGGAACGTATGAAGAGTATGGATAAAGTTATTAATGATAATTGGCTGATTGCCGAGCAGGCTGAATGTATTATTTATAATAATGAAAATCCTGTACTCAAAAAGCTAGCTCAGAAAAATAAAGCTAGTATTGGGTTTGGTGATCAATCGGGGGTAGTGAAATTTAAAAATCTTATGCGCAATAAAAACGGCTATTTGACTGGAGATCTAGTTAAGGGTTCGGAATCTATTCAATTGTCTACCAAGATGATTGGTCGACAAAACCTCAATAGCCTATTATCGGCTGCATTAGTTGCTGATCAGATGGG
>JAIXKU010000024.1 GCA_026936045.1 Flavobacteriales bacterium
GTTTGACATCAGTGATACCACAAGACCCTGTAATGTGTATTTACAGTTTCGCAACCATGTGCAATACCCTTATCAGAATCTCTATATATTCTTAACGACCACTTTCCCATCGGGGCAGATTGCGCAGGACACTATGGAATTTTATTTTTCAGATTTAAAAGGGAAACCTCTTGGGGACTGTTCTTCTGATATTTGCACAAATCGGTTTTTAGTGATGAATGCCATTCGTTTTCCTATGCAAGGTCATTATATCTTTATGGTTCATCAAGCCATGAGACGAGATGATGATAAGTTGCCTGATATCACAGATGTTGGTATGCGTATAGAAAAATCTACAGAGAAGTATGACAAAAAATAAAGCAAATCGTAAGCTCATCAGATGGTTATGGCTTCTTGTTTTTTCGCCTATCATCCTTTTATCCATTGCTTTTGGTATGGCTGCTATCGGCATCTTTGGTGCATTACCTACTTTTGAAGAACTTGAAAATCCACGAAGCAATCAGGCTACTGTCGTTTACTCAATAGAAGGGAAAGAATTAGGTAAGTATTATATTGAGAATAGAACGAATGTTAGTTACGAGGAGATCTCTCCTAATGTATTTAATGCGCTTGTAGCAACGGAAGATGAACGATTTTATAACCATTCAGGTATAGATGCCGAAGCAATGGCTCGTGTTTTTAAGGGTATCATAACACGCAGTCATAAAGGCGGAGGTAGTACGATTACCCAACAATTAGCCAAATTGCTTTTTCACGACAAACCAAAGAGTAAGATAGAACGTGTATTTCAAAAATTTAAAGAATGGGTTATTGCTTTAGAGTTGGAGCGTAGCTATACCAAGAAAGAAATCATTACGATGTATCTTAATATTGCCGACTTTGGTCATAATATTTTTGGAATCAGCTCGGCAGCGAAGATCTATTTTGACAAACATCCATCCGAATTATCCATTAATGAAGCCTCGATGCTTGTTGGACTTCTCAAGGCGCCAACCCGATACAGTCCCATTAAGAATCCTGATCGTTGTAAAACACGACGAAATGTGGTACTGATGCAACAAGTGAAAAATAAATTTTTAACACACGAACAATATGAAGCACTAAAGGATGAACCGGTCATTGTAGATTATCAGCTCTTAGATAAACGAATAGAGAAGAACACTTATGGTCATGGTGATCTAGCACCATATTTTATGGAGGAATTAAAGAAGGACCTCATGATCTGGTGTGAAAGAAATATCAATCCTCAAACAGGAAAACCTTATAACTTGTTTAAAGACGGCTTGCATATATACACTAGCATTGACTATAAAATGCAGACTTACGCTGAACAGTCCATCAAGGAATATATGCCCGAACTTCAGGATAAATTTTTCCGAAGTAAGAAAGGGAAAAAGAATGCTCCCTTTAGTTATGACTTAAAGGAAGATGAGATAGAGAAAATTATTCAACAAGCGATTAAACGGTCTGATGGTTATAAGAGAATGAAAGATGATGGCATGACGGAAGATGAAATTCAGAATGTATTCAATACGCCTGTGCCTATGAAAGTGTTTTCATGGCGTGGTGATCGCGATACCGTTATGTCGCCGCGTGACTCGATTATCTATCATAAGTTCTTTCTGCATAATGGCATGATGGCCATGAATCCGCATACAGGACAGGTGAAGGCATGGGTAGGTGGCATAGATTTTAGGTATTTCAAATATGATCATGTACGAGCTGGTCGCTATGACAAAAAGAAGGATTTGGTCTTGCCCGCAGGTGGTCGTCAGGTGGGATCAACCTTCAAACCTTTTGTGTACGCCATGGCTATGCAAGAAGGCCGTTCTCCTTGTGAACAGGTGCCTAATGTCAGAGTATGTATAGAGAAAGGGATTGATAAGCCATGGTGCCCGGACAACTCCAGTGATTATAAAGAAGGAGGTATGGTTACACTGCGTGAAGCCTTAGCCAATTCTATCAACTATATTTCAGCTTTGCTCATGAAGCAGTACGGCCCTCATGCCATTGTAAATCTTGTACAAAAAATGGGTGTCACCAGTTCGATTGAGCCTGTACCTTCCATCTGTCTAGGCACATCGGATATCTCTGTCATAGAAATGGTAGGTGCGTTCTCTACGTTCTTTAATAAAGGTATCTATACCAAACCGATTTTCCTGTTGCGTATTGAAGATAAAAACGGCAGTGTGTTGCAGGAGTTTGTTACCGAGCAACGCGAAGTGATGAATGAGCAGTCTGCTTTTCTGATGGTAGAGCTAATGAAAGGTGTAGTATTACAAGGTACGGCCGGTCGATTAAGAAGTCGCTACAAATTCACATATCCCGTTGCCGGCAAAACAGGTACAACACAAAACAACTCTGATGGCTGGTTTATTGGCGCTACGCCAAATGTGGTATGTGGTGTATGGACAGGCGCTGAAGATCGATCCGTTCATTTCTATAGTACGGCAGACGGACAAGGGGCCAATATGGCCTTACCTATTTGGGCTATTTTTATGAAGAAAGTGTATGACGATACCGATATTGATATCAATCGTGGTGATTTTGATAAACCCTCTACACCCATTTCAACCGAACTGGATTGTAAGGAATATCAACTCAACGAGTGGAGAGAAGGTGAAGATTCACGAATAAATTTTGATAACATCCCATAATTGTTTTTTATGAAGAAAGTATATTTAAGTGCAGATGAGGCATTGCACGATGTGAAAGACAACATGACAATCATGCTTGGCGGTTTTGGCTTATGCGGTATTCCCGAAAACGGCATAGCAACACTGGTAAAGATGGGGGTGAAAGGCCTTACATGCATATCCAATAATGCCGGCGTGGATGACTTTGGTATTGGACTGATGCTACAACATCACCAGGTAAAGAAAATGATTTCTTCCTATGTCGGAGAGAATGCTGAGTTTGAACGACAACTTCTTTCCGGCGAATTAGAAGTTGAACTTATACCTCAAGGAACACTTGCTACCCGATGTATGATGTCAGGCTATGGCATACCAGCCTTTTATACACCTGCCGGGGTTGGTACCGAAGTTGCTAATGGCAAGGAAATACGGAACTTCAACGGAAAAGATTATCTGATGGAGCTGGCTTTTGATGCGGACTTTGCCTTGGTAAAGGCCTGGAAAGGTGATACTATGGGTAATCTGATTTTTAAAGATACTGCGCGTAATTTTAATCCCATGATGGCAATGGCCGGAAAGATTACTGTGGCTGAAGTGGAGGAGCTGCTTGAACCTGGCGTATTGGATGCCAATCAAATTCATACTCCGGGTATTTATGTTCATCGTATATTCCAGGGTGATCAATATAAAAAGAAAATCGAGCAACGTACAGTAAGAAAAAAATCGTGAATCTGATTCAACAAACTCATATCATTTTATCTTCTGCCTTGCTTCAAGAACCGTATTCTACGGCTGGAAGTAAAACATGTACTATTGATAATCCTGATTATTCAGTTTATTTTTACCTTCAACGAATGATTCAAAAACCTTGTAATTCTTACATTGCATGTTAACTAAAGAACAAATAGCAGAGCGCATAGCTCGTGAACTTAAAGATGGCATGTATGTCAACCTAGGCATTGGCATACCCACATTAGTGGCTAATTATGTGCCGAAAGGCATGACGATAATCTTACAATCAGAGAATGGGTTATTAGGGATGGGGCCATTCCCATACGAAGGGGAAGAAGATCCGGATTTAATTAACGCCGGAAAACAAACCATTACCACATTGCCCGGATCCAGCTTTTTTGATTCAGCCATGAGTTTTGGAATGATACGTGCAGGGAAAGTGAACCTAACAGTTTTGGGCGCTATGGAAGTGGCCGACAATGGCGATATAGCCAATTGGAAAATTCCCGGAAAGATGGTAAAGGGTATGGGCGGGGCTATGGATCTTGTGGCTTCTGCTCAAAATATTATTGTAGCCATGCAACATACGGATAAAGCAGGTAATTCCAAACTCTTGCCCAAATGCTCACTTCCCATAACAGGCTTGGCCTGTGTGAGAAAAATTGTTAGTGACTTAGGCGTTTTTGATATCAATGCTCAGGGATTTTTATTACTTGAAACAGCACCAGGCGTCAGTGTGGATTATATTAAAGAAAAAACATTAGGACGATTACAAATTGCTGATGATGTAAAAGAAATCCAATTTTAAATTTCAGTCTTGTGAAACTATCTATCGTCATTCCTGCATATAATGAAGAGAAATCCATTCATCTTATCTTAGATAAGGTAAGAGATGTTGCGTTGCCTTCTGATTTTGAAAAGGAAATAATAGTCATTAATGACTGTTCAACGGATGATTCCAAAGGAGCGATAGAACGCTACATGGCTATTAATCCTCAGTTTCCCATGCGCACATTGCATCATACCGTTAACCAAGGTAAAGGTGCAGCACTTCATACAGGCATTAATGAAGCAACAGGTGATTATATTATTATACAGGATGCCGATTTAGAATATGATCCCGATGAATATAACCTGCTGTTGATACCCATTCTAAAAGGCATGGCAGACGTTGTGTACGGTTCTCGCTTTATGGGTGGTAAACCTCATCGCATTCTTTTCTTTTGGCATTCTATCGGCAACCGCTTCCTCACCTTTCTCTCAAATATGTTTACCAATCTGAACTTAACAGATATGGAAACATGTTATAAACTCTTTCGGCGTGAAACGATTCAACAAATCTATTTACGTGAAAAACGGTTTGGTTTTGAACCTGAGGTTACAGCCAAGATAGCGCGTATCCCGAATATTCGTATTTATGAAGTGGGTATTTCGTATTATGGACGTACCTATGCCGAAGGGAAGAAAATTGGTTGGAAAGACGGATTTCGTGCCATATGGTGTATCCTAAAATACAATCTCTTCGATAGAAAAATATTTAAATGACTCGGTCCGAAAAACGTATTTTTCTCTTTCTATCTATCCTGATTACACTTGTATATGCAGGTGTCTTTTCTTCCATCTCTTTATGGAATCATTACGTTTTCCGCACATTTGCTTTTGATCTAGGTATTAAGAATCAAGCGCTATGGGATTATGCGCATCTCCGTATGAATTTTAATACGGTCATTACGCTGCTGGATGGGGAAGCTAATATCCTTTCAAATCATTTCGAACCAACATTGATGCTGTTTGCTCCATTTTATTATTTGTTTGGCTCATACACGTTGTTGGTTATGCAGATAATATTTTGGCTCATAGGTGGTTGGGGTATTCGCCGATTGATACTGAGAGCCGGTGGCAGCATTTGGCTAGCCATGATGACCATGCTTGTTTTTTATTCTATGTGGGGCGTTATCGGTGCTATTGGATTTGATTATCATGCGAATGTCATTGCAGCGGCTGTTGTTCCTTGGTTCTTTGTATTTGCTTATGAACGAAAACCATTGGCTGCTGCACTGATTCTTTTCTTTGTAATGAATTCCAAAGAAAATATGGCCTTATGGGCTGTCTTTCTTTCAGTCGGGATTTTATGGCATTTCAGGCGCGATAAAAACCAACGTAAATGGTATATCGCACTCACGCTTTTTTCTGCTGTTTATTTTCTGCTTATCATGACGGTATTTATGCCTTATTTTGCACAGGGTAAAGTGAGTTATCCGCATTTCAGATATTCTGCTTTAGGCGGTTCGATGGGTGAGGCCTTGAAAACATTAATAACCCGTCCGGCTCAATGGATACCACTTATATGGGATGATGGCACTACCGGTCAGCCGCTTTCTTCTAACCCTAAGCTGCAACTGTATTGGCATGTATTTTTGAGTGGCGCTCTCTTGCTTTTGTTTCGTCCGAAGTTTATCATTATGCTTATTCCGATTATAGCACAGAAAATCTTCTCGGATGACCCGATGCATTGGGGTATATATAACCATTACAGTATTGAATTTGTACCGATCATTGCTGCAGCCGGCGGATTAACCCTTGCTGCTGTCAAGAATAAGAAAATTCATTTTATGATTGGCGTTCTTTGGCTCCTATCTGTACTGGATGCAACTAAAGGCTTTATGGACGCCTGGCAACCTAATCCATATAACAGAACACAGATTCGTTTTTATAAATCATCGCATTATACGAGAGAAATTCCCTATGAGGCTTATCACAAAATCTTAACGTATTACATCCCGAAAGATGCATCTGTTTCAGCGACATCGTATTTAGTTCCACACCTGGCCATGCGCGAAAGAATCTATCAATTTCCTCATATTGGTGATGCCGAATATGTAGTGGTAGCCGAAGATTTCCGCAGCTACTATCCCTTTCCTTTTGAAGACAAATCCAAGTATATTGATGCTCGCGACCGTATTGAGAATGATTCTTCTTTTGTAATCGTATTTCGTGACAGACGTTTACTAATCAGCAAAAGAAAGTATAACGTAAGCTTCATAAAATAAAAAAGCCCCATGATAGGGGCTTTTAAAAATGATCTGAGAGGATTATTTACGAATCAGCTCAAAGCTGTCAATAAATGATTTTGTGTCTGCATCAGTAGGATAATCTTTAGCACGAAGAATACCTATCTGATAGAGGCGGTTGTTAATCATAAAGAGCTTGTAAACAGTAGAAAATTCAGGACCTTTAGCTTTGAAGGATAAGCCTGGATGACCTTCTATCTCTACTTTCTTCTCATCCTCAATGGTTGCATTAATATTTGATACTACACCTTCTTTTGAACCTTGAAGCATCTCATCTTTATCGCCGGCATCTACTAATTCTTTCGGATAATCAGAAAAAGCTACCATATAGGCCTCATCTATACCTTTTTCATACATATACATATGCATCTCAATATCTCCTACATCTGTTGGTACTTTTTCAGACGAGATAGTAGGTTCTCCCGGAAATGCAATTCTAAAATTACCTTCTTCCGTTGTAAATTTATTACTGCTCTCAGTTGTCTGAGTGGTGTCATTAGTTGTGTTTTCAGATGTTTTTTTACCGCAGCCAACAGCCAGAAACATTACTATTGTCAGCACCTGTAGAATAACAAATTGTTTTTTCATGTGTATTTTGGGTTTTAAATTTATTAAGAAACGAAACTACAAAAATTAATTGGTTAACTCAAAACTTAAGATAAACGACTTCACATCAGCTTTATCCGGTAACTGACCAGCTTTTAATATGGCTATTTGATAAAGACGGTTGTTACGTAAAACTAGAAGATAGGATGTGCAAAAATCAGTACCTCGTCCTTCAAATGATAACGCCGGATAATTCTGAATTTTATATTTCTTTACATTCTCTGCTGTTGCACCAAAATTATTAAGTACGCCTTCTTTTGACGATTCCATCAGGGCATATGGTTCTTGACCGCTTATGCTGGATTCCGGATAATCAGAATAGGCAACCATAAAAGCTTCTGATGGATTTTTCTCATACATAAACATGACCATCTTGATATCTCCCAAATCAGTGGGTACATTCTCTTCAGTTCTTGTTGGCTCAGCCGGGAACATTATTTTAAATTTTCCATCAGGGGAATAAAATTTTTGCTTACCGGCTAAAACCTTTCCTGCTTTCTGTACGCCATAATAAGAAACAGAAGAGGCGTGTAATGTTAATCCTGTTAAGATTAGGGCTAAAAAAATAATCTGCTTTTTCATGTTTAATAAGTTATAAATATTAAAAGTATTAGAATCTTGCAAAGAATCTATGTCCATTAGCTGATTCAATGATGCAAAATAAGAATAAATCATGCCAAAAATGATATCTCACTAAAACAT
>JAIXKU010000232.1 GCA_026936045.1 Flavobacteriales bacterium
TAATATGAAAAATTTATTTTTATCAGCCGCCGTATTCGTTTCGTTCGTGACAAGCTTTGCTCAGAACGTAGGTGAAATAAAATACAGCATTCAGATTACAGGCAGCAAAGAGATTGAAGAATCAAAAGCTTTCTTTCCAACACATTATCGTATGCTGTTTAATGGAAAAGAAACAAAATTTATACAAGAGGGTGGAATGATGGGTAGCATGTTAGGCGATATCTTATCTAAAAATGACGGTAAAACCTATTTTGTGAATCATAACACAAAGACCATAAACATATATACGCCAAAGGAGACGGATGATAAAAAGGAGACTAAATTTAATGTAACGAAAGAGAATGAAACATCTAAAATACTTAGTTATACTTGTCAGAAATACAAGGTGTTAACAGAAGGGGATAAGGCGGATCAGTCTGTTATATATATATGGGCTGCCAAAGATTTAAAAGTAGATACAAAAGGGAATAAAAAATGGGGTACAGGCCAATATATGTATGAAGGCGTAGATGGATTTCCTTTAAAGATGATGATTATATCAAAAGCGCAGGGTGCTGATATGACCATGACCATGACTGCCGTAAACCTTGAAACTAAAACACCGGATACTAAGGAATTTGAATTGCCTGCTTCTTATAAAAGAGAGGAAGGCTTACCCGGTATGTTGAAGATGGCAGAGATGATGGGAGGCTCCAATTAATTAGTGAATCTATACTATTGCATATGTAGAGCCCGGACTCCTGTTCGGGCTTGGTTATTTGCAGCGCTTGTTTATGCTGGGATATCTGAAATCGTATAAGTTAGAACATTAGCCAATGAAATCTAACAGGCTCGTTTGGTAGTGTTGTGAACTCGATGGTGGGCGACGGGAACTTAATAAAGTTAAGTGTTTTGAGTAGGGTACGTACGGCTTTAGATCGTGTTTCTATTTTGGTTAAATCCACATCAAGAGATAGATAAAATTGATGATAACGTTGAACATGCGCAAAGTTCGGTGGATTCTCACTTCCGCCTAACATGCCATTGGCGCCATATCCCACAGCTATATTTAGCCATTTGGGGAATTTTCTCTGGTTGCGATGAGGCAAGAACGACCATATATTACAGCTAAGCCAATAGGTTTGTGCATTATAATCTTTCAAAATGCTTTCAACAACGTTTTTCCCTAATGCATTAGGTCGTTGTTTAGCATAAGAACTTGGCCAATATGAGAACTTAAACTGAAAACGTTGTTCATCCCATAACAGTTGTTGTGTGATATATAACGCAGATCCAGAAACATTAGCAATCATATCCCCCCAACTAAACCCCCAGCCTTCTGAAAATCCATCAAAGAGTTCAATGGTTGTCAAATACATGAGTCCGGTTGTGCCACCTGTCCAAATGGCGGCTTTGCGTTTAACGCCTGCCCATCGAAGTAAATCGGTACAAACAGAGCCTGTCATATAGGCGGTATAGGCATGTCCAACCTTGTCCATTCCCATCCATTCGTTATTGTCATTGAAGAAATGAAAGGAGCTTCGAGGGTATTCGGCATACCATAAATAATTTAAACCGACCAAAGAGCCGGCAAATGCAGAGCCGGTAGTGCTTAAAACAAAAGGAAGACGCCAGCGAGGCACTTTTACAGGAACGTGTATGCCGATACTGTCATGCTGCCCAACTGCCGTGTGAAAAGATATAACAAGCAGAAGTAATACCACGAGAAACGGTGATATACGCCTATTAATACAGATCTTTAGATTCAACTTCGCGAATTTAACCTGAGAAACAGCGTAAAAATTAGTCTTTAAAGAAGGCATTCTTTTGTGATATGGATGTAAAAATAAGAAAAACAAATTATCAGCCTTTAAACGCTTGATATAGGGCTCTATAATTAAGGATTTCTCTTTGTTTAAGTGTGCTTTTGGTTTTTAATTCGTTTATTTGCAAGATGAAATATGTTTTCTTATTTCTCTCATTTTATTGTGCAGGTTTGTTGTATGCTCAGCCATGGCATACAGCTGTCAGACCAATAGATCCGGTTTGTTACACACCCTTCGCTCAATCTGATAAATCCGGTAATCGTATTATAGTAAACTATGATATGTCTGACGAGCTCATGGCCGGCCCTGCCTGGTACAAACGTGCTATTTGGCCTATAAACCATTATAACGATACGCTATCGGCTGACTCCTTACTCACATACCTAATTGTTCGTTACGATACATTAATAGACCTGACTAATACGTACGGTTATGCTTATATGGCTCTTTCCAACATATTGCTTGATTCAATTTGGATTCAATTAGGGCATGTTAACCATTCAGGAATAGATGATACCCTTTGGATTGATCTTGTAAAAGTGAATACACAAGGCTATCCGACACAGCAGGTTTTTTGGACGCAAGCGATGGTGCTCTCCTCATCGGCTTCTCCTGGTAATAACTGGAAGCAACCGGTTTGGAAATCTTTGGCTCCTGGAATTGTCTTACCTGAAGATACCTTGTTTGGCATACGCCTCAGATATATGGCACCGTTGGAAGACACATTAGGTGTAGTGGCCGGCTATCGGTTTAATAACCAATGCCCCAATTTTGATGCAGCCCAATGGTCGGCATTCTATCCCAATAGCTATGCCTTTTGGACCGGATTTAATATGCTGATACCTACATCCGTCGAAGGTGATTTGTATTATGATTGTAATGGGAGCGGTACGTTTGATACATTGATTGATGGCAGAAACTATATCCAAAATTGGTCAGTAGCCATTCAACTATCCTCCCCAGATATAGGTTTTGAATCCCATGCATCGTCAAATAGTATAAAAATCTATCCCAATCCGGCAAATAATCATGTATTCATACAATCGGATTCGCCCATTGGTATTGTTCAACTTTGCAATCTGCAAGGTGCCGTTCTAACTACGTTCCAATCTGTTGATGGTACAATAACATTAGATGGTATTGGCACTGGATTATATACTCTCATTATTGAAACAGAAAAACAAGTTTATGCTAAGAAATTGCTTATTAATGCTCGTTAGTATTAGTTGCCCATTTATACTTATCGCCCAGAAAGAGTATATACCTACGAATCATACAGGTTATATGCATCATGATATGTATTTAAAAGCTATTACTGATACGCTAACAGCACATTTTGATAGTGCAACTGCTACATTGTATGTTTCGCCTACCGGAGGTTTTGCAAGTGGCAATAGTGGCTATCATGAATTGGCTAAAGTGCAGGAATTTGATGTTGATTCTTCTTATACCATAGAAGGCGTATTACTTTGGTTTGGGTATAAGATGCAACTATCAGCGCCAACGGATAGCTCTGCTATTGATTTTGTATTGTATAACATGGACAGCACAGCCAGTATAAATGGAATTGGGCGTTTTGTGCCACGCACGTTACTACAGTCTAAAGAAGTTCTTATTGCTGATGTGGATACGTCACAAGATTTTACATCAGGCATCAATGTTTGGAACTTTCCTTCGTTTATTGTTTATCATAATTATGCCATTGGTATGCGATTTGAAAAATTGCACATGAAAGATACAATAGCACTTTTCTCTTCTACCAACGGCGATCCGCCAGTTCAGTCCTTAAGCTGGGAATATTGGCAGGGAGGATGGAATACCTTATTAAATAATTGGGGATTGGATGTTGATTTGGCTGTTTTCCCATTAGTGGACATGACCAATCTAGGTTTTGAGCAAACATCGTTTGTGAATGGTTTGAAGTTGCATCTATATCCAAACCCTGCTTCGACTTTCATCCAAGTAGAAATGGTTTTGGATAATGATACAGAACTTGGCATGGTGTTATATGATCTTCAAGGTCGTCCCGTACACCAGTTCACCCCGCGACCTTTTGCTTCAGGCCTACATCAACAAACAATCTCTCTTGAAGGCATATCAGCCGGCACATATTATTTTCTGCTATACACGAACGATCATAGAGGTATAGCAAAAACCGTTGTGATAAGATAGACGATTATAGCATAAGCGCATACAGACTAATCTTAAAATCTATTGAGATATTGTTTCTCATAATATGTTTGGTAGCTGCCTGATGTTACATTTTGTAACCAGATTTCATTTTGAAGATACCATCTCACCGTTAGTAATAATCCTTCTTCAAAGTTAAGAGACGGTTGCCATCCAAGCTCCGTTTTAATTTTTCCGGCATCAATAGCATAACGCTTATCATGCCCGGGGCGATCTTTAACAAAAGTGATAAGTTGCTCGGCGCTACCTTGAGCCTGTCCTCTTTCTTCGTCCATGATACGACAAAGCAAGCGTACAAGGTCAATGTTTTTCCATTCATTATGTCCGCCAATATTATAAGTTTCACCCCGTTGCCCATGATGGAAAATGGTGTCAATGGCGCGCGCATGATCTTCAACATAAAGCCAGTCGCGGGTGTAGTTTCCGTCACCATAGACCGGTAGCGGTTTCTTATTTTGGATATTATGAATGAAAAGAGGTATAAGCTTTTCAGGAAATTGGTTTGGGCCGTAATTGTTGGAACAATTACTAATTATAGCGGGAAACTTATATGTATTGATGTAAGCGCGTACAAAATGATCGGATGATGCTTTGGAAGCGGAGTAGGGGCTTTGGGGGTCATAGGCTGTAGTCTCTGTGAAAAGACCTGTTTCGCCAAGAGAGCCATATACTTCATCAGTTGAAATATGGTAAAATCGTTGATTTAATTGATAATCTGCCCATATTTCTCTTGCTGCATTCATGAGATTGACCGTGCCAAGAATATTAGTATGGATAAAGGCCATGGGATTGTCTATAGAGCGATCCACATGTGATTCGGCAGCCAGATGAATCACACCGTCAAATTGCATTTGATGAAAAAGATCAGATACAAGTAAAGCATCTGTGATATCGCCTTTTTCAAAACGATAATTATCTGCTGTTTCGATATCTTTCAAATTCTCTAAATTTCCGGCATAGGTTAGATTGTCAAAATTAAATATCAGATAGTCCGGATATGTATTGACAAACAATCGCACCACATGAGAGCCAATGAATCCGGCACCGCCGGTAATGAGAATTTTGCGTTTAAATTTCATGCTGCCATTTTTTTATAAACTCCAATATTCTAAGGATTTTATACGATTTCTGAAAGTACCTTTAATGTCAGCAATAATACCATTATTATGCAAAATGAATTTGAAAAAATTCTCATCAAGATTTGCATATTCACGATGGGCTACGGCTACAATTACGGCATCATAAGGGCCTTTGAAGTTTGATTCAATAGGGAATCCATATTCATGCAATACTTCCTCGCTGTCAGCTAATGGATCCGTTACATCAACTGATACGGCAAAAGATTTAAACTCATTTACTAAGTCGGCGACCTTCGAATTACGAATATCCGTTACATTTTCCTTAAATGTAGCACCCATTATTAAGATACGCGCTTCGCGTATATTTTTCCCTTTAGCAATAATTTTCTTTACGATTTGCTGAGAGATATGCACACCCATTGAATCGTTAATATCACGACCGGATGTTATAACCTTGGAATGATAGCCGAGCTGTGCGGCTTTGTGTGTAAGATAATACGGGTCCACGCCTATACAGTGTCCGCCAACAAGGCCTGGATAGAACTTAAGAAAATTCCATTTGGTGCCGGATGCATCTAAAACATCAAATGTATTGATGTTCATCTTATCAAAGATGATAGACAATTCATTCATGAGCGCAATATTTACATCGCGTTGTGTGTTCTCTATAATCTTAGCGGCTTCGGCTACCTTAATTGTGGGTGCTTGATGAATTCCTGCAGCTACCACTAATTCATATAAGGCGGCGATAAGTTTGAGAGATTCCTCATCACAACCCGAAACTACTTTGGCTACATTCTGTAAGGTATGTACATGGTCGCCCGGATTGATACGCTCCGGTGAATATCCCACTTTAAAATCCTTAATAAAGTTTAGGCCGGATATCTTTTCCAATAAAGGCACGCAATCTTCTTCGGTACAACCAGGATAAACAGTAGATTCGTATATCACATAATCACCTTTCTTTAAAGCATGCCCTATCGTATTTGTTGCAGAAAGTAGAGGCGTTAAATCGGGTTGTTTAAACTCATCTATGGGTGTAGGAACAGTCACGATAAAAAAACGAACATCTTTTAAATCTTCAGGATTATCAGTGAAATAGATATCTGCATTGTCAAAACTTTCTTTACTTAATTCTTGGCTGGGATCAATATGTTTCTTTAGACGTTCAATCCGATGGGCATTAATATCAAAACCGACTACTTTTATTTTCTTGGCAAACTCTAATGCGATGGGAAGTCCTACATATCCTAAGCCTATTACTGCCAGTTTTTGTTTCTTTTCTAAAAGCTCATTAATCATATATTTAGATTTGAGTTGGATGGTTTAATTCTTTTCAATCTTTATTATGTGTTCCTAAATATTTTACTTGATTATCTACTAACAGGTATTTGATCTTGCTTTCATGACAAACCGCTATGTTATTTTCATCAAAATTTAGTTTGTGACCGTATTGGCTTACCCATCCTTTGTGTTTTGCCGGATTGCCAAAAACCAATTCATAAGGTTTTACATCTCGTGTAACGACCGAGCCAGCGCCTACAAAGCAATATTCACCAAGTGTGTTTCCGCAAACAATGGTAGCATTAGCACCAATACTTGCTCCTTTCTTTACGATTGTTGGTTTGAATTCTTCCTTCCTGCTGATAGCGCTTCTTGGATTAATAACATTGGTGAAAACCATGGATGGGCCTAAGAATACATCATCCTCACAATGCACGCCGGTATAAATGGATATATTGTTTTGCACTTTAACACCATCACCTAATGTTACACCGGGTGATACAACAACATTCTGACCGATAGAACAGTTTTTCCCTATAACACTGCCGGCCATTATATGTGAGAAATGCCAAATGCGCGTATTCTCTCCGATCTGGCAACCGTCGTCAACAATAGCTGTGGGATGTATTTGTGTACTCATGCTTTCTTAGAAAATTGATAAGGGTCTTTGAACCATTCTTCTTTCGACAGTGATCGAAAATAGGCATACGTTTTTTCTAATCCTTCGCTGCGTGTAATATGGGGCTGCCAACCTAGAATTTCTTTAGCACGAGTAATATCCGGCTGTCTTTGTTTTGGGTCATCTACAGGCAAAGGTTTATACACTATCTTTTGTGATGTGCCGGTTAGTCGGATGATTTCTTCTGCAAATTCACGAATCGTAATCTCAGCAGGATTACCGATGTTGACAGGGTAAACATAATCACTCATCAGAAGCCTGAATATCCCATTGATGAGGTCATCAACATAGCAGAATGAGCGTGTTTGAGACCCGTTGCCAAAGACGGTTAAGTCTTCACCTCGTAATGCTTGACCAATAAATGCGGGAAGCGCTCTGCCGTCATTCAATCGCATGCGAGGTCCGTAAGTATTAAAAATACGAACAATACGAGTTTCGACACCATGATAGGTGTGATAAGCCATTGTGATGGCTTCTTGAAAACGTTTGGCTTCGTCATAAACACCACGTGGTCCGATAGGGTTTACATTACCCCAGTAATCCTCATTCTGTGGATGAACTAATGGGTCTCCATAAACTTCTGATGTGGATGCTACTAAAATACGGGCATTTTTTACACGTGCTAACCCCAGTAAATTATGAGTACCTAAAGAACCTACCTTTAATGTTTGAATAGGTATCTTCAAGTAGTCTATT
>JAIXKU010000141.1 GCA_026936045.1 Flavobacteriales bacterium
GTCATACAATCGCTTCAAATTAAAACCCAATCCGACATTATTGCCGATCTCATTCAGAAAAATGATAGCCTGAATCATATTGTTGAACATAATCAGGATGCATTGTTAAAGCAGATACATGATTTAAAACTCAAACTCGGATTTATATCTCACTTGCAATACAGATATACGCCATCCATCTTGCCAATAGGATTAAATGAAATAGACCTCATGCATCAGTTTTGCGACCAGCAAGAGTTACCAAGACGTCTTTGTACCGCTATCTCTAAGAATGATCTTATGTTTCATTATTCTTTGCTTTACGAGCAAGATTATATGCATACGATAAAGGCTTATCTCCATATCGGATACAGCGGTTTTCAGATTATTCAACGTGCAGTAAATACGTTTCTGAAAAAAGAAAAGAACGAGTTAACCATCTTGGATTTTGGTTCCGGCCATGGACGTGTATCACGCTTCTTAGCTCTTGCCTATGCGCCTGAACAAATTTGGATAAGTGATATCAAACCGGATGCCGTCATGTTTCAGAAAAACCATTTGGGTGTAAACGGATTTGTCTCAACAGCCTCACCCATGGCTTTTATGCAGAATCAAACATTTGATCTGATCTTCTGTGGCTCGTTATTCACCCATCTGCCTGAACGATTATACACACAATGGCTTGAAGCCCTTAGCAGTTGGCTCAATCCGGGAGGCATACTTGTATTTTCCGTGCATGACATCTCTATCTTAGGTGCTGATCCCAACCAAAATGGTTTTTATTTTCATGCCGCCAATGAAGATCTACTATTTCCTGAGATAGAAGGCCATCTAGAAGATAATCAACAATACGGCATTACTTATTCGGGCGAATCCTTTATACAGAAAACCGTTCAACAACTCAGGAATATGACTCTTATTGCCAAATGGGAGAAGGAATACGGCGGCAAACAAGATGTGTATATTCTACAACTAGAAGAATAACGCTTATGTTTTTATTTCGATATTCCTTCTTTCAATATCCATTTCAACTCGGATAGCATCATGGCCGTGGCACCCCATATTTTATAGTCATTCAATGCAAAATATGGCGCCATCACTTCTTTCTTGAATCCGGTTATAAAAGAGCCTTGCGATACTATCTGCTCATCCAACAACTGATTTATCGGCATTTCAATAACCTGATCCACTTCCGAGCTGTTCGGATACCATGGCTGCCTTTCCTTAGCTATAGCAACAAAAGGCGTTACCAAATAATTACTTGGAGGAATGTATATATCCGTGAGCGCACCTAGAACCTCAACGCTAACATTAAGCCCAATTTCTTCTGTTGTTTCCCTTAAGGCCGTATGTATAAGAGATATATCGCCTTCTTCATGCTTTCCACCCGGAAAGGCAATCTGCTCACTATGAAAGCCTTCGTAAATAGGTCGTTTAATCAAGACAAGACTCCAAATACCGGTTATATCCGGAATAAATAAAGATAATACTGCGCTCAACCTTGGCTTACGTCCTTGAACAGGATAGGCTATTCGCTCGCCCGGTGACATCATTCTCTGTGCCTTCTCGCCCGGTAACGGTTCAGCCAATCGGGCGGATAAATATTGTGGTAAATCAAATCTCACAGTATAAAAATACAAAATACCGGCTTAATAAAGCTCGCTTAACTAACTATCCTAACTTGAAATATATTTTCTTTGTAATACATATATAATAGATGCTCAAAAAAGAAAATATTCAGCTTCAACGCATTGTTCTCTCTGTTGGCATTCTGCTGCTGGCAGCCAAATTTGTAGCGTTTATTTTAACTAACTCCAATGCAATATTTACAGATGCGGTTGAGAGCATTGTCAACGTCGTTGCAGCCATCATCGGCCTATACAGCATGATGCTTGCCTTAAAACCAAAAGATGATGACCATCCATACGGCCACGGTAAGGTTGAATACATCTCTGCATCGCTTGAAGGAGGACTTATTGTTTCTGCCGGTATTGGTATTATTATCAAATCCATTTACAGCTTCTTTATTCCGCATGAAATAAAACAGCTTGACTTTGGTATTATCCTGATTGTCTTTACCGGTATAATAAATTATATTATCGGATTTCTTATAGAACATAAAGGCAAAAAGAATAATTCACTAATCCTTGTTTCCGGTGGTAAACATCTTCAAACGGATGCCTATTCAACCGCCGGTATTTTAATCGGTCTAGGTATCGTATATCTAACGGATTGGGTATGGTTAGATGCATTGATAGCTATTGTTTTCGGCTTTATTATTATTTACACCGGTTTTAGGATTTTAAAACAATCCGTTAGTGGTATTATGGATACAGCTGATAAGGCCTTATTGAACGATATTATGCAAACCATAGAAAAAGAACGCAGTCAGAATGTAATTGATATTCACAATATGCGTCTTATTAAATATGGTGCTACATGGCATATAGATTGTCATATTACCGTACCTTATTATTTTACAGTGGAGCAGGCGCATAAGGAGATAGATGCTATTGATCAGCTTATTAATAATAAATTGAATAATCAGGTTGAATTCTTTATTCATACCGACGCATGTATTGATACCTCTTGCACAATATGCCCTAAAACAGATTGCACCGTTCGTAAAGCGCCTTACGAAGGCACTACAAGTTGGACATTAGAAGCTGTATTAAGAAATAGAAAACATCGGAAAGAAACAGACGAGACAAAAACAGATTAACCAACCACATTCACTTCCATCTCTAATGTAACGCCAAAGCAAGCTGCAATATCATGCTGAATAGATTCAGCCAGTTTAAGCAGTTCTTTTCCGCTTGCCTGTCCGTAATTTACCAAAACCAATGCTTGCTTGGCATGTACACCACAATGACCCACTTGCTTACCCTTCCATCCGGCCTGCTCTATCAGCCATCCGGCAGGAATTTTAACATTGCCGTTCGGTTGAACATAAGACGGTATGTTGTCGTATTGGCTTTTTAATAATGCATACTGCAAAGGCGATATAACCGGATTCTTAAAGAAGGAACCAGCATTACCAATAACCGCCGGATCAGGTAGTTTAGATTGACGAATTTGAATAACCGCCCGGCTAATATCTTTTGCTGTAGGCTCAACAACAGCCATCTGCTCTAATGTTTTTTCGATATCTCCGTATGCCCTTAATAATGTGTGTGATTTAGCTAAAGCCAACTTAACGGAAAGAATAATATATTCTCCTTTGGCTGTGGTTTTAAAAATACTGCTTCTGTATCCGAATCTACAAGCCGATAAATTAAATTGATGTGTTTCTAACGTAGGCAAATGTAATGCTGTAAGCGAATGAAAAACATCTTTTAGTTCAACACCATACGCGCCGATGTTCTGCACTGGCGCCGCACCTATCTGGCCGGGAATCAGAGAAAGATTCTCCAGGCCGCCGATTCCTCTTTCCAATGTATGCATAACCACGTAGTGCCAAGGCTCTCCCGCAGAAACCTCTACATAATGATAGTCTTTGTCTTCGGAATAGCAAATACCTCTTGTTGCAATATGCAGCGTTAAACCCTGTACGTCGCCGATAAATAATATGTTACTGCCTCCACCCAAAACAAACAGTGACTTTTCACCCGCCCATTCTATGGCTGCACGTAAATCATCCTCTTCTTTTACTAAAGTATAATATTCAGCCGTTGCTCCTAATCCAAATGTATTGAAGGCCCGTAAGTTCACATTTTGCTGTATCATGCGATAGTGAAGTGTTTAAGCTTTTATAACAAAGGTATAAAAAACTACAGGTTGCCATAATACCTTTAGCAACGAACAAACCCTTATCTTTGCGTGTTATTATTGAGAATTGAAGACATGAAAAAATCACATATCGTACTCATATTAGTAATAGCAGGTGCTATTGGTTTGGCCTTTTACTCATTGCAGAGCTCGGAAACATACGCTTCATTTAGAGAAGCTTCCGCCCATCCAGACAAGATTTTTCACGTAGTAGGAAAGTTGAATTTGGAAAAAGAAATGGTTTATAATCCATTGGAAGATGCCAATCTTTTCAGCTTTTATCTTATTGATAAAGAGGGTAAAGAAAACAGGGTATGGTTATATAAAACCAAACCGCAGGATTTTGAGAAATCAGAACAAGTTGTTGTGGTTGGCAGTATGAAAGGCGATGGCTTCCATGCTAAAGATGTATTGACAAAATGCCCTTCAAAATATTCTGATGCCCAAACCCAAGAAGTACAGTAGATCATGAAAATTCAGTTTAACGGCGAGAATCTGCTGCCGGGTATTTTAGGAAATATTTTTATTGCGCTCTCGATATCTGCTGCACTCATGGCGGCAATCTCCTATTTTATGTCAACCCGCAACAAAACGGGAGATAAGGGATGGAAACGCTTAGGCCGGATCGGGTTTATCCTTCACGCTGTTGGGGTTGTTGGCGCCATCATCACCCTCTTTTATATCATACTTAACCATCATTTTGAATATCAATATGCATGGCAGCATACCAGTCGCGAGTTACCCTCAAAATATGTTTTTGCCGCATTTTGGGAAGGGCAAGAAGGCAGCTTTTTGCTTTGGTCGTTTTGGCATGTTGTTACGGGGTTAATCTTAATGGGTACGGCACGTAAACAGGAATCTTATCTTATGACAGTTGTCGCGCTGGCACAGGTATTTATTTCTACCATGGTAGCAGGCGCCATTATCCAAATTCCCGGTTTAATTGATTACAAAATCGGTTCTAATCCTTTTATCTTAACCCGTCTTCATCCTTCTACGTCTGCTATGCCAATTTTACAAAATCCGGACTATCTTCAGATTTTAGATGGACGCGGCATTAATCCGTCACTTCAAAATTATTGGATGACACTACATCCACCCATGTTATTTTTGGGGTTTGCACTGACCTTAGTACCGTACGCTTATGCATTATCCGGAATTTGGCGGAAGAACTATACGGAATGGTTTAAATCTGCGATTCCTTGGGCTTTCGCCGGTATCGCCATCTTAGGAGCTGGTATTCTAATGGGTGGTGCCTGGGCTTATGAAGCATTAAACTTTGGCGGTTTTTGGGCATGGGATCCGGTAGAGAATTCATCTCTTGTCCCCTGGCTTACCCTTGTGGCGGGCGCACATCTGCTGCTCATCCGCAAAAATAACGGCACAACACTCTTCTTAACCTATTTTCTTATTTTTCTCACCTTCGTCTTAGTGCTCTACTCCACTTTCCTGACACGTAGCGGGGTGTTGGGCGATGCCTCCGTTCACTCATTTACCGATTTAGGTATGACAGGCCAACTGCTTATCTATTTGTTATTCTTTATTTGGTTACCTATTCTGATGATCATACAAAAAAAATCATTGCGCTATGGTTATCTAATGCTTTCCGTTATTATGCTTATAGCCGGAGCGTTATTTCATGTCTCTCCTTTAATAAAAATATTATACTTGGTTTTTGCCGGTGTATCATTGGCCCTGGCCTATTTACAAGCCAAACAGGCTTTCCCGTCATCCACTTCAAGCGAGCATGTGCTTAGTCGTGAGTTTTTCCTTTTTGCAAGCGGTTTAGTTCTGCTTATCTCTGTTATTCATCTTTCATTCGAAACATCTAAACCTGTTATCAACAAACTGATTGGGACACAATATGCTCCCGGAAACGTGGAAGCCTACAATCAGGTGCAGGGTATTTTAGCTGTTATCATCACACTGTTTATAGCAGTTACGCAATTCCTACAATACAGAGAAAATAATTTAGATGTTTTTTGGTCTAAAATCATGCGATCCATTATTGTGGCTGCTATACTGACATTTTCTGCAGGTATTATTTTTCAGGAATTCAGAAATCCAAAGTATATTCTGCTGTGCTTTACTGCCGGCTTTGCCGTATTAGCTAATGCCGATTTCATTTTTCGATACCAAAGAAAAAATCTTAAAAAGGCCGGGGCATCTTTAGGCCATATTGGGTTTAGTCTTATCATCTTAGGCGCCGTCGTCTCCGGTGGCCATAAGAAATTTATCTCTCAAAACACCAGTCAGATTAACCTAGAAGCGCTCAATGCCGATTTCAGAAACAATGAAAATATTATGCTTCATTATGGCGATACACTACCCATGCTTAATTATTTTCTCTCTTACCAAGGCGATACGCTGATTGGCAATGTGGCTAATTACCGGGTAGATTATTTTGAGTCTAAAAATGGAAAACTTGAAAAAGCATTTACCCTTTATCCAAAGTTGATTCTGAATGACCGTATGGGAAACTCGCCCGAACCGGCAACCAAACATTTTTTGTTTAAAGATATTTTCACCCACGTCACCTATGTGGATTTGGAAAACTTAAATAGAAAGAAGCAACAAGCAATACCAACCTATTCCGAGCCTCAACATTTTAGCATACAAGACAAAGACACCATTTTCGGATCTAGATTTTTTATTGTCTTTGATGGCTTGCAATCCTTTACAGATCTCAATGATCAAAGCTATAATGACTCTTTATACATTGGGCTGAATGCCGTATTTAGTGTATTTGATGCGCGTGGTAATAAGATAGATGAAGTCAAGGCTCTATATGAAATTAAAGGGAATTATGCTTTCTCCACACCTGGTATTGGCGAAAAAGCCGGATTGAAAATTGATGTGGAACGTATCAATCCAGCATCACGTTCTATAGATGCAAACTTGTCCGAATTACAAGGTGGCAGACTAAGCAATTTTATTATCATGCAAGCGATTGTCTTTCCTGGTATCAATTTGCTTTGGACCGGTTGCATTTTGATGATTATTGGTATATTTATCTCTGTTATCAATCGTATATCTAATCGCTCATAGATGCTTCCCATCACGTTAATTGGAGCCGGGAATGTAGCCTGGCAACTGGGGAAAGCCCTTTACAAGAAAGGTTATCCGATTATTGAAGTATATAGTCGAACACCGGAAAACGCTCAACTGCTCTCAGATGAACTTCATGCAAAGCCCATCATAGCTATTGATCTACTCTCCCAGCATCAGGGTATTTTTATTTGTTGCGTGAGTGATAATGCGATTGCCTCTGTTGCAGAGCAATTAGAATTCAAGCCGAACCTGCTTGTGCATACATCTGGCTCTCAGCCGATAGATGTCTTAATGCCTTTTTCTATTCAAGCAGGTGTTCTTTATCCCTTACAATCTCTGCTTCGGCATCGGGATGCTAATTGGTCTTCAATTCCTATTTGTATTGAAGTCAGTAATGCAGAATCACTACATCAAATACAAATGATAGCATCTCATCTTTCCAATCGTGTGGAGCATATAAACTCAACACAACGCCGGCAACTGCATTTGGCTGCTGTACTGGTTTCAAACTTCACAAACTATTTATATACCCGAGCAGAAGTGTATTGTAAAGAACACCAACTGCCTTTTTCTATTTTACATCCATTAATTTTAGAAACAGCAGAGCGACTGACTGAAAACAGCCCTTTACTTTGGCAAACCGGCCCTGCGCGGCGAAATGATACAATTACCATAGACATACATAAGCAAATGCTTCAAAATGACCCGGAACTTCAACAACTGTATCAAGTCTTTAGCGAGTCCATTCATAACTTCTTCTCAAAGCCTTAAATTGCATGCAAAAGAAAAGGCCGACATCTATCGGCCCTTTTCATCAACTTGGGTTCTGGAATGCAATTCGCCGTTACAACCAGATTAAAACAAAGATTACAAACATATAGAGCCAAACTATGGTCAAATGGTTGCAT
>JAIXKU010000266.1 GCA_026936045.1 Flavobacteriales bacterium
GACTATTTGTATGCGATGTTCTTTAGTTTGCTTACCTCAGTTATACTGGTTCAATATGCACAGGAGAGATGGCTGTTGCAATCATTTCTGACCGGATTGATTGGCGGTATTATATACGCACTTGTGCAGCTCCTTTTTTTCCCCTCATTTTTAATATTTCATTCAACATGGCTTACAGCATTTCAGCCATCTTTCAGTCCTGTATTTTTTATTTTATTTTTAGGTTTATGTGTTGGTATTGTTGATGGTGTTATCATAATGGCGATGGTGTATGTCTGGCGTAAGTGGAAAATCTTAGGATTTAGAAAATAAAAAAGCCGGCGTTATGCCGGCTTCTCAACTAAAAAGCAATATAGATAGTGATTAATCTACACTGTCGTGCAGGAAAGAATTGTTCTCCCTTAATTTATACCCATTCTCCGGATCGGCAGAAAGAGATAATCTGGAAGGCGAATTATCAATTGAATTACTTATATCTTCTTCTTCGCTATTTGCCTTTCTTCTTTTGAATGCCGATTCATTCTCTAGATCCTTTAAGCCGGATGGTGTTTTTAGCTTCATGCTGATTTCTCTTAAGCGCTGAACTCGTTCATTGGGCTTAAACAGAACACCTTTTTCATCATCCTTATTTAATGCGTCGGAGGGCTTGTTGTCTGAGGCATGAAACAGATCAAATGTATTGAGTTGCTTTTCTGCATCCTTTTCGTCTTCAAACAACATGATACGCTCGACATTCGGGTCCTCTGTTTTTTCATTAGCTGCAACCGGTGCATCGGACACTGTAAATTCAATCTGATTCTCTTTTAATTCCTCATTGTCATTTATGCCTGTTGCGGTAAACTCATCATTGTCGGCATCTTCCATCGGTGCAAATTTTTCTTTGTTGATAGCTTCAATGATATCTTCTTGCCTTTTGTTCTCAACCTCTAATACGGTGCGTTCAGGTTGATTGAAATTAATTACGGCGGTATCATCAAGTGATTTAAAGCCCGTAGCAATAAGAATGACCTTAATGCTATCACCTAACGTTTCATCATGGCCGGTTCCAAAGAATAGATGCTCTGTTGTGCCGGCTACATCTTGAATGTAATCCGTAATTTCTCCCATCTCATCCATGGTAATCTCATTTTGACCGAAAGTGATATATAACAGGATATGCTTAGCGCCTCTGATATCATTGTCATTTAACAACGGAGAAGAAAGCGCCCCCTCAATAGCTGTTCTGGCTCTGTTTTCACCATCTGCCACAGCACTACCCATAATGGCTGCACCACCGTTTGTCATAACCGTTTTTACATCTTCAAAATCCACATTAATATAACCGGTAACCGTTACAATCTCGGAAATGCCTTTTGCAGCGGATGTTAAGATATCATCGGCTTTAGAAAAGGCATTGCTTAGTGAAAGATTATGGTAAATCTCTCTCAACTTATCATTAGATATAACAAGTAAAGTATCAACATTTCTTTTTAACTCATCAATGCCTGACTCTGCTTGTTCTTTTCTTCTTTTCCCTTCAAATCCAAACGGTACAGTAACAATACCTACTGTTAGAATACCCATTTCGCGTGCCAGTTGAGCAAGAATAGGTGCAGCGCCTGTACCTGTTCCACCTCCCATACCGGCCGTTACAAAAATCATTTTGGTATTATTAGACAGAATTTTTCTTACTTCCTCAATGTTCTCGAGCGCTGATTTTCTGCCTACTTCAGGCATAGCACCAGCGCCACGCCCTTCAGTAAGGTTCTTTCCTAACTGAATTTTAAGAGGCACAGGGCTCATCTCTAATGCTTGTAAATCGGTGTTGCAAATAACAAAATCAACCCCTTTAATACCTTGTCTGTACATATGATTAACAGCATTACTGCCACCACCACCTACGCCTATTACTTTAATGATAGATGAGCTTTCTTTCGGTAATTGAAACCGTAAAAGCTCGTTGTCTTGATTTGTTTCTTCAAATTGTGTCATATTGCTTGTTTTAGTTGTTACTGGATTAAATTATTGTATGTCTTCATCATCAAAGAACTCTCTACCTTTATTGAGAAGTTTTTCGAAGAAGTTGCCACGCTTGATTTTAGAATGTTCTTTTCTTTTTTCTTCTTTTTCTTTCTGCTCTTTTGGTGTTTCAGAGAAGCCTTTTAACATCAAACCAATACTTGTGCTGTAAATAGGACTGTTTATCTGTGTGCCTATATTTCCTGTCGTATGTTCATTGGGTAAGCCGATACGGGTTTCCATGGCGGTTATATATTCTGTAAACTGACCTACATGCTTCAACAGCGCACCACCACCTGTAAGTACAATGCCGGCAGATAAATGATCTTTGTAACCAGAGCTTTTAATTTCATAGAAAACACATTCCATAATCTCTTCCATGCGGGCCTGTATGATGTTGGCCAAAAACTTCATGCTAATTTCTTTTGCCGGACGACCTTTCAATCCAGGAATGGTAATTATCTTATTCATATTGTCGAGTGCCAATGCTGAACCATGTCTTACTTTAAGCAATTCTGCATAGTTCTTAATGATGCCACATTCCTTCTTAATATCATCAGTTATCACATTTCCGCCAAAGGGAATGACAGCAGTATGCCTGATAGTGCAATCATGAAAGATGGCAATATCTGTTGTGCCACCACCAATATCTACCAACACCACACCGGCTTCTTCTTCCTCTTTACTTAATACAGCCCTGGCGGAAGCTAATGGCTCAAGTATCATGTCATTCACTTGTAACCCTGCATTTTGGCAGCATCTGTAAATGTTTTGTGCAGCGGATACATTACCTGTTATGATATGAAAATTTGCCTCAAGCCGCGACCCCATCATCCCTATAGGATTTGTTGTTTGGGATGCACTATCCACAAAATATTCTTGTGGCAAGACATGGATTATCTGCTCTCCGGGCGGCATAGCCAAGCGATACATATCTTCATTCAGCGCATCAATATCCTCTTGATCAATCTCGTTCTGTGTGTTTTTCCTTGTGTAGATACCGCGATGTTGAATGCTCTTTATATGCTGTCCGGCAATACCAACGTTCACAACGTTAATCTCTACACCTGATTGCTTCTCAGCCTCTGCAACAGCCCTCTTTATTGAATCAACGGTGTTGATGATATTACTAACTACACCATGCGATACACCTATTGAATCGCTTTTCCCGACACCGAGAATTTCTACTTTTCCGAACTCATTCCGGCGGCCTACCATTGCCACAATCTTTGTGGTGCCGATGTCTAAGCCTACTACAATTTCTGAATTTTCCATATGCTGCTTTTTTTGTTTTTTATTGAACTATAATTTGAGTTGTATCAGATTTTATTTCAGTTTCTATTGGTTTTGTTGCATATAGTACATTTGCTCCCCGACATATAATTTGATTTTTAAACTGTACATCTATCACCTGATATCCTCTCCATCCTTCATTGGTCATGCCTTTAGTATAGAACAATTCCAACTTCTTAAACTTTCCTTCAATATGGTCTGCATTACCCAAATGAATTTCTTGATGCCCTACTTTGGGTATTAGTATAAATTGCTTCTGGTTATCCACATATATTTGCTCAATCTGTGCTTTCCAGAAAGGATATTTGTCAATAAACTTCATAATCTTATATATCTCATCAAGAATAGAAATGGCTGCTGCCGAATCATTGTCTATGAAATAGGGGTTAGGCGCATAAGATTCATTGATATTGCCACTGGCTATTACAACATGCGCAGGACGACCGGCAATGGCCGGTATCATAAATCCGGTCTCATCCAGATAGAATGATTCGCCACGGCTATTCATGACTCTGCCGATAGGTCGTCTTTGTGTAATCTTTGCATTAAGTGTTCCATTTACCTCAAGATATATCTCGCAGGTCTTAATCACACTGTTCTTCTTTATATTTTCTTCTATCGCTGCAATTTCTTCTATTGATATTTCTTGTGTTAGGTCAGAGTTGCAGATTATTTTTATCTGATCTTTTATTTCATCCTCACTGATATATATGTTCCCATCAGGTCTTTCAATCTGGACCTGAATGTTATCACAACTACCGGTAACAGACCTCCTGTTGATGAATCCCAACATAAGAATTACTCCCACTGAGAGTATAATTATCATTGATATGTTTAGTATCCTTTTCATGTCAGTGCAACAGGATTTTGATTGAGAAGTGCTTCAATAGGCTTTACGAATCGGTCAATATCCCCTGCGCCCATCGTTACAATAATATCTATTTTATCTAGTCGTGATTTAATGAGATCCAACAGATTCTCTTTATTGGCTTTGAATTTTTTCTCTGTTGTTATGTTTTCAAAAATCAAATCTTCTGATACCCCTGGAATCGGAACCTCTCTGGCCGGATATATATCCATGAGAATAACCTCATCCAATAAAGATAAACTATGAGCAAAGTCGGATGCGAAATCACGTGTCCTGCTGTATAGATGAGGTTGGAAGATGCCTAATATTTTTTTATTTGGATAAACCTCTCGCACGCCACTGATGGTTGCATTAATTTCTGCCGGATGGTGGGCGTAGTCATCAATATATATATGCTCGTCAGTGCGACTTATATATTCAAATCTGCGCTTAACGCCTTTAAATGTTTTAATTCCTTCTTTGATGCTGTCCATAGAGATATTAATAGACTTTGCTGTATATATAGCTGCTAAAGCATTTTCAATATTATGTTTGCCGCCCATATATAATTCAAATCCGACCCAGAGTTTACCGTTAGATACTACATCAAATACATATCTGCCATTTTCAATACGAATATTTTCAGCATATATATCGGCATCTTTGTTTAGGCCATAGGTTTTCTTTCTTAGCTCTTTAGGCGTATCGAGAGACAAACTGTGTTGAATAATGAGCAGGCCGTTTGTATTAATCTGTTCTGTAAAAAGAGAAAAAGATTTTTTTACTTCCGATATCTCACCATATATATCCAAATGGTCAGGATCTGTAGATGTAATAATGGCAATATCTGGGTTGAGTTTAAGGAATGAACGATCGTATTCATCTGCTTCTACTATGGCTATCTTTGCATCTTTATTTGATAAGAAGTTAGACTGGTAGTTTGCCGTAATACCACCCAGAAATGCACGCATCCCGGCATTTGAATGATGTAGAATATGAGCGATCAGAGAAGATGTTGTCGTTTTCCCATGTGTGCCGGCGATAGCAATACAAAACATTTTATTGCTTATCCAACCTAAAACATCGGATCTCTTAGCAATACGATATCCTTTTTCTGTAAAATAATTTAATTCTTGATGGTTATTGGGGATAGCTGGTGTATATACCACCAACGTTTCTTCTTTGTCAGCATTAATAAAAGACGAAGGTATTGCATGAATATCATCCGTATAGTGGATATTCATGCCTTCATCTTGCAGTTGTTTAGATAAATCAGTTGATGTTCTGTCATAACCGGCTACCTCTTTCCCCTCTTGTATAAAATACCTTGCAATAGCACTCATTCCGATACCGCCTATACCGATGAAATAGATTCTATGTAGATTAGTTACATTCATCCTGCAAGGGTTATTACTTCAGAGGCAATGGTTTTAGCTGCATCAAAAGCAGCCATTTGTTTAATACGTGTTTCTAATGCATGCAGCGTTGGCTTGTCTTTAATCATATTTATAACCGTATCTCCCAGTTTCGTTGGACAGTCATTATTGGATAAAATCAAAGCAGCATCACGTGATGACAACTGTAGGGCATTCTTATATTGATGATTTTCTGCGGCCGTAGGCAAGGGAATAAGTATAGACGCTTTGCCTGCAACCTGCAGTTCAGATATTGTAATAGCACCTGCTCTGGCGACGACCATATCTGCGGCAGCATAAGCATAATTCATTTCTCGAATAAATTCAAACACTTTTACATCATAACCATTATTCTTTACAGTATTCAATGCACGTTGATAGAACGGTGTGCCGGTTTGCCATAATACCTGTATGCCATGTTTGTGAAATAGCGGTAGAGCATTCTCAATTCCTTCATTAATCGCTTTTGCGCCTTGACTTCCGCCAAATGCCAGCAGAATGGGCTTTTCATTACTTAAGTTAAATAAATGTTGTCCTTGTTCTGCAGTTGGTAATAGATGCTCAATCTCTTTTCTTACCGGATTGCCGGTGTACACAATCTTTGATGCAGGAAAGAACGTTTGCATATCAGGATAGGCTACGCATATTCGTGAAGCGTATCTAGAGAGGAAGCGATTAGTTTTTCCGGGGTAAGAATTTTGTTCTTGTAAAAGAATCGGAATATTCATCTTGGCTCCGGTAAACGCTACGGCAGCGCTGGCATATCCTCCTACGCCAATAATCACTTGCGGTTTGAATTTCTTGATGACTTTTCGGGCTTGCCAAAGAGCTTTCATTAAACGGAACGGCAGAGTAAGGTTTGATATGGATAAACCGCTGCTTAAGCCACTTATTTCTAGCCCTACGATATTATAACCGGCAGCCGGCACTTTTCCCATTTCCATTTTTCCTTTTGCGCCTACAAACAGAATCTCCGTGCCGGGAGACATCTCCTTCAAGGCATTCGCAATTGCGATTGCCGGAAAGATATGCCCGCCGGTTCCGCCGCCGCTAATTATGACCTTGTTTAACGTCATGACTGATACTTTCTGTTTGTTCGTTTTGTATGGAGCGACTTACACTGAGAATCATACCTAAAATAAGCCCTGTAAATATTGTTGATGTTCCGCCCATGCTTATCATCGGCAGAGGTTGACCTGTTACCGGGAATATACCAACGGCAACACTCATATTGATAAATGCCTGCACGACCAGGCTTAAGCATAATCCAATAGATAAAAAAGTAGCAAATGCATATTGTGTTTTAGTGGCGATTCGCACAACCCTGTACAGCAGAATCAGATATACAAGAAGTATAACTATCCCACCCATAATGGCGCCATATTCACCGATAATCATTGCATATATAAAATCCGAATAACCCTGTGGAAGTCTGTACTTATTAATATTGTTAGCAGGTCCGGTACCAAGTAATCCACCTTGGGCTATGGCCATCTTGGCGAGATCCGACTGGTATTTTTCTTTTGTTAGCTCAGTATCTGAATCTTTACCATGATGTGTGCTAAAGGTTTCAATTCTTGTTTTCCATGTTTCTAAACGGGGGAGAAGTTTGGGTGCTGCAAAAGAGAGCAAAATCAGTGCGCCAAATCCTGCTACGGCTACGCCTAATAAAGCGCCGATATGTTTTAAGGATACTCTGCCAATGAACATCATCATTAAGCAAATAAGAAATAACATGGCCGATGTGGAGAAGTTGGCCGGTAGAATCAAGCTACAAACGACAACGACAGGGATTGCAATAGGTAAGAACCCCGTTTTAAAGTCTTTAATCTGATCCTGATTCTTTGATAACATGCGTGCTACATAAGTAATCAACATGAGCTTAGCCAAGTCGCTGGTTTGAAAGCTTACTCCCAAACCGGGAATCATCAGCCACCGTGTAGCGGAGTTAAGATTGGCACCCATAATTAATGTCAGCAGCAACAACGGAACGGTAATGAGAATACCAATAACGGATAGTTTGGAATAAATAGTGTACTTGACTTTATGAGCTAGATACATAATGCCAAATCCGAGAGATAAAATAATAAAGCGTTGAATAAGATAATAC
>JAIXKU010000168.1 GCA_026936045.1 Flavobacteriales bacterium
CTATAAGAAAGATATGGGCAACATCACTAAACTATGTAATCATTTAGGCAATCCTCAAGAAAGATTTCGCAGTATTCATGTTGCCGGCACCAACGGCAAAGGCTCAACATCTCATTTTTTAGCCTCCATTATTCAAGAGCATGGTCTAAAAACCGGTCTTTGCACCTCGCCTCACTTACTACGATTTAATGAGCGCATCAAAGTGAATGGACAGGAGATAGACGAAGCATTTGTTACCCGATTTGTAGAACGACATATCGCCTTTTTTAAAACATTGGATGCGTCTTTTTTTGAGATTAGTGTGGCAATGGCGTTTAGTTATTTTGCCGAGAACGGAATTGATATAGCCGTTGTGGAAACGGGCATGGGCGGACGATTGGACTCTACCAATATTTTAAAACCTCAGCTCAGCATCATTACACAAATTGGTAAAGATCATACCCAATTTTTAGGTGAAACACTTGAAGAAATCGCCAAAGAAAAGGCCGGTATCATCAAAGAAAAAACGCCGGTGATCATCTTTGAACGCCAGGAGGCGGTGCAAGCCGTGTTAATGAATAAAGCCAATTACGAAGATGCACCTTGTCTTTTTGCTGATGATGTCTATGAAGTCAAACACCATACATTCATCCAGGAAGAGAATAAATCCTATCTTCAAGCTGAGTTTCTGCATTGGGTGACGGACGAAAAGATCACCGTGCGTTCCGGTCTCACCGGATTATACCAATTGCGTAATATCGCCGGTGTATTGACGGTTGTAGATGAATTGGAAGAGCATGAAATCATAGAGATTGATCGCGATGCGGTGTTACGAGGATTTAAAAACGTTGTAGAGAATACCGGCTTGCAAGGCCGATGGCAAGAGGTACACACCGCCCCATCCATCGTCTTGGATGTCGCACATAATGCAGCCGGGCTTGAAGCTGTCATGGAGCAAATATCATCTATGATATTTCAGCGCTTACACTTAGTCATGGGCGTTGCTAACGATAAAGATATTGAAGAAATGCTCTCGTTGCTACCCAAAGAGGCCGTTTATTATTTCACCCGTGCATCTGTGCCAAGGGCGCTTGATGAGCGGATATTATGGGAACAGGCCAAAACTGCCGGGCTGCAGGGAGATGCTTACACCACACCGGCATTAGCATTAGAAGCGGCATACAAAGCAGCAGAAGGAGAAGATCTGATTTTGGTTTGTGGCAGTGCTTTTTTAGTGGCTGATATTTTGCAAAATCCGCCTAATTTTTTGGCAATTTAAAATTTGATCATATATTTGCACTCCCATTTACTTTGGGAGCATAGCTCAGCTGGTTCAGAGCATCTGCCTTACAAGCAGAGGGTCACAGGTTCGAATCCTGTTGCTCCCACCCAAATCAAGCAACTGTAAATTTTGCAGTTGCTTTTTTATTTGTACCAAACCGTTCGTTCTTAAATCGGTATTTTCAGTATCTTTGAGTCGCTCAAACGATCGTTTTATCGGTATGACATTTCATCCTTAACAGCATATTAATTATAACATACGACAGACTATGAATTACACAGAGAATTACGAAGGCATCAAGTTAGATGTACAGGCCGTTGATTTTGAAGTAGCCGAAATGGTACAGGAGAGAATCCGTAAAATGCTTTCACGCTTAACCCGCCATTTTACCGGTATCACACATGCTGATGTGTATTTGGAAAATAAAGAGGGTAAATCTGTAAATCCCATGCAAGTGAGTGTACGCTTAGGTATTCCGGGTAACGACCCGTTTGCTTCCGAATACGGCGATAATTTCATGGAATTATTGTCAAATGTGGAAGAAAAGCTTCGCCGACAATTAGAGAAGAAAGATTAGAGGACTAACCTTTCTTCTGCCATTAGTTTTGCCGACAAGAAAATATGCACAGCGCTTTTCTCTCCGTGCTGTTTTCGCTGCTCATGACACATCTCATGTTCGACTATCGGTTGGCACCATTAATATTCCCATTCGCGCTTTCCAGCTTCATAATTGTGAAACTTAGAAAAACGAAATAATGTTTCATTAAGAACAAGAGGTAAAACCGGATTATCATCGTTGTTTTTCTATCTTTGAGGTCTGCGTTATATTTTCACACCAACCAATTGGGGTGTTTTTGTTTTTAAGCATAACTAAAACGATAAAGGATCATGGCTTTACAGGAAGATTTAGAAAAACAGGGTAATTGGTTGTTTAAATACAGGAGTTATGTACCATTGTCCATACTATCGGTTGGCACCATTCTTTACGTTTACACAGAGCTGCATCCCAAAACATTTATCTTAAAAGGTACATCATACGAACGGTATTATGAAATGCTGGCTTTATGTATAAGTCTAACCGGTCAGTTTATCCGTATTTACACCGTCGGTCACACGCCTCGAAACACATCCGGAAGAAATACCAAACAGGGACAAGTGGCTGATTCGTTAAACACCACCGGTTTATATTCTGTTGTCAGACATCCTCTTTATTTAGGAAATTTTCTGATGTGGCTGGGGCCGGCTATGCTACCCGGTAATATTTGGTTTCTTATCATCTTTTGTCTTTTGTATTGGATATATTACGAAAGAATCATGTTTGCAGAAGAGCAGTTTCTTCGTGCTAAATTTGGGCAGCCGTATTTGGATTGGGCTAATGGCCGACCGGCCTTTATTCCTCGATTTAAAAATTTTGTCCAACCGAACATGCCATTCAGTTGGAAAAAGGTTTTAAAAAATGAAAAGAACGGTGTTTTTGCACTCTTTCTTATTTTCTCTACCCTTGATATTTTAGGAGAATTAATAAGAGGAGAGACGCATTACAATTATTTTTTAATCATCATGGCCGGCTTGACAGGCCTTAGTTATGTGATCTTAAAATATCTGAAAAAGAGAACCAATTTTCTCAACGAACCTGACCGGTAATTGAGAATTATCTAGTATCTCATGAGAAATTCAAATGAACCGATTCAAGATGGATACACATTCTTTTGCACATTTTCTCAAAGCAATCAGTGAGATTGATAACTGTATCGTTCATGATATAGCCTCTAAATGAATAACTCCGAAGCAGAGCTATCAGGGTATCGTGTTAATCGAAAGTAGTAGTTAACTGATTTTCATACAACATTTTATTGAAAAAGGCGGTAAAGCCGATTTTGACTTTCCTGCATATTACAACACCGGATTATTGGTTGTAGAAGGTGAGATCTGTATCAACGGGAAAGAAGATGTAGCGCAAGACCGGTTTGTTTTAATGGATAACAACGGCCAACATTTTACAATAGAAGCAAAAGAAAACATCAAAATATTAATCCAGAGCGGCGAGTCCATCAATGAATCAATTGCATCTTATGGCCTGTTCTTGGTGAACACAAGAAACAAACTGATGCAAGCCTTTGAAGATTTCAACAACGACGCATTCGGCTATATAGAAGACTATACCTCAAACCCTTGTGTGCAGACTGTAAACAACGGTAAAATCAGAGAAGAGCTATTATTCGGCTATACATTTACTATGTGTGGAATTGTTTATTTATCGTGGATAAAATACATATACATCCCTCAGTAAATAGAAAAATTTATCTTAGGTTTGTTAAAAATTAATTATCCATGAATTTTGCAATCACTAGTAAAACCTTGCTTCAACAGCTACAAGTTATTGGCGGGATTATCAGCAATAATAGCACCGTACCTATTTTAAATGATTTCCTTTTTGAAGCAAGCGATGGCGGACTAACAATTTATGGTTCCGACCTGGAAACATCTCTTTCTGCTCGACTCAATGCCGATCAGGTTAATGTTAAGAAAAACGGGAGTATCGCCATTCCGGCCAAACTTTTGTTGGACACATTAAAAACATTTGCCGATATGCCATTGGCCTTTACTGTTGATGCCAAAACCAACGGTATCGTTATTTCATCCGAAACTGGAAAATATAAACTTACCGGCCATAATCCGGCTGATTTTCCTCGTATGCTGGAAGTTGAGTCAGATCAAAAGATGACCGTTGATTCTATGACGTTGGCACATGCTATCAATAAAACCATCTTCGCTACGGGTAATGATGACATCAGACCGGTAATGTCTGGTATCTTATTTGAGATGTCAACCAAAGGCTGCAATTTCGTTGCTACGGATGCACACAAATTAGTAAAATATCATCGCAAAGATGTATCAGCAAGTGGCGCCGGCTCTATTGTTTTACCTAAGAAACCTTTAAACCTGCTTAAGAATATTTTGGTTTCGTATGATTCGCCAGTTGATGTGTCTTACAGCGATACGCATGTATCTTTCAGTTTTGAAAACTACCGTGCGGTGAGCCGTTTGATAGACGGTAAATTTCCAAATTATGAAGCTGTATTCCCAAAGAATAATCCCAACCGTCTGATGGTTGACAAAACCCCATTGCTTAACGCCATTCGTCGTGTCAGTATCTTTTCAAACAAAACCACCTATCAGATCAAATTGAAAATTGCCGGCAGCGATTTGCAGATTTTGGCTGAAGACCTTGACTTCTCCAATGAAGCGTTCGAACGTCTCTCCTGCCAATACGATGGCGACGATTTGGAAATTGGCTTTAACTCCCGATTTCTTATCGAAATGATTCAAAATATTGACAGTGAGAATGTCATCTTTGAACTGAGTGAGCCTAATCGTGCAGGTATTATCAAACCCGGCACATTAGATGCTGAGGTAGAAGATATCACGATGTTGGTGATGCCCATCATGCTAAATCATTGATTCAACTTTTTATAAGATAATCTTTTACGGTGTATTTGGCGTCATAAACACATACTGAATGAGGTTAACACCCATACGTAATGCTTTCATTCGTGTATCTTCCGAGTCTTTATGCACTTCGGCATCTTCCCATCCATCACCTAGGTCTGATTCGTAATCATAAAAAACCACAAGTCGGCCATTTTCTATGATACCAAAACCCTGCGCCGGCTTGTTATCATGTTCATGAATCTTTGGCAAACCATTGGGGAAATCAAACTTCTGATGATAAATAGGATGCTGTGCCGGCAGTATAATCCATTCGGCCTCCGGTAATACCTTTTTCATCTCTCGGCGCATACTTTGATCTATACCATAGTTATCAGATATATGCAAGAATCCGCCGCCAAGCAGATATTTTCTCAGGTTTACCGCTTCCTGTGCAGTGAAAAAGATGTTACCATGTCCGGTTATATGCAGAAATGGGTATAAGAATAAAGTCTCACTACCCGGCTCAACCAATGCCGGTTCCAAAGCTATATTGGTTTTAAGTTCTTGATTGCAAAACTTAGCCAAATTAGGCAACGAAGTCGGGTTGGCATACCAATCACCTCCTCCGCCGTATTTTAGCAATGCCAATTTGATAGTTGACTGTCCTGGTAGGGATGCAACAGAAAACAAAATAAAAACAACGGTAAAAATCTCATGTCTTTTCATCTATCTCATGTTTCAAAAATAACGAAATACATGAACAAGCATTGTCTGCCTAAAGAATAATTGTGCGCCCATAACCGATTACTTCGTATAAAAAGGTGTTTTTACCACCACCGCTTTCAGCTTCTTATCACGGATTTCGATCAATATTTCCGTACCCGGCTTGGCATTAGGCGTTGACACATATCCCATGCCAATAGGCTTGCCCAGGGATGGAGATTGCGTGCCAGATGTCACTTCACCTATTTTCTCCCCGCTAAGCGAATAGAGCGGATAACCTTTGCGCGGCACCCCTCTGTCAATAAGCTCAAAGCCTACTAATTTTCGCTGTACGCCCTGCTCTTTCTGAGCTTGCAAAGCAGCTTTATTTACAAAATCTTTATTGAATTTAGTTATCCATCCCAAGCCGGCTTCAAGCGGCGAGGTGCTGTCATTGATATCGTTACCATACAAACAAAACCCCATTTCCAAACGCAACGTATCACGAGCGCCTAATCCGGTAGGCTGCAACCCGTATGACTTACCTGATTTCATTATGGCATTCCAGACCTCTATGGCTATCTCATTCGGCATATATATTTCAAAACCACCGGCACCGGTATAGCCGGTATTGGATATAAGGATATTGTCATAGTTTAAAAGACGACCAATCTGAAAATGATAATATGGAATCTCACTTAATGGTATAGATGAAAGTGGTTGTAAGATATCAATAGCCTTGGGTCCTTGAAGGGCGAATAAAGAGGTTTGATCCGAGGCATCGTGCACCTTAGCGCCAAATGTGGCATTGTTTTCTATAATCCATTTCATGTCTTTTTCCATATTGGAGGCATTCACCACTAACATGTACTTTTCAGGGTTTATGCAATAAACCAATAAATCATCTACAATACCGCCTTCTTTATTTGGGAAACAACTGTATTGCACTTGTCCGGATTCGAGCTTAGAAATATCATTACTGTTTATATACTGCAACAATGCAAGGGCTTGCTGACCTTCTACCCAAAACTCGCCCATGTGCGAAACATCAAACATGCCCGCCTGATTGCGCACGGCGTGATGTTCTTCTAACAAATTTTTATATTGAATCGGCATATAATATCCGGCAAATTCAACCATTTTAGCACCTAAGGCTTCGTGTATGGGAGTTAATGTAGTATGCTTCATATCGTTTTCTTTTATTATCTGCAAATGAAAGGTATTTTTTTATTAAATCATATAATTGGCATACGTAAAAAAAACAAAAGCCCCTGAATAGATCCAGAGGCTTTGTTATTAAAGACGGTATTTATCAACGTGGATTTTGACGTATATAGGTATTCAAATCATCAATGCTTGACTCAAAGGTGAAAGCATCATTCAACTGATAATAGTTATTGGGGTCTGTAACACGACGATACGCGTATTTAGCAAAGTCCAATTTAGATTCTTCATATGTAAACAGTTGCATAACTTCTTTCACTTGTTTAGAAGAAAGGCAATTGGCATCTACTATTTGTTTGGCAACAGTAAGCTTACTGTCTTCAAATGTTTTACTTGAAATAGACGCTTTGGCTGAGTTAAAATCAGAACCGGACATGGGATAAATACAGCCTGATTGAGGCTGTGTATCTGTATTTTGTGTTGTATTGGTCGTAGTGGTGGTGGTATAAGTTGTGGTAGTAGTAGATGTGCCGGTCAATTGCGTATTGTCATTGATGGAAACATTCATGGACACACCACCGATATTGACATTGGCGTCAACGACATTTGGCGCATCTGTAATGGTAGTCGTCGTGGTAGTAGTTGTATTACCATGAATAACCGTACCGTCATTCGGTTGGATTGGCGAATGGTTATAGGTCGTTTGACCAGGCGCTGTTGTAGGCGTTTGTGCTAAAGGTGATTGATTGAAATAATTGATAACATATTCTCCTTTCTTGTTCTTCTTTATCACGTAAGTCACCTCCTGATCCATAGCCGCCATGATATTCTTATCAATATCGGGGATATTAGGGTTATCAAATATAATCTTTACCTTAAAGGCATCTGAGCGCAAATCAGTAACACGAATATTCGCATCGGGCACATCGTTAATACGCAGGGCATTCATAACGACCGTAAATTTTTCGCCTTGGTCTGAGAAGAACACTATATTAGCCGTTTGTGAAAAATTTGCAAATGAGAAAAACATGCTGGCAATGAAAAGAAGTAATTTAGATTTCATGATATATATA
>JAIXKU010000132.1 GCA_026936045.1 Flavobacteriales bacterium
ATATACGGGCATCCGGTGAGGCTTTGTTTGAAATAGCCAAACCCAGTTCACCTCCCGGTATAGGTATTGACGCTCTCCCAACATTTATTAGAAACAGCGATATTCTAACCGGCAATGACTTAGGTATTCTTGGAAGTTTTCGTACATTGCCTACACATGAAGAAGCTATGGCTTATCTCTCATCACCGTTATATATTGAATTTCTAAATGACAAGGCGTTTACAGGTCTGTCTTTATTTAAGAAAGCAAAAACCTTGATAGCCGAGGGGAAGGCGCACGAGGCTCTTCTCTTATTAATAGCACATTCACAATATTAACTTAAATAATAATGATTATGCAACGATTCATCTATTTGTTCATTGGCCTACCCTTAATATTGGCCTTAAGTAACTGTGGCGAAAAAAGTAATAAGTTAAGCCACGATGCATTACAAAAAGAAGTGCAAGATTGGCTTGACACTTACAATCTGACTTGGCAAAAGTATCTAATTGATGCCGCAGAGATGCAATGGTTGGTAAATACATATATTGTGGAAGGAGATACGATAACATCTCGTAAAGCTGAAGAAGCCGAAGAGGTGATGGCCCGGTTTACAGGCTCAAAAGAGAACATTGAACATGCTAAGGATTATCTGAAACAAAAGGATAAGCTCACCCAATTACAGGTGAAGCAATTAGAAACGATATTGTACATGGCCGGTAATTCTCCTGAGACAGCCGGTGATGTTGTGAAAGAGCGTATCAAAGCGGAGACAGCCCAAACAAGCAAACTCTTTGGGTTTACTTTTAAGATTAAAGGCAAAGAAGTAACGACAAATGACATTGACCGAATTCTTCGGGAATCAAATAATTTAAATGAACGGCTAACAGCCTGGAAGGCCAGTAAAGAAGTTGGCCCAGGCTTAAAAGAAGGTCTGATCAATCTGCAAAGATTGAGAAATCAGTGTGTACAAGCGCTTGACTATCCTGATTTCTTTACCTACCAAGCTTCCGATTATGGTTATTCCAGCGATGAGCTCATGCAGGTTTGTCATAACATGATTCAGGATGTTTGGCCATTGTACCGCGAACTACATACTTGGGCACGTTATACACTTGCAGAAAAATATAAACAACCCGTTCCGGATATGCTACCGGCTCATTGGCTTCCCAACCGCTGGGGACAAGAATGGGCCGATATGATTACTGTAGATGGTATCAATTTGGATGATTCGCTCAAAACCAAAACTGCCGAGTGGATTGTAAAAGAAGCCGAAAAGTTTTATGTAAGTTTAGGCTTCGATCAATTACCGGCCTCATTTTACGAGAAGTCGTCTTTATATCCCTTACCAGCCAATGCTGATCACAAGAAGAACAACCATGCCTCGGCTTGGCATATGGATAATGACAAGGATGTACGCTCTCTAATGAGTATTGAACCCAATACCAACTGGTGGGAAACAACACTACATGAATTAGGACATATCTACTATTATATTACGTATTCAAATCCCGATGTACCAATCATACTCAGAGGAGGTGCTAACCGTGCCTATCATGAAGCGATGGGTAGCCTGATGGGATTAGCCAGTATGCAAAAGCCATTCTTACAGCATCTCGGTTTAGTCCCAAAAGATGTACAAACTAATGACACGCTATTGATGCTTCGTGAGGCGCTTAATTATATAGTGCTTATTCCTTGGAGCGCCGGTGTGATGACTGAATTTGAATATGATTTATATGCAAAACAATTACCTCAAGAGCAGTTTAACCAACGTTGGTGGGAATTGGTAAAAAAATACCAAGGTATCGTTCCGCCTGAAAATCGTGATGAGACTTATTGTGATGCTGCCACCAAAACACATATCAATGATGATCCGGCACAATATTATGACTATGCCATGAGTAATGTGCTTTTATTTCAGTTTCACCTCTATATATCTAAGCATATCTTAAACCAATCACCTACCGCCACAAACTATTATGGCAATAAAGACATTGGTGATTTTTTAAAGAAACTTATGAAACCCGGAGCTAGCGTAAACTGGGAGAAACACTTACAGCAAACCATTGGCGAAGGGATGAGTGCCCAAGGTATGGTTTCATATTTTGATCCACTCATGACCTGGTTGAAAAAACAAAATCAAGGCCGGACTTATACGCTTCCGGAAAAACCTTTCTAAACATACTATTCATATAGCAGCCTGTTTTATTACCTTTGCGGCATGAAAACGGCTGCTTTTTATACATTGGGATGCAAATTAAATTTTGCGGAGACCTCTACCGTTGCCAGACAGTTTATGGATGCCGGCTTTCAAAAGGTTAATTTTGAAGAAGGAGCCGATGTGTATGTGATCAATACTTGCTCGGTCACAGATGCAGCCGATCGAAAATGCAAGAAGGTGGTGAGTGAAGCCAAACGTTTTAATCCGCAAGCCTGTATTATTATCATTGGCTGCTATGCCCAACTAAAACCGGAAGAGATTGCCTCCATTTATGGTGTTGATCTCGTTTTGGGCGCGCGGGAAAAGTTTAATATTCTTGAATTTCTACCTTTGATTGAACAGGCTGAAAGTCCTATTATAGCTCAGCATAAGATTAAAGAGGCCAATTTTTTTATCCCATCCTATTCTTTAGGCGACAGAACACGTACATTTTTAAAAGTACAAGACGGATGTGATTATTTCTGTACGTTCTGCACCATTCCTTTAGCTCGCGGCAGAAGTCGAAATGACAGTATTGAAAAAACAACCGCTGTAGCCAATGAAGTAGCTCAGAAAGGTGTTAAGGAAATTGTTCTGACAGGTGTTAATATTGGCGATTTCGGCCAATCCACAGGTGAGTCATTTATTGATTTATTGCGCGCCTTAGATAACGTGCAAGGCATTGAGCGCATACGTATTTCTTCCATAGAGCCTAATTTGCTTACCGATGAGATTATTGCATTTGTTTCTGAAAGTCAACATATTGCCCCACACTTTCATATTCCTCTACAATCCGGCTCCAACGAGGTATTATCGCACATGAAACGTAAATATAAACGTGATATTTTTGAGAGTAGAATACAATTAATACGTCAGGTCATACCGCATGCTTGTATCGGCGCCGATGTCATTGTAGGCTTTCCCGGAGAGACAACGGCTTATTTCGAAGAAACATATCGTTTTTTAAATGAATCGGAAATAAATTACTTACATGTATTTACCTATTCAGAGCGCGCCAACACACCGGCCTCTCGTATGGATAATAAAATTCCTTACAACGAACGAAAAAAACGAACCAACATGCTTCGCATTTTGGGAGAGAAGAAGCGAAATCTTTTCTATTCCATGTTTGCCTATACGCGCCAGCAGGTATTATTCGAAGCCGAGCATGAAGATGAGTTTATGACCGGTTTCACCCCCAACTATATAAAAGTTATTGCGCCATATAATCCTCTATGGGTAAATGAACTGATAGAGATAACCCTCACAACACCAAACGGAAAGGGTTATATGCAATGTATTGATTGAGAGTATAAATCTATTTTTAAGCTCTCAATAATAAGATGTTTAGTTAGAAACTTAAACCGACTCCGTTTACGTTTTGACATATTTTTTTGTTAAAATAAATAAAATTGTACATTGGGGCTCGAATATCAGAACCCTATTGTCAATGTCAATGTATAACCAATCTCTATCAGAGTCAAACAGTCATTACCTAAATATACTATCGGACAAGGTAAGTTATCGAAAATTAAAACAAGGAATAAAGCTTTATTTCCAATACTACTCAAGGGCAGACAGAAAGTTGATTATTCGTATGCAAAACACGCTCTTGTTTGCAGCGTTTACATCCCTACTATTTATTCCTGTGTATTTCTTCGCCTACAAATCATCTCTTTTGCCTTTAATTGTAGGATTAAATATTGTTTGGGGAATTTGGCTTATCCAATCGTTTTGGAGTTTTATGCTAAAACGTTATGGCATGGAAATACTGACCATCACAAAAAATGCCACTGTTATCAGTCAAAATATTCTCATTGGGGAAAGTAAAATTACTTTAAAAAGAAAACACCTGAAGTACCGTTCCGAATTACATAGAATTAAGTCTGATATCAGTAGTAATGCCATAATTGGTATAGCCGGTTTTAGAATGATTAAAGTTTTACATCCATCCCCTACTGAGCAAATAAAACAGATTGGTTTAATTATCTCCTCACAGGAGTTTGAGAAGATTAGTAGCTTGTCTAAGTTTACTTAACTTGTGTATCTATTATACCAAGATTGAAATACAAGTAATGCCCATATTTTAAAATGCGTCTCTCCGGGTTGGTTAGAAAATAATTGTTTTACAACTTCTTGAATCACTGTATAATCAAATATGCCATCTGACTGAATCTTGTCTTTGTTTAAGATCGTATCCAATGTCGGCCATTCCTCAATTAAAAGTTGTCTCAAAGGTAACTCAAATCCTTTCTTCGGTCTATTAAATAACTCGTCAGGCAATTCTTTTCGAAAAGCATCCACCAATATTTTCTTTCGTCTCTTACTATCAATCTTAAACCTATCTGGAAGCTGAAAAGCAAAATTTACAATCCTATAATCAAGAAATGGCACTCTCACCTCTAACGCATGACGCATACTCATACTATCAACTTTATGAAGCATATCATTGGGCAGTACCAGTTTCATATCTGCCAATAATATATCTTTCATGCTATGCACTTCCTCAAAATGACCAATAACCTCCCCTAACAACTGATTGATAGGAGTAAATGTGTTCAGAGGGTCACAAAGTACGGCCTTAGGAAAAGAAGCATCTACCACAGAGGCCCAGCGTAAATAGCGCTCTGATGCCGACATGGATAACCCATCTGTATAGCGTACTAATTGGCGGAAAAGATTGCCCATGCGCGATTCGCGTGACTGTGGAAACTTTTTAAGTAACGGCGCTAAAGCAGACATAACCTCATTCTTCCGCCCGGCGTGCAATACCCGGTATTCGGCTGCATGCTTATTATACCCGCCGAAAAGCTCATCGGCTGCATCGCCCGATAATACAACCGTAACCGTTTTTTTAGCTTCTCTGCATAAAATGTTTAACGGGATGGCTGATGAATCGGCAAAAGGTTCATCCATATGATTGAGAACATCGTACATGCCTTCTTTTAAATCATCATTTGACAGTGAAAACACATGATGCTCCGTATTCAGTTTTCTAGAGACTAATGCCGCATAATGGGTTTCGTCAAAATAGGGATGATCTCTGTATCCGATTGAAAATGTATGCAGATGTTTTGTAAATTTAGTGGTTGCCGCAACGATAACGGAAGAATCTATACCGCCACTGAGAAAGGCCCCCAGGGGAACATCTGAAATTAAACGTAACTTAACAGCATCATGTACCAAATCATACAGTTCACGGCATGCTTCTTCATAATCTTGCTTTTGAGCAGAAGCCGAATGATTTGTTTGGATCTGATAATATTGCTTCTTGACAAGTCCTTTAGAGTTAATTTGAATAAAATGGCCGGGATCCAATTTTAAAATACCTGCCCGGATGCTATAAGGCGCCGGTATATATCCCAATTGAAGATACAGAGCCAATGCCTCCTTATTCATTACAGAAGAGGGCATAATCGCATGCATTGAGCGCCATTCAGACGCAAAATAGATAATATTATCGTGCACGGCATAATAAAGCGGCTTAATGCCAAATCGGTCACGAGCTAGAATAAGTTCATGCGTATGATTATCATAAATAGCAAAAGCAAAAAAGCCATTCAGATCTTCAAAAAATGACAATCCCTTTTGCATATATAAATACAAAAGCACTTCTGTATCTGAATTCGTACGAAAGGTATAACCAGCTTCAAGCAATTGCTGCTTGATAGTAGGGAAATTAAATACCTCGCCGTTATACACAATGGTCAAACGACCTGAGCTATCCGTAAATGGTTGGGAGGCCGCTTCTGTTAAGTCTATGACAGATAAGCGTGCATGAGCTAATGCGCAATTTTCTAAAACAACAAACCGCTTTTGATCCGGACCGCGATGTCTTAATAAATCTATCGCCGACCCGATATGTGAAAAAACAGCCTTATTAGAACGGCCATCAGAAGCATATATGCCAACTATGCCGCACAATAGTGTCTATATTTACAGGTGAATGACTTCTCCATAAGCTGCCGCTGCGGCCTCCATCACGGCCTCACTCATTGTTGGGTGCGGGTGGATAGAACTGATGATTTCATGGCCGGTGGTTTCCAATTTACGAAGCACCACAATTTCTGCAATCATCTCCGTTACATTTGCACCAATCATGTGTGCCCCTAACAATTCGCCATATTGGGCATCAAAAATCAGTTTAACATACCCATCCGCATGGCCGGCCGCTTTAGCTTTACCACTGGCTGTAAAGGGAAACTTTCCAACTTTGATTTCATAACCTTCTTCTTTGGCTTTTTTCTCAGTAAGACCAACAGAAGCCACTTCCGGCTGTGTATATGTACAAGCAGGGATATTTTTATAATCAATCGGATCAGGGTTTTTACCGGCAATCTTTTCGACACAGACAATACCTTCATGCGAAGCTAGGTGTGCCAATGCCGGACCGGGGATAACATCCCCAATGGCATAAATGCCCTGTATATTGGTTTGATAGAAAGTATCCGTTAAAATTTTGCCTTTTTCCGTTTTTATACCGACCGATTCCAAGCCAATACCTTCAATATTAGCTTCTACACCAACGGCTGACAGAACGATATCACATGTAACCGTCTCTTCTCCTTTAGGTGTCTTAATCAAGACTTTACAACCCTCGCCGGATGTATCTACCTTCTCAACAGATGAATTAACCATGATATTTAGTCCTTGTTTCTTAAAGACTTTTTCCATGGTTTTAGAGGTCTCTTCATCTTCAAATGGCATAATCTGAGGCATAAATTCAACCATGGTTACTTTCGTACCAAGTGTATGATAGAAATAGGAAAATTCGGTGCCGATAGCACCTGAGCCAATAACTAACATGGATTGGGGTTGTTTCGGCAGTGTCAGGGCTTCTCGATAACCAATTACCTTTTTCCCGTCTTGCTTGATATGGGGTAATTGTCTTGATCGTGCACCCGTCGCAATAATTATATGTTTGGTTTGCAAGGTCTGTTTCGTTTTATCAGCAGCCGTAACTTCTACCTTACCGGCTGATAAAATCTTCCCCGATCCCCAAATAACATCAATGTTATTTTTTTTCATAAGAAACTGAACGCCCTTGCTCATGCTCTCCGCCACTTGTCGGCTTCTTCCTATAATTTTCTCAAAATCAACCTCAACTTCTTTTATTTTAATACCATAATCACCGGCATGCTTCAAATAGTCATACACCTGAGCACTCTTAAGTAATGCCTTGGTAGGGATACAACCCCAATTCAGACAAATACCACCTAAATTCTCTCGTTCCACAACAGCTGTTTTTAATCCTAATTGTGAAGCACGAATAGCAGCCACATATCCACCCGGACCACTACCTATTATAATAATATCGTAATTCATGAGATAAGATTTTACTATTTAATGGGCGAATATACCAATATTCTTT
>JAIXKU010000112.1 GCA_026936045.1 Flavobacteriales bacterium
ATACTAAGGTTATTCTCTTATCTTTGAAATAAATTAAGTGTCGTAGTGCTATGGCCAAAAATAAAATCCCAACTCCATCTACCTCCTCAAAACCATTGCAGCCTAAAGGAAAAGAGTTGCCGTTTTTTCAGAATCACCGTCTTTTGATTACGATTAACATGGCGGTTGCAGCTTTGGTTTATTTTCTCTTTTTTGATATTAAGGTTACGGAAGCCGGCGACGATTCGTCCTACATACAAATGGCCTATAATTTTATTCATTACGGCAAAGTGTCTAATCTGCAAGCGCCTTTTTATGCGATCTTTCTTGGTTTCTTCTATTGGATTTTCGGCATGCAGATTGGCTTGTTCAAAATTCTCTCCATATTAAGTGTCTTAGCTGCTATTTACATTACGTATCTCACCTTTAAATCGTATTTGCCGGGTTATATTTTACATCTGAGTGTATTTATAATCAGCATTCATTATTTAATGGCTTATTATGCCTCTACAACATTTTCGGAAGGCTTATTCATGCTCCTGCAAAGTGCTTTTTTCTACTATGCTTTGATTGTTTATTGGCCAAAACTTCTTAAGAACAAGGATAAATGGTCGCATTATATTGTACTGGTATTGCTCACGTTATTATTAATGTTGACACGCAATATTGCCTTAGTCGTTCCATTCTGTTTTCTCCTTTTCCTGCTTATTCGTTACCAATTCAAACCGGCGTTAAAATACACCGGCGCGTTTGTAGCGTTGTATATTCCTTATTATTTCTTGCGCTCATTAGCCTTTAAATCGGCCGACAATCAATACGGTTCTCAGTTCGCATTTATCTTTATGAAAGATACCTACAAACCTTCGTTAGGTAATGAAGATTTTGGTGGGTTTGTTCAGCGCTTGATGGATAATCTTAATATGTATTTCTCTCGCCATTTTCTAAAACAAATCGGCTTTATGAATCCAGAATCGCAAGAGATTATGCCATGGGTGGCTGTTTTAATAATTGCATTATGTGTGGCGGCACTGATTTGGGTTATATGGAAAAAACAGGATGCACTCTCGTTTACCGGTTTGTATGTGATGTGTATGATAGGCGGCACGTCTTTAGCTATGCAGAAAAACTGGAATCAAGATCGGTTTCTCCTTATCTATTTAGTTTATATTCTTTTCCTGTTGTTTTATTTCTTTCATGATTTAGCTACGACAAAATCGTCTTTCAAGATTCTGAAACCCGTGACGTATGTACTTATGGCTTCTATTGTCTTAAGCATACTGAACCGCACTTTACCTATGATGTCGCGTCATCATGACGTATGGAAAGCCAGTCTGAAAGGCGATATGACGTTTGGCCTTACACCCGATGTTAAAAATTATGTGCTGATCAGCCGGTATGCAGGTAAGGCGGTACCTGCTGATAAAAAGATCGCTGCAAGAAAACCGTCTATCTCTTTTATTCATGGCGGAAGAGAATTTTATGGTATATACGCCATTCCTTATGTGGATGAAACGGAAGCGCTGTCTTCAGATAAATCCTATTGCATTGTTGATATGGGGCAATGGAATATGGTGCGAGATATGTCTTTTCGAGCACTCTTTCTTCCTCATATCAAAACTGTGTTTCAAGGTAATCTCGTACCCGATAAGCCTTCCAACTATAAATCAGGTTATTATTATATTTTCTTTGAATTTGCACCGAATGACAGCCTTGAGGCAGTAATGAAACAAAGCGGTATCGTGCTTACTCAAGATGTGAATGAATTTTTATCACACTATAATGAAAAATATTTTGCGGTATCCACCCAGTTGAAAGATGAACTGATTGCTGCGGATATTTCTTATGTTATTACCTCCAACCTGCGATTAAATCCTAAAAAGAAAACCAATATGACCATCAATACGGTTGAGCGCTATCTCAGCTTTATTGAGGTGAAATACCCGGGCTGCCTGAAGATGGTTAAGGAAGAGGGGAGGGATGAGAAAGCAGCGCTGTATGAGTTGAATCTAAAACAGTACGACTATTGATGAATCCTGTTGGTATAATTGGAGCAGGTAGCTTTGGTGTAGCGATCGCTAATTTGGTAGCAGAAAATAATCTCCCTGTTCAGATACTGATTCGTACACCCGATCAATATGACGAGGTTCGGAGAAAGCTCAGTCAGATGCTTTCCCCATCAGTTTCTATTGTGTACGACCCGCAATTATTTATGCAAGATTGTCGCTTAATTTTCCCGATTGTGCCGGGTAAAGATTTGGAAGCGGCTATCCTGCGCATTAAGCCTTTTGCTACATCAGCTCATAGTTTTGTTCACGGCACCAAATCGGTTCGTATTCATGATACGGCTGAACACCAAGTGGAAACGATGAGTCAAGTAATGGCACGTATTCTCAATACAACCTCATTGGCCTGTTTGGCCGGTCCCAACTTAGCTTATGAAATTAATGCCGGTTTACCGGCCGCTACAGTTATTGCATCGCATGATCGTGCGCTTCAGGAAAGGGTAGGAGAGGTCTTACGAAACAAACGCTTTCAGGTTTTATACAACGATGATGTGTACGGTATTGAACTTTGCGGTGCCATTAAAAATATTATAGCGATTGCTTCGGGCGCATCGTTTGCGTTAGAGGTGGGCGATAATGCCAGAGCATTGCTTATAAATCGTGGATTGATAGAAATGATCCATATCGGCAAGCATTTGGGCGCTTCAATCAAGTCATTTTATGGCGTGGCTGGTATGGGTGATCTGCTGGCTACATGTTATAGTAATCGCAGCAGAAACTTTACGTTGGGTTATCGCTTAGCGAAAGGCGAATCGTATGCTGATATTGTGCAAAGCATGGACGAAACTGCCGAAGGCATGTCCACTGCTAAAGCCATTCATCAATTATCCGAAAAATATCATTGGAAAACACCTATCACTAAAATGGTTTATAAGGCGGTGTTTGAAGCGTATCCGGTTTCAGATGCTATTCAACATCTGATGAAATTACCGGTTCGGGAAGATATTGATTTTTAACCTACATGTTACGGCGATATTGTCCGCCTACTTCGTATAACGCCTGTGTAATCTGTCCTAATGAACAATATTTGGCCACTTCCATCATCTTCTCAAAGATGTTTTGATTGTGAATAGCCGTCAGCTGTAACTCTCTTAATAATATATGCGCTTTTTCCGTATGGGCTTGATGAAGCTGATCTAACATAGCTATTTGATGGTCTTTTTCTTCTTTGGTGCTTCGGATAACTTCTTGCGGGATGATCGTGGGTGAGCCTTTAGAAGAGAGGAAGGTGTTGACGCCTATAATAGGATAGACACCACTATGTTTAAGGGATTCGTAATACAAACTTTCTTCTTGTATCTTATTGCGCTGATACATGGTTTCCATCGCACCTAATACCCCGCCGCGTTCTGTAATACGGTCAAATTCCATCATCACGGCCTCTTCTACCAAATCGGTCAGCTCTTCAATCACAAATGACCCTTGCATGGGATTTTCATTTCTTGCCAAGCCCAACTCCTTATTAATGATAAGCTGAATAGCCATGGCACGTCTAACGGACTCTTCCGTAGGTGTAGTGATCGCCTCATCATAAGCATTGGTATGCAACGACTGACAATTGTCGTAAATAGCATACAATGCCTGTAATGTGGTGCGGATATCATTAAAATCAATTTCTTGCGCATGCAATGAGCGGCCTGATGTTTGGATATGGTATTTCAACATTTGCGAACGTTCATTGGCCTGATATAAATACTTCATGGCTTTAGACCAAATACGGCGAGCAACACGACCAATAACCGCGTATTCAGCATCAATACCGTTGGAAAAGAAGAAGGATAGGTTGGGGGCGAAATGGTTGATGTCCATACCACGAGAACGGTAGTATTCCACATACGTGAAACCGTTAGCTAACGTGAAGGCAAGCTGTGTGATAGGATTAGCACCAGCCTCAGCAATATGATAACCGGATATGGATACAGAATAGAAATTACGAATCTGATTTTGTATAAAATATTGCTGCATATCACCCATCATGCGCAATGAAAATTCCGTAGAAAAAATGCAGGTATTCTGCGCCTGATCTTCTTTCAAAATATCTGCCTGAATGGTACCACGTACTTTACACAACGTCTCTTCCATGATACGGTTATATACTTCGGACGGTAAAACCTGATCGCCGGTAATACCCAGCAATAAAAGACCTAATCCGTTGTTACCATCCGGCAGTACTCCTTGATATGAAGGTTGTACAATGTTTTTTTCTTTGTAAATAGCCGCTATTTTTTCTTTGATGCTTTCTGTCTGGCCTTGTTCGTGAATGTATTTTTCACATTGCTGATCAATGGCTGCATTCATAAAAAAAGCACATATAGCCGGCGCCGGACCGTTAATGGTCATGGATACAGAGGTGTTAGGCGCAGATAAATCAAAACCTGAATAGAGTTTTTTAGCATCGTCTAAGCAGCAGATTGAGACACCCGAATTGCCGATTTTTCCATAGATATCAGGACGCTCATTCGGATCATTGCCATATAATGTAACAGAGTCAAAAGCAGTGGAGAGGCGTTTGGCCGGCATACCTGACGAGAGATAATGAAAACGTCTGTTGGTGCGTTCAGGAGAGCCTTCTCCGGCAAACATACGCGTGGGATCCTCATGCTCTCGTTTGAACGGGAATACACCGGAAGTATAAGGGAAATAACCAGGGAAATTTTCTTGTAACGACCAGTGTAAAATATCACCCCAGCCTTGATAACGAGGTGTTGCCACTTTGGGGATACGGGTGTGGGCAAGAGTTTCAGAATAGGTCTTGATAGCAAGTAATTTATCTCTGACCTGAAATTGATAAGTTTCGGCATGGTAGTCACTCACCGTCTTTTCCCAATGCGTGAGTATGGAAAGATGTTGTTCATCTAATTTTTTTGAAAGGGCATTGCCTGCCTGATGTGTGACTTCCGCCTCATCTTTTTTTCCAAGCGCTTTTAAATGCTCAGAAGCAATCTGGAGGGATTGAACCTGACGGGCGATGTCTGCTTGCTCATCAGCCCATTGATTATATTTACGAATGGTATTGCTGATCTCAGATAAATAACGTGTACGGTGTGGCGGAATGATGTATATTTTCTCCGACATCTCGTCACTTACCTGATGTGTTGAACGGAATGTTTGGTCTCCGGAGATTTCTGCCAGCTTATCCATAATTGCTTTATATAGCCTGTTCATGCCGGGGTCATTGAACTGCGAGGCAATGGTGCCAAATATAGGCAAGGTCTCATCATTGGCTTCAAATAGCTGATGATTGCGTTTGTATTGCTTCCGAATATCACGCAATGCATCCTGCGCCCCACGTTTATCAAATTTATTTAAGGCAATCAGATCGGCGTAATCCAACATGTCTATTTTCTCAAGCTGAGAGGCTGCACCGTATTCAGGTGTCATGACGTATAAGCTGAGTTGACTATACTCGGTAATCTCCGTATCGCTTTGTCCGATTCCGGAAGTTTCCAAAATAATCAAGTCGAAACCGGCTGCTTCTAATATATCCAGTGATTGGCTGACATATTTCGATAAGGCTTTATTACTTTGGCGCGTTGCCATTGAACGCATATATACATGCGGATGGTGAATGGCATTCATACGAATGCGATCACCTAATAAAGCGCCGCCTGTTTTGCGTTTGGAGGGATCAACAGATATAATGGCTAGGTGTTTATCTGTGAAGTCGTCCAAAAAACGGCGAACCAATTCATCCACCAATGAAGATTTGCCTGCACCGCCTGTGCCTGTTATACCAAGCACGATGGCGGTATGGTCTTTTGCTTGTTTTTTAATCGCTGCTTGTATGTTCTCGTACGCCGGATCTTCATTTTCGGCAGCTGTAATCAAACGAGCATATTGGCTGACTTTCTCTGTGCTGAGATTTTGAGCTAAGGAGGTAAGATGTGATGTGTCTGGATAAAAATCGCATTTCTCAAGCATATCATTGATCATCCCTTGTAAGCCCATCGCACGACCATCATCGGGCGAATAAATCCGTGCAATACCGTATTGATGTAACGCTTCGGCTTCTTCCGGTAAAATAGTACCACCACCGCCACCAAAAATCTTAATATGCTCCGAACCTTGCGCTTTAAGTAAATCATACATATACATGAAAAACTCCATATGTCCGCCCTGATACGATGTCAGAGCAATGGCTTGGGCATCTTCCTGAATAGCACAGTTAACGATTTCCTGCACACTTCTATCATGTCCTAAGTGAATAACTTCTGCACCGCTGGCCTGAATGATACGACGCATGATATTGATGGCTGCATCGTGACCATCAAATAAAGAGGCGGCTGTAACAATACGTATTTTATGCTTGGGATGATAAACTTCAAGATTTTCCGATGACATGCTTTTAACTTTTTTTCAAACTGTACAAAAATACTTTCTCTATTTAAGATAAACAAACCCTCGTATTTTACTGTATATTTGCACGAAACTTATTTATCAGTAATGATTAAGAAGTATATTTCCTTTTTGGGTATTATTTTAGTTTTGACACTGTCTGTCCTAGCACAAGAGCAAAATCAAAGTACAGATAAGCCTCAAAAAAACAAGTTCAATGCACGCTTGATTAATTTCGGCATAAAAGTAGGTTTCAATATCAACCGCTTGGACACACGTATTCCCAATTATCTGAATGAGACCTACGTGGGATTTAATGGCGGCTTGTTTGCTCGGTTCAACTTCCAACGGATCTATTTACAACCCGAAGTGCTTTTTTCCATGATTGGCGGCAATGGGTTCTTTGAGAATGGCGGAAGCTACGATTTGCATATTCACGAAATTGAATTTCCCGTAGCTATCGGTTATAAAGTGTTGGATTTTAAGATTATTAATTTTCGTCTAAACTTCGGACCGTTTGCTGCCGTGAGCGTATATCGAGATATCAAGGTCACGGATCCGTTTCATCCTGAAAATTATTTCATGTCCGACAAACTATCTAAATGGAACGCCGGTATTTTTGTCGGGATTGGCGCCGATATATGGCGATTTAATGTCAACGCCAGATATAAATTCGGCTTTGTAAACCTTCTAGGTGATAACGTCATGGTGCAGGATCCGGGCGCGGCATTCAAAAACGGCCATTTTGAAATATCCGTTGGTTTCAAAATATTTTAATTACTTTTAAACCAGTATTTTACAAAGAAAATTTATTTTTTTGTAACCTCAATATATCTTA
>JAIXKU010000246.1 GCA_026936045.1 Flavobacteriales bacterium
CTTTGCAATACCGTAATTGGTGGAGGAAGTCGCAGCTATAAATATAAACATAATATTTCCATAGCCTTTGATTTAAATGACAGAGAAGAAGCCGTTCTTTGTTTGTTATTGTTACGAGGTGCGCTTACTCCCGGCGAAATTAAATCTAACGCTGGGCGTCTTTATACTTTCTCTTCTCTATACTCTGTCATTGAGTCTTTGGATAGTCTAATACAAAGAGATGTCCCGCTGGTAATGCAATTACAACGCCAGCCAGGACAAAAGGAGTCGCGATATATCCATTTGTTGAGTGGAGTGATTACGCAGGACATGAAAACAGAAACAGCTCCTCAAATACTTATACAATCTTTATCTGAGCGGGTGGCAGCACTTGAAGAAGAAGTAGTAGAATTGCGAAAAAAAATAGATAACATATCTCGTTTGTTAGACTAACGGTTATTTCTATTTTTGGGGCATAAGCAATTTCGCATATTTTAATAGCAAGCGTTTTTCTCCATCATCAAAGCGAATAGTGGCTGTCTGATTCGGTAAAATGCCATCAAGCGTTAAGATGGTACCTTCTCCAAAACGCTCATGAAACACATCCATACCAATCTTCAATTCCGATAGTGGAATAATCGGTAAAGAGGAATGGGATAATTTATTCACCGGTTTTTTCAGCGCTGAGTTAGCCGGGATGATATAACGTTTCGTCTTTAAACTGATTGGTTGATGAGACTGCTCTTTATCACTAACAGAGGGCTGTTTACGTATTTGCATCTCAACGCAGGCAGGGTTAATTTCAAAGAGAAATCTGCTGGGCTCACTAAAAACAGGTTGGCCATATTTAAAACGATTGGCAGCATAAGATAATGTAAGTTGTTGCATAGCGCGTGTAAGCGCCACATAAAATAACCGACGCTCTTCTTCCAAATCATCACGTGATTGATAAGACATCTGAGAAGGAAACAAACCTTCCTCCATACCGGTAACAAATACATAAGGGAATTCCAATCCCTTGGCTGCATGCACAGTCATTAACACCACCCTGTCTTTATCCTGATCTTTGTCATTGTCGGCATCAGTCATCAGGGCAATCTCTTCCATAAACCCTGCTAACGACGTGCCGTTTGCTTCTGTGCCATGTCCTTCTGAGAATTCCTTAATAGCATTTAATAATTCCTGAATGTTCTCGTATCTAGAAACTCCTTCCGGCGATTTATCTTTATACAAATCCGTCAGAAGTGTACTTTGGGAAGCCACGACCGTTGCTAGATCAAATGCATTCGTTTGAGTCAATTTCATAGAAAAATCTCGTATCATCTTTCTAAACTCATTTATCTTAAACATCGCGGCAGGCGAAATACCAATAGATACATTTTGTAGATTTTCTATCATTGTCCAAATACTGACATCATTATCTGATGCGGCTTCCAATATTTTATCAAGTGTTGTTTTACCTATGCCTCTAGTCGGAAAGTTAATAATACGTTTTAATGCCTCATCATCATTAGGGTTAATAATGATCCGAAAATATGCCAGCAAATCTTTAATTTCTTTTCTTTGATAAAACGAAGTGCCACCATATATTCTGTATGGGATATTTAATCTTCTTAACGCTTCTTCCAAAGCGCGTGATTGGGCATTTGTTCTATATAGAATTGCGAAATCCGTATATAAGCGATGATGATTCATCTTATTTTCAAACACCTGCTGTGCTATTAAGAAACCTTCTTCATTATCTGATGTGGCTTTAAATAGTTTAATCTTATTGCCCTCCTGATTGCCCGTCCAGACATTCTTTTTGTGTTGACGTGTATTTTTAGCAATGACACTATTAGCCGCCTCAACAATATTTTGTGTAGAGCGGTAATTCTGTTCAAGAAAGAACTTTCGCAACGTGGGAAAGTCATGCTCAAAATTCAGGATATTTTCAATATTCGCTCCTCTAAAAGCATAAATACTTTGAGCATCATCACCTACCACACATATATTTTTGTGAACAATAGACAACTGTTTAATAATGGCATACTGAACCAAGTTGGTGTCCTGAAACTCATCAACTAAGATATACTTAAACCGCTGCTGATATTTCTCAAGAATATTCGGACAAGATGCAAACAGCTGATTAGTTCGTAATAAAAGATCATCAAAATCCATCGCATTTACTCTTGCACATCGGTGCGCATAGCGTTTATAAATTTCCGCTATTAAAGGTCTGTTAGAAAATTTATCTCCTTCTATCCATTCAGGACTTTCCGCGTATTTTGTTGCTGAGATGAGTTGGTTCTTTGCAGAAGAAATACGATTATACACCTGAGATGTTTGATATTTCTTATCATCAAGTTTCATCTCGGCTATAATAGTCTTGATGAGGCTCTTTGCGTCATCCGTATCATATATGGTAAAATTAGAAGAGAAACCGATTCTATCAGATTCGAAACGAAGAATACGTGAAAAGATAGAGTGAAATGTACCCATCCATATAGCTCTAGCATCCACTTCCCCAATCACACGGGCAATACGATTTGTCATCTCACGAGCAGCCTTATTGGTAAAAGTTAATGCCAAAATATGATACGGTTCTATTCCCTGTCTGATTATATGGGCAATACGATAAGTCAATACACGAGTTTTCCCTGATCCGGCTCCCGCAATAATCATAACAGGACCTTCCGTGGCTGTTACAGCCTGCGCTTGCACATCATTTAATTCTTGTAAATACTCCACCCCGCTTTTTTCCCAAAAATACGAGGATTTGACTAATTCAGTCGCAGATTTTATAAACAAGTCCTCATTTAAGATCTCTGATTATATAGTAGGAGTCAGCGGTTGAGGATATTGCATATTTTGAACAATATCTCCGATGTGGTTTGACTCATATACATATTTCCCTTTCTGCTCGGTATGAGCCAGTTGTTGCATAGCACGTGCTACTTTATCTGCATGTATCGGACGATATTTCTTCAGTCCGCCCCACATCAGCCATGATAAACTATTTAATATAAATCCACCCATGTCTTCTATCTTTCGCTCCTTATCTTCTCGTTTCCCGATTAACACGGATGGCCTCAATATACATATATGAGATAATGTGGTTTTTAATATATCACGCTCCGTTTCACCTTTAACACGTAAATAATAAAACGAACTGGCGACGCTTGATCCGATTGATGAAATATAAATAAATGTCTGGGCGTGCCACTGAGCCATACGAGCTGCCCGAACAGGCAAATCATGGTCAACAAAATAAAAGGCTTCTTTTGTTACCGCTTTCTTCATGGTGGTGCCTAAGCAACAAAACACGTCATCTACCTCAAACCAAGTAGAGTAATTCTCTAATTGCTCAAAATCAATAACAATTTCTTGTAATTTCTCATGTTGAATATGTAAAGAGCGACGCGTAATCACACGTGCCTCTTCATACATGTCATCATTCAGCAGGTGTTGAAGTAAATGCTTACCGACTAATCCGGTAGCACCTAAAATCAGCGCTTTCTTTTTTGGGAGATTTTTCTGCATTATTAAAACTGATTAGTGAGTCTTACTAATTCTTGAACGAATATACTCATGCAATAACAATACACTAGCAGATTAAACTATATTTATCAAATTTGCATTGATTCAGCTACTATAGGCTCTTCCATAAACAAATGGGCCTTCTCAGAGAAATCGGCGGCATCCTCCGTTGTCAGATATCGAACTTGTCCCGATCTCTTACATCGGTTGTCAATCTCATTATGGCGAGAAAGATAATCTCTCAGCTTCTGCGCCACTATAGCACCTTGTGAAATCAACTTAATATGAGAAGGGATAAATTTTGAAATGGATGGAATAAGTAACGGATAATGTGTGCATGCCAGAAGTAACGCATCAATATCTTTATCTTTTTTCAGAATGCTTTGAATATACTTCTCTACAAAATATAATCCACCCTCTGATAAATGCTCATTATTCTCTATCAATGGAACCCACATAGGACAAGCCTGTTGCACAACCTTTATATTCGGAGCAAAACGAGATATTTCAATCACGTATGAGTCGGATTTTACTGTACCGGGCGTAGCCAAAATACCAATATGCCGCGTTTGCGTATATGCTGACATAGTTTCAGTTGTAGGGCGAATAACACCTAATACTCTATTATTTGGCGCCAAGCGTTGCAAATCTTGCTGCTGAATAGTACGTAATGCCTTGGCCGATGCTGTATTACAAGCCAGAATAACCAATGGACAACCCATCTGAAACAGTGCCGTAACAGCTTCCAAAGTATATTGATAAACGGTCTCGAAAGAACGTGTACCATATGGCGACCTAGCACTATCGCCTAGGTATAAATAATCATAGTACGGCAGTAAAGTTCGAATTTCTTTAAGAATGGAAAGACCTCCCACCCCCGAATCAAAAACCCCAATTGGGCCGGGCGCAGAGTTATTTTTGTCTTTTATTATCATTAGGAGTGGAGATTTCCTCCTCATCTTCATCATTATCCATATCAGTATTCACGCCAGGCTCATAGCCTAGTTGCTTAATTACATCATTACTGATATCGTATCTTTTTTGGGTGTAGAGAACGGTCGTGCTGCCTGACTTATCAAACACCATGGCATAACCCTTGGTTTCGGCTATCTCCACAACAGCATTATATACTTTATCCTGGATGGGTTTAATCAGTTCCTGTTGTTTCTTGAACAAATCCCCATTTTGGCCAAAACGCTTCTTCTGCAACTCTTTGGCTTCTTTCTCTTTGTTGATGATATCTTCTTCTTTTTTAATACGCATTTCTTCTGTCATCAATATTTTTTCTACCTGATAGTCTTTATACATTTTATCCACTTCAGCCAATTTATCCTCAATTTCTTTCTGCCATTTAATGGATATATCATTAATCTGCTTCTGAGCGCTCGAATACTCCGGCAGATTGGCTAAAATATAATCCGTATCAACATACGCAAATTTCTGGGCATTAGCCATTGACGCCCAAGTAAGGAATATGACAACAAGGAATTTCTTCATTTTTTTATTTTTAATCATACAAAAAACAAACCAATTTGCAAACAAACATACAAAAGTACAAAAAACTATGGCTTATTCGATTAGAACTGCTGACCAATCATAAAGTGGAATACCCCTTTCTGCCGCTGAGATTCGCTAACACCTCTCACCGGATCGAAACCCCATCCATAGTCAACGCCCAACAAACCAAACATCGGCAAGAAGATACGTACCCCAACGCCGGCCGAACGATTCAACTTGAAAGGAGAAAATGAACGGATATCGTCCCAGGCATTACCTGCTTCCAAAAACGCCAGTGCAAATATCTTTGCCTGAGGATTGGGTGAAATCAGATAGCGAAATTCTACGGTGTATTTGCTGTACACAGCTCCACCTATTGCATTTGCGGAGTTACCGTCATAACCGGGCGTGAGTGCCATATTCTGATATCCGCGTAGAGAAATGATATCGCGACCATCAATATTAAAACCGGAAAGCCCGTCACCACCAAGGAAAAATCGCTCAAAAGGCGTAAGGCCTAACTGGCTATTATAGTATCCCAAAAATCCCAGCTCTCCACGCGCCATCATCACAAACTTTTTATTTCTAGTAAGCGGTACAAAGAACTTACCCTGCACTTTCCATTTATGATATTCCAGCCAATTATATTTTATATTGATATCCGCATTACTAAGGTCCCATTGTGCCAGGCTGGAATAAGGCGGCGTAAGTTCTACTGAGGCAATAATGGTAGAGCCTGATGTTGGGAAAATCCAGTCATCTACAGAGTTACGCTGTAATTGAAGAGCCAATGAGAAATTGTTGGAGGATCCCGTGAAATTTTCATTTGTGCCGGAGAATAAACGATAATTGGTTGCATCATAGCGCTGGTATGTGAGCGAAAACAAGACACTAAAATAGTCATCCGGCCATTTTAATTGCCGTCCAATACTCAAGCCCGCAGCGGTGTTTTTCAAATTTGTAATGTTCGGATCTACTCCATATTCAAAGGATGTATGATTGACAAACAAGCTGAAAGATATTGGTTTCTTACCACCTAGCCATGGCTCTGTGAATGAGAAACTATAAGACTGATATCTCGGACCGTTAGATTGAGCTCTGATCTGTAATCGTTGCCCATCGCCGCTGGGCAAAGGCGTCCAGGCTTTTTTCTTAAAGATATTCCGTAATGAGAAGTTATTAAAAGTAAGGCCAAGTGTGCCAATAATCTGCCCTGCTCCCCAACCGCCGGATAATTCAATCTGATCAGATGGCGATTCGGCTACGACAAATTCAAGATCAACTGTTCCGTCATTCGGATTCGGGATAGGACGCACATCCATTGCCTGTGCATCAAAGAAGCCTAATTGCGCTAAAGCCTGTTGCGATCTTACAATATCAGAGCGACTAAACAAGTCTCCCGGATTACATCTGATTTCTCTCAATATAACATGATCGCTCGTTTTAGTATTACCGGAAATAATGATTTTATTAATGCGCGCTTGTTTGCCTTCGTAAATACGCATCTCCAAATCAACAGAATCTCCTTCAATCAATGTTTCTACAGGCTCTACATTAAAGAACAGGTATCCGATATCCTGATACAGAGAAGAAATATCCATACCGCTTGGATTAAACCGAAGCGACTGCTCAATTTTTTCACGGTTATAAACATCTCCGCGTTTTACCGCTAACAGCGTATCTAACTGACCTGAGCGGTAACGCTTATTCCCAACCCAATTGATATGTCTGATAAAATATTTTCGGCCTTCATCAATTTTAAAATCAGCATAGATGCCTCCATCTTTCATATAAATCGAGTCCTTTACAAATTTGGCATCACGGTATCCTTTTGAATTGTATAAGGCAATAACAGCATCTTTGGCAGCCGGTACTTCCTCTTTTACATACTTGGATTTTCTAAATAGATTTATCCGTACCGAATTTGTAAAATATTCAACCGCGGCCAGGTAAAGGTTATCTTCGAGAATAACACTGTCCACATCTTTCCATTTCACTTTCCCTTTCAACAAATTCAAGATATCACGTCCTACATCCACACGGGATTTTTCCACCAAGGCGTCTTTCATCTTACGCCTTATTTTTGTGAGCTTAATGTGCTTGTTTCCTTCAACGGTAATACGCTCTACCTTAACCTTCTCTTTCTTATTAATTTCTATACGCATAACAACGGCATTGGGATTGGCAATGACGGCATTTGTCTTGCCATTG
>JAIXKU010000186.1 GCA_026936045.1 Flavobacteriales bacterium
TCCCTACCCCATTGATATGACAAACTAATTTCATGCGTACCCCATTGATTTAACGCCAGGCCATTTATAGGTATATCAAAAGAGTAGCCTGCATACATCCGTTTATGAAACCGATACATTGTAGTAAAGATTACACTTTCATGATAGCGGTATGAAATACCTGTATAAAATTTATCCATCCAAATGACGGAAACACCGATATCAAATACCACCGGTACATCCGATTGTAGTTTTAGCAAGGCACTCGTCTTTAATGTCCAGTTGCGATGCAATGTAAACACATATCCGCCTGAGAGGTAAAACAAGGGATCAAAGATTTGCGAATGCATACTTTGAGAACCAAGCGCTAAGCCATTAGTTCGGCTTAGTAATCTAGGTATAGAAAATCCTGCATAAAACTTATTGGCATAATAATAAAGGCCAACGCCGGCATTAGGGCTTATTATAGATTGATTTGCACGCAAAGGATCGGCTTGGTCATTTTCATTTGTCTGCAAATCGGCAAAGTTCGTTTGTAATATATCCAATCCGGCATTAAGTCCTATTGATAGCCTATGGTATCGTTTATTTAATCGAAAGGAATAGGCCATCTGCGCATAAACACCCTGCATCAAACGGGCTCCGGTAATATCATTTTCAATGACAAGTCCCATTCCTAAATTCTTATCTTTTACCTGCCCATGAATAGAAAAAAACTGAGTCATAGGTGCACCTTTAATACCGACCCATTGAAAGCGCGCATTCAATGTGGCGTTTGAGTATCCTTTCAGGCCTGCATAAGCCGGATTTATTAAAATAGGGTTTAGCGTATATAAGGTGGTTTGCGCTTGTTGTTGACCAAAACATTTATTATTGGACTCGAAAGTTATTGTAATAATAAATAACGAGATCAAGATAGCTGCATACCGTATTTGTAAGTATATTTTTTTCATGACATGGTTATATTTATCTTTTTAAACATGGGTAGAGTTATTGGCCTGTATAACTGGTTACATATTAACTCTATATGTCTAACAATACCGGTATGCATATATTCCATAATAAGCGATTTGCCCGATTGTATTAGCAATTCAGAACCATTCTTATCCATGATGCGTACATTCTGAGTATAGATCTCTTTGTCTGCATAGTTAGTTATTAATTCATTGCGCAATTCTTTAATCCGTATTGTATTAATATGATTAAAATCTGTTCGTGTATAGAATAAATTTTGATTGACAAAATGATACTCAACATCCGCAATCATATCAAACATCTTCATTGAAAATAAATACGCCCGATGAAGCGGCGCTTCCTTATTTAAGAAGCATTGTTTGAGATATTTATTCTCTTTCATCAGTTCCTCTATACTGGTAGAGAAATCGACTGATAACGATTGTTTAGTATAAAGTACGGCGCTCAAGCTTCTTCTATAGAGAATGTCATCAAAGGCTGTTCGATAATAGTATTTTTGGAACTGAGATGTTGTTCTCTTTTGTATTCTTTTAAAGAAAGAAAGCAAGTTTGGATGTGTCATAATATATTGTTTTTAGAAATTAATAATCGAGCTCAAGAAAACCGGTTAGAGAGCCATAACCATCACCAAGGTCTATCAGATAATAGTATGTAGCTTCCGGTAAAAATCCATTTCCAGGCAAATGGCTTGTGTTGGATATGCCATGAAAGCTGCCATCATACTGATCCATTTCAAACACAAGACTACCCCATCTGTTAAATATTTGTACTTTATTATTAGGGTATAACCGACCCAAATCATTAATCTCCCAACTATCAGAATATCCATCATAATTGGGTGTAAGCAGTTCCGGTATCAGAAGTTTATTATTACATCCAATCTCATAAAAGGCCATCGACTTGCAGCCATTCGCATCGGTGACAGTAATAGAATGAGAATTATTGGTTGCCGTTGTGTTATTTAATTCTTCCGTACCATTAGACCAATTGTAGTGATAAGGCAAAACGCCGCCATTCACTTCAATGTTTATTATACCTTCCGCCACGCCACATTTCCCGGGAATAATTGTATCCAAAGTAATTTGAATTATCTCAGGTTCCTGAATTGAAATATGAATGGAGTCTTTACAACCATTGACATCTGTAACTCTAAAAGAATGGAAACCGGGATGAAGCCCTGATATCAGATTCTCTGAATACTGTTGGCCGGAATCTAGTTCAAATATATAAGCAGGAGTACCTCCTAATACATTCAACTCTATTTCCCCATCGTTTCTTCCATGACAAGAAATATGTTGAAGAGCATTCAGGCTAATTTCAATAGGATCCGGTTGCTTTAGCAATATATTAAAATGGCTTGTGCAATTATGTGCATCGGTAACATAAAGTTGATGATAACCTGCCATTATATTAGACAGGGTAGAATCCGATAGTTGGTACTGTGGCCAATAATAATTTAATTGTCCTACACCTCCGGTGGCATGAGCTGTCAACGCTCCAGTCTCATTTCCAAAGCAAGAGGGCATTTGCATTTGCACATCAGACAAGGAAATAGGCGAAGGATTATACAACACCAAAGTTGACACATACTCACAGCCCAGTTCATCTGTTACAAGTACCGAATACTCTCCTGCTATCAATGCTGTAATTAAAGCTGATGTAGAGACCTGATATGGTAAATTATTATAGCTACACTGATAGCTATAATTACCTGTACCCCCTGTTGGGTTTATTTCTATTGCTCCATCTGCCGATCCATAACATAAAGGATTTGTTATTACAAAATCACTGAAAACTTGGTTGGTATCATACATACTAAACTGTATGGTGTCAGAGCAAAAATGATCATCCCAAACAACGACCTGATAATTGCCGGGAGAAAGCATATTGCTAACAGAGGTAGAATTTGTCGGATCGTTACTCCATTCATATACATAGTTTCCTGATCCGCCGGTTGTCTGAATGGAGATCACTCCATTAGAAGCCGCGCACTGAGAAGGGATAAGAAGATAATTATTCTGCAATGAATCCGGTTCGGATATGAGCACATTAATTGAAGACTGGCAACCTTTACTGTCTGTAACTGTCACTTCATACACACCAGCATAAAGGCCATTGGCCAAGTCCGAATGAAGAGATGAATTATGAGACCATAGATAATCAACCCCTCCATTGCCTCCCATGTATTGCACTTGAATAACCCCATCTGAATCATGTTTACATGATACATTATGAGTCGTAAAATCAAAATAGAGAGAATCCGGTTGTACAATATGTACATTCATGGTATCCGAGCAAATATATTCAAAGCCAATTTGGCTCACAATATGCTGATACCAACCATCTGATAATTGGGTAAGTGTAGAATCATTTGTTTGAACAAACGGGAGTGATGATACCCACGTCTGAGTATACTGGTCGTTGCCTCCATGAATATGGTATATCAATTCGCCATCATCATCACCAAAGCATGTAGGAGGTGTAACACTTTGCGAATGGGATAACGTATTTATGACTGTTACTTGACATGTATCGGTGACTATGCACCTATCAGAATAGGTGACCTCAACCTGAAGGATCTCAGAATGGTGAACCCAATAAGGTGTAGAAGAAATTATATTATTGTTACCCCAAACCAATGACTGATATGAGCCGAATCCATTGGTATTGACAGGATATGGAATTTCTTTACAACCTAGAATAGTATCAGGCCCCAAGCCATTGATAGGATCGCCGGGTATAAATGTCCAATTGGGGTTATTACCCAGGTTTTCACCACCAACATCAACGATATAATGATTAATCGAACAGCCGTTATCCACAGCCTCAATATCGCGTAATCTAGCATGCTCAATTTCTAAATCACAATTAGCATTATATATCTTAGCACAAGTACCGGGAATTGTTGATTGTATTGTTGTTCGGAAGCAGGGGGAACCTTTAGATATAAGTTTATTCTGAATTTCTTGAATAGCTCCGCTTTCCAACTCATAAATATTCCCCTCCGCTAAAGCAAGTGTATCAAAATAATTCGACCCGTAAATTCTGCCATTAGCAGCAAAGGACATATTCTGAAAAGAAACCGGATAGTCATAATAAGATGAAAGCAGCGATGCCTTACCAATGGTATTTTCAAAAAACACACTCTTAAACCTCATCTGCTGATAAGTACCCGATACATATAAATAAGGTGAAGGATACAACATATAAATTGTTGTATTATCCGTATTTAGCGTATGTAAGTTCTGATAAAAAGAAAAAGAAGCATTCCCGTGAATATAGAATACAGAGGTTCCCGTATTATATTCAAAGTACAGACCGGCGTATGGCAAGTAATTGGCTAAATAGTTTCTTGCATTGATATAATGCCCATTAGTAAAAAAAGATCCGCTATAATGCTCTATAACAGAGGCCGGCATATATAAATCATCTAAAAGAGAATAGCTTCCCACGCCAGAAAATATGAGACGTCCAAACATCTCGGTATTATTAGTCTCAATTGTACGAGAATATGAAGACGCCATTCTGGTAATGCCATTAAAATGCGCTAAAAGGCCATTATCTAATCGCAATCCACCATAGTTACACAGCTGATATATTTGAGAACCTGTCATTACGTGGTTTATACCTGATCCAGACATCCAGTTCATTCCTGTAAAATTCTGACTTGCATTTATTTGTACAGTATCATTCATGGGGAAAGAATTAGGGCAAAAAACCACGCTATCAATAAATCCGGGTAAGCATCCCATTGGATTGTATATGAATGCATCATTATTAGCACCGGCATGAGGCATTTGACCAATATTCCAGTTGTCTGCAAGTGTCCAAAAAGGGCGATTAGCTTCTCCATTCCAATAGAATATACGAGCAGAAGCTTGGTTATCAAATATGATATTCGTATTATTCGAATGATCTACTCCATTTATGACACGGAAAGGCAGATTCCCGCTTATGTGGATATTTTTACATATTAAATGCATAGCTGAATCGTTGGCAGAACCTGAGTACTGGATTGTCGTTTGTATAGCCGGATGGGTGGAAGTTAGATAAGCTAGATTATTACAAATACCGGCTCTGACATTAATACCGCTATTAATTCTTAATAGGCCGCCTGATTGTATTTTCAGTTTATAACCACCTATAATAATTAAAGAGTCTGTTTGTGATCCGTCTTGCACATAGGATGTAGGAAGATTATCAATCGTAGCATTAGCGCCGATTATAAGTTTTTGAAATGAGGATCTTTGATTTAGATAAACAATAGGCTCTGCCAACGGATTATCAAAATATACATCATTGAAAGATAGATTCTCACCGCCTGTCACTAAAAATAAAGGAGTAAGATTGTATTTATACGGATAAAGGATGGTAGATTTATTGGCAAAAAGCGTAAAATTATTTGAGAGTAGAACAAAGTTTCCGGGAGGGCCTGTTTCATTTCCAATTTTAACTAAACTGCCTATCATCTTTAAACTCCTATAGCTAGTTGGTGTTTTTTGGGGATCTGATATATAGTCGGATGCTATCATACTATTAGACGCTAAGTCAATTGTACCCTGATTGTGATATATAGGTTTGGTGCCGTTAGACACATTGAATGCCCCTTCAAAAACATATTTACCCTTTCCCCAAAAAGAAACCTGATTCCCAAAGACCAAGCTATTGGTATGAATCATATAATTCCCGTGTCCAAAAAAGTTTGTTTCTAAATTCAAATCCATATACAAAGCTCCACGCAAGTCCACATCTCCGATTATATTCATGGAATGCAGCTGTATTGCTATTAAAGTTGGCTTGCTTGCAATAGTTTGATCAATCGTAATGCTATGACAAAATGTATGGTTCGTAATATCAATAGTGTCATTATTTACAAAACCGGATTGTGCATCCATGACCACATCTGTATTAAAGTTTGGTATGCATCCAGCCGGGATGCCACCACTGGTATATGACCAATGAGATCCATCATCCCAATTCCCATTCCCTCCAATCCAAAATAGCGTCTGCAAAGATGTATTACCAAAATTGATAAATTGATTATTACCTAAATCTGTTCCATTCATAACTGTAAGCAAACCCGGTGTAGCCTTAGCATTAACTATCGCTGTATTATAAAGTACAGTCGGTACAGTAAACTTTAATCCTATTCTATCTCCGTTCGTTTCTTGTCCGTCAGTAATCAGATATTGGCTTGCGCAATCAACATTCTGGCTAATGTTCTGTATTTCATAACAGGCCACGTAGGGCATTTCAGAAAATGTACAGATAGCCGTCTTGCTTAATAAATAAAGATTACCTATGTAATACATTTTTGAGTGGTTGGTTCTTGTCCCCTGTAAACTAATATCACCTTCTGCGTATAAATGCTCTATGGCTGCATAATTCATAGCTCCATCGAGCATCATCTTGGCTCCGGAGGAGAATCTTACCTTATAGAATTGGACGGAACCTCTTAGAAAGATCATCTCCTCAATAATGAGATTTGAAAAAGAGGCATTAAAAGCTGAGCTATTATTTAAATAAATGAATAGCTTATCTGTTTTTACTTGTGAGTTTTGGCAGTTTATAATCTTAGAAAGTGTATTATCTTCCATAATAATATTTAGAGCTGTTAGTGAATACCCTTGCAGATTAAACTCGCCTGATATAAGACGAAATATTGAATATGGAATATTTAGATTATTTTGTAAGCTAACAGTTCCTTGTTTTCTAACTTCAATAACGCCCACTGCCAAATTAGCATTAGATCCCATTGTAATAGTAGCATTACCTGATCCGGTAAACTCAAGCGTTCCGCCACCGGCAATAGTTGATGCCCCTTGAATATTTAAATTACCGCCAATCATCCATTTCCATCCAGGCTGGACAATGAACAATACGTTCGTTCCATCATATGTAACACTTCTTGATGAGGCATTAGCTTGATTAATGTCTATAATACCTGTGTAGCTTGACGGAATTTCTACATCATCATATAAAGTAGGAACAGATTGCGGGTACCAGTTCGATGGATGATTCCATTGGTTTGATACGGCGCCGGTAAAGATATGCGCTGCATTAAGCGTAGAAATCTTTATTAGAAACAGAAAAATTAGGCTGAGATGTACATACATGGCTCTTATGTTTTATGAGCGCAATGTATTGCATGAAAAATACGACTTCCAAAGTTGAAAATACTGAATTTATAGTGTATTTATGAATAATGTGGCATAAGAAATACGTATTATATTACGTAGATATACCC
>JAIXKU010000224.1 GCA_026936045.1 Flavobacteriales bacterium
ATATTTGTCTCCCGTATCGTAATAACCAAAATATGTCACATACCAAATACGTGTTTGTTACGGGCGGGGTGGCCTCTTCATTAGGGAAGGGTATTATTTCCGCTTCGTTAGGGAAGCTGCTTCAGGCAAGAGGCCTGAGAGTTACCATTCAAAAATTAGATCCTTATATCAATATTGATCCGGGCACGTTGAATCCTTATGAACATGGCGAATGTTATGTAACAGAAGATGGCGCTGAGACCGATTTGGATTTAGGTCATTACGAGCGTTTTTTAAACACCAATACCTCTCGCGCCAACAGCGTTACCACTGGTCGTATTTATCAGACAGTCATTGACAGAGAAAGGAAAGGTGATTATCTCGGCAAAACGGTACAGGTTATTCCGCATATTACGGATGAAATTAAGCAACGCATCAGGCAGCTTGGTGAAACCGGCAATTATGACATTGTGATAACCGAGATTGGCGGCACGGTTGGAGATATCGAGTCATTGCCTTATGTAGAATCAGTAAGGCAGTTAAAATATGAGTTAGGCCAGCATAACAGTATTGTAATCCACCTCACGCTTATCCCCTATTTAAAAACATCTGGGGAATTAAAAACAAAACCCACACAGAACTCGGTAAAGATGCTTCTTGAATCAGGTGTACAACCTGATATCTTAGCCTGTCGCACCGAACACTCGCTCAACGATGAGTTAAAGCAAAAAATCGCTTTATTCTGTAATGTTACGCCTGAATCGGTTATCGAATCTATTGATGCTGATACGATTTACGACGTGCCACTGCTGATGAAAAAAGAACAATTAGATAAAGTCGTTCTAAAGAAACTTAATATTGAACAATATAACGATACTGATTTAACGCGCTGGGGTGAGTTTTTATATAAACTTCGCAATCCTATATCGAAAATCAAGATTGGATTGGTTGGTAAATATGTTGAACTGAAAGATGCTTACAAATCTATTGCAGAAGCTATCATACACGCTAGTGCTTACCATCAATGCAAAGTAGAAGTAGAATGGATTCATTCGGAAGATTTGGAGAACTTAAGTGATGAAGCACTACATCAAACATTGGGCGGATTAAATGGTATATTAGTTGCGCCCGGTTTTGGCGCCAGAGGTATTGAAGGAAAAATCAAAGCCATACAGTTTGCACGCGAACATAAAATTCCATTCCTAGGTATTTGTTTAGGGATGCAGTGTGCAGTTATTGAATTTGCACGTCATGTTATCGGCTGGGCTGATGCCAATTCAACCGAATTTGACCCATCCAGTTCCTATCCGGTTATTGGTTTTATGGAAGGGCAATCAACAGGAATGCATAAAGGCGGCACCATGCGTTTAGGCGCATACTGCTGCCAAATTAAAGCAGGAAGCCACGCCTATCAAGCATATGGGAAGAACGAGATTTCTGAACGTCATCGTCACAGATACGAATTCAACAATGAATATTTGGCCGATTTTAAAAAGCATGGCATGACAGCAACCGGTCATAATCCGGAGAAATCATTGGTAGAGATTGTTGAGATACCGTCTCATCCTTGGTTTGTTGGCGTACAGTTTCATCCAGAATACAAGAGTACCGTTATGAACCCACATCCCTTGTTTATCGGTTTTATTCAAGCTGCCTTGAGCGTAAAAAAAGAGAAGCAAGCACCCGTTGTGAATAATAGTAAGGAATGAGATTTAGTTATATCTGTTCATTCATTCTGACAGCATTTCTTAGCTCATGCCAATGGCCTGAATATGTAGGCACATACTATTCCACAAACTGTAACATGTTGGAAAGGGTTGAAATTTTTCCTGACGAAACCATTGATTTACGCTATTTTGGCATGGGATTTAGTGTAAATCGTCCGGCGCACATTCATAAAAATATCATCACTGTTCTAAACAGAGAAAGTGGTGCTGTTGAATATGAATTTGAATACAAAAGCGGCGCATTGTATGAAATTTCAGGTATGGATTTAAACTGCATTCTAAAAAAGGACACATTAAAGTAAGTTACATCATTATCAATTTTTAATATGGCATTACCGGCATTTGCAGACATACATATACACCCTAATCTGAAATCATGTTATTCCGGCTACCCCAAGCCCAAGCGAAACATTTGGGAATTTATAGACCATCCCATGCCAACAGGTAAAGCTGCCCGTTATGCTTTTGATCATTCGCCAAACGTGGTTAAATATTCCCAAACCAATTTCTATGCATTGGCTGAAGGGAATGTCAGGATGCCAACCATTTCACTCTATCCGCAAGAAAAAGGATTTTTTGATATACGAAACTTACCAAAGCTGCTAACCAATGCCCGTAGCCGAAGAGAAATGATGCAAGTCATTACCGGTTATGAGATGGACAGTGTACAATATCTCAGCGACACGATGTCTTATTTTGACATTTTGCAGCATGAATACAGATACGTTTATAACAGTCAAGGTCAATCACCTGATGGGAAATATGAATTCAAACTAACCGATAATTTTGAAGAACTGAAAAAACACCTTGCTAAATCCAATACCATTGTTGGTACGCTGAGTATAGAAGGTGGCCATGCATTGTTTGATGAAGAAATGTTAAGCGGGAAATTGACACCAACGGAAATAAAAAAGCGTATCACTGAGAACATTCAAATCATCAAATCATGGGAAGTACATCCTTTTCTTATCAACCTTTGCCATCATTTCTACAACCATTTGGCCGGGCATAGCAGAAGTTTATGGGGATTGGTACGCAAAGGATTTCTCAATCAAAACGAGGGTATCAACAAAGGATTAAACGGATTAGGCATTAAAGCGATGAAAGAGCTGTTGAGCAAAAACAACGGTCCTCGCATCCATGTTGATATTAAGCACATGAGTGTGCGTTCACGCAAAGAACTATATAACTGGATTCGCAGCTACAATTATATTTCAGCCGGTGATAAAATTCCAATTTTGGCCAGTCATGCCGGGGTGAACGGCTTCAAAACTATGAATGCCAGCATTCTCTCACCCGACCATGAGAAGAAGAGCAAAGATCATATCTTCAATCGTTGGGCTATTAATTTGAGTTCTGAAGAAATACGCATTATACACGAAACCGGTGGATTAATAGGGTTAATGCTGGATAAGCATAAATTGGGCGGCGGCCGATTTCACGATCAGGTTGCCCGTATCAAAGACAAAGATGAGCTTCGCAATCGCTACCTACAGTTATTTCTCGATAATGTGTTTCAGATTATACAAGCTATCAATAAACCATCGGCTTGGGATATTATTTGTATTGGTTCGGATTTGGACGGTGGTGTTGAGCATTTTGAATTTTATGACAAAGCCTCTACATATCCTGTTCTTTATCAGGATTTGATAGATTATCTATCTTCCACTCAATACAACAGAAGCCTTTGGTTTGGATTGAAACCGGAAGACATGGTAAAAAAAATTATGCATGAGAATGTGTTTAAATTTTATCAGCAACATCTTTAATCTTGATGAAACTCTTCACCCATATTGATCAGTTACTTTTAGCCGAAAGAACACCCGTAGGTCTTCGTCGAAACCATGCGATGCAAGGCCTTCATACAATTAGTCATGCCTGGTTGTTGGTGGAAGGCGGTCTGATAAAAGAATTTGGCAGTATGGATACACTGTCGGATTATAAAAACAGTACATCCATTAAAGGAATAGAAGAAATCAATTGTGCCGGCAAATTTATTATGCCTTGTTTTGCAGACAGCCATACACACTTAGTATTTGCATCTTACAGAGAACATGAGTTTGTTGACAAAATAAATGGATTAACATATGCTCAAATAGCAGAGCGTGGCGGAGGCATTTTACATTCGGCAGAACAATTAAATCATTGCTCAGAAGATGCGTTGTATCATAACGCTGCTGAGCGTATGCGCGAGATCATGCGTACCGGCACAGGTGCCGTAGAGATAAAGAGCGGTTACGGCCTTACAGTTGAAGGCGAGCTTAAAATGCTAAGAGTTATTCAGCGCTTAAAAGAAACATACCCCGTTCTTATCAAATCGACTTTTCTTGGCGCACACGCTGTGCCAAAAGCATATAAAGGAAATAAGGCCGGCTATATTCAGCTCATTATAAAAGAGATGCTACCCAATATAGCAGCAGAGAAACTAGCCGATTTTATTGATGTATTCTGTGAAACCAATTATTTCACACCCGATGAAACTACGATGATAATGGAAGCCGGTTATAAATACGGACTGAGGCCCAAGATTCACGTCAATCAGTTTACGAGCATCGGCGGTATTCAAGCGGCTGTCAAGCATCAGGCATTAAGTGTTGATCATTTAGAAGTAATGAAAGAAGAAGATTTTGAAGCATTAGCTCTTTCATCGGTTATAGCCACTCTCCTACCCGGCTGTAGTTTATTCTTAAATATTCCTTTTGCTCCTGCCAGAAAAATGATTGATAGGAATATCGCTGTTGCGCTAGCCACCGATTTTAATCCGGGCAGTGCGCCATCCGGTAATATGCAGTTGGTAGTAGCGCTTGCCTGTATGCAATTGAAAATGCGGCCGGAGGAAGCCATCATTGCGGCTAGTATTCATGGCGCTCATGCTATGGCTTGTGAAAATGAAATCGGGACTATCACGCCCGGGAAAAAGGCCAATTTTATATTGACTCGGCCTTTACCGTCCATTGCTTATTTGCCATACGCTTTTGGCAGCAATCATGTAGAGCAGTTATATATAAACGGTGAGGCTCAATTGTAGAATATGGAGATTATTCTACTTTATATCCGCTGAAAAGATTAAACAAACCTTCCCCTTTTATTTAAATTATACATCCGCACAGCCCTACAAGCTATATCAACAAAAAGATCAAGACAGATAACAAATTCAAATCTTTATTATCACATTATCAAAGGAGTGATTTACAAAGCTTTTGCAAAGACCGTAGATGACCTTGCTAAGATTTTTCACACAAGCACAGTATATACTTGTATCAGTTGTTAGTGAATAGCTTCAGTATTTTCTCTCACATCAAGTTCCGGAAAGAGAAACCTCAAGCTATATTAGGCAAACGTCTAAAATCATCGGAAAAATACATCATATGACGTATTGAACATCTTTTTACAACACCCTAAGTTTGTAAAAAAAAAATGAAAAAAGTATTTCGAAAAGCAATGGTTGTCGCAATGCTTGCAACTACAATTAGTGGCAATGCACAAGTTCCCACAATACAATGGCAAAAATGTTTCGGCGGATTCAATAGGGATAATGCTGCTAGCATTTGGCAAACTTTGGATGGCGGGTATATAATAGCGGGATTTTCAGAATCCAATGATGGTGATGTTTCTGGTCATCAAGCAGGAATAGGCGGCTTCACTCCCAAAGACTACTGGGTAGTAAAGACTGACTCAGATGGCAATATTCTTTATCAGAAATGCTTGGGAGGAAGCAAAGATGAGGAAGCAAAATCTGTACAGCAAACTACAGATGGCGGATTTATTGTTGCCGGCTATTCAGCTTCTAAAAACGGGCATGTTACCGGAAATCATGACGACGTGGGTTATAAAGGTGATTTTTGGATCGTAAAATTAGGAGATACATTAAATATTGAGTGGGAGAAATCATTAGGTGGAAATATGAATGAAGTTGCTTATTCCATTCAACAAACTAATGACGGAGGATATATTATTGCGGGTAGTACAATATCCAATAATAGTGGCGATGTAGGAAGTCTTCACACTATTGACAATTCTCTATATGGATCTGAAGACTTTTGGATAGTGAAATTAGGGGATAGCGGTATCATCCAATGGCAAAAAGTTTTAGGAGGGACGGGTAAAGATGTGCCTTATAGCATTCAACAAACATCTGATGGTGGTTATATCATTACAGGTGAAACGAATAGTTATGGAGATACAAGCGGTGTTAACGGAGATGTTTCGGGTTATCACGGTACGGGATATACTGATATATGGACTGTAAAACTGGATCATAATGGAACTATAGACTGGCAAAAGTGTCTTGGAGGAAGCAATTACGATTATGCCTATTCTATTCAGCAAACAGCAGACGGAGGATATATTATAGCTGGCTCATCGGAATCCTCTGATGGTGATGTCAGCGGCAATAAGGGGTCAGCCGACTATTGGATCGTAAAATTGAGCAGCAGTGGTGCTCTCGAATGGCAAAAAAGTCTTGGAGGTACAGAGTTTGAGTATGCTACTTGCATACAGCAAACAACTGACGGCGGCTACATTGTAGCAGGCTCTTCTACATCCAATGATGGAGATGTCAGTAATCATCATGGTACGGTAGGCAACTCCTTTTATGATTATTGGGTTGTAAAACTAAGCAATAACGGATCTCTTGAATGGCAGAAATCTATGGGAGGTGCAGGGGCATACGATGTAGCCGCTTCCATAAAGCAAACTACCGATGGCAGCTACATAGTTGCGGGAACGACATCGTCCAATGATGGTGATGTCAGCGGATATCATCAATATTATGATTTTTGGGTGGTTAAATTATCAGCAGGAGAGACTGCAATTGAAGAGGCAACAAACAGCTTAATGTTTACTGTCAGTCCTAATCCTGCCAACGATTTTGCAACTGTTAGTAATATTCAAAAGGGTTCTACATTGCACATGACAGATATCACAGGAAACACCGTTTACAGCTCAGTAACTATAAACGAGCAGATTACAATCAACACTACAGGCTTTACAAACGGCATTTACCTCATATCTGTTGAAAACAAAGGGAACATTACCAACAGGAAGTTGATCGTAAATAGATAAGAACCTTTTCTCTTAAGCCTCTGCCTTTATAAAGAGTGGAGGCTTTGTAGCAAGTAAAAGGGCTGAATAAACAGATAAAACTATTGTTGAGCTCAAACCAATTAAGACAATGAGGTTAATGGCAGGCCTGTAATCATTATAAAAATGGGAAGAGCTGAAAGTAGTAAGCTAAAATTATCAATGACCAAACACCAAAACTCAGATATAAGAAGCTTAGTCTAATTGATGTCTAATGTAAGTAAACATCATCAGGATGTCCATCAGAAAGACAAAAGAATATTTAATGGTATATAAAAGTAAAATCTCACTCCACCTTATACCC
>JAIXKU010000299.1 GCA_026936045.1 Flavobacteriales bacterium
AACCCCTCTTGCAAGAATGAAAATCTTGAGTCCTAACCGATAGACGAACGGGCCAAAATTAAAAAGAACAATCCCAGTTGTTAAAATGGGATGCAAAAGTATGCATATGTTTTTAAAAATGCAAGACGCAAACCAATAAATACCCTAAATCGCTTCAGCTTCTATTATTTTGTTGATTTATTTATAGCAAAGCCCTTCCAATTAGGAAAGGCTTTGCTTGATAAGTTATATAATATATTAGTTATTAGGCGCTTACGTCTAAAGTACTCAAAACGCCATTCATGTTTCTTACCGCTTCGGCGCTTTTGGCAAATAGCGCCTTTTCCTCTTCGTTTAAATCATAGTCGAGGATTTTTTCCCATCCATTTCGGCCAATGACTACCGGTACACCGATGCAAATATCCTTTTCACCATATTCTCCGTCGAGATATACACAGCAAGGGAATACTTTCTTTTGGTCGCGAATAATACTTTCAACCAACATAGCACCGGCAGCACCGGGTGCATACCAAGCTGAGGTACCGATTAACTTTGTCAGTGTGGCACCGCCAACCATTGTGTCAGCAACAACCTGTTTTTGCTTCTCAGGGCTAAGTATAGAAGATACGGGCTTGCCGTTAAGTGTAGCATGGCGGATTAGCGGAATCATTGTGGTATCACCATGACCTCCGATTACAACAGCATGTAAGTCGTTAGGAGAACATTGTAATTCGGCGGATAAATAGGCTTTAAAACGGGCACTATCTAAAATACCACCCATACCGATAATACGGTTTTTAGCAACGCCGCTGTTTTTTAATGCCAGATATGTCATCGTATCCATTGGGTTGGATATAATAATGATAATAGCATTTGGAGAATGTTTTAAAATATTTTCAGTTACTGTTTTCACAATACCGGCATTAATACCGATAAGTTCTTCTCTAGTCATGCCGGGTTTACGAGGTACGCCTGATGTAATCACCACAACATCCGAATTGGCTGTTTTACTATAATCGTTTGTACTGCCTACAATGCGTGTGTCAAATTCAAGCATGCTGGCCGTTTGAAACATATCTAAGGCTTTACCTTCGGCCAGTCCTTCTTTAATATCAACCAATACTACTTCTTCGGCTAATTCTTTTCTTGCGATGTTGTCAGCACAAGTGGCGCCAACTGCTCCGGCACCCACAACGGTAATTTTCATAATATAAAGTGTTTAATGTTCATGAATCAGACTGCTAATTTAAAAACATGCGTTTGAATACATCATAATTTTTTTGCATTTATTTCAACAGGCTGTACGGAGGCCTTTTTTAGGCTTCAATCCGGTTAAACAGGCCATGAAAATAAATTTTGTAATCGGGTGTATCATAACAATTTGCACAATTAGTCGTTTAAAACTCTTAAATATACAACCCTCCTTTATTAATCCGTATCTATTACTTTGTAGATTTATAATAAAAAAAGATGTTTTTGAGTCAGGCACAGAGGTTACGTGTGCTGATAGCTGTATTGGCTGTCAGCCTAATAACCTTATTGCCTTTCCAAATGTACGCCCAGGCCTCATCAGGAGACTGTATTGGAGCTATTCCTGTTTGTCAGATCAGCTATGATGTGCCGGTTTTAAATGTGCCACCCGATAACATAAAACATGAAATAAATGGTATGTATTCATGCCTTGTAACGGGCGAAGAGAGTGGTGTTTGGTACACATTCACGGTGCAAAGTAACGGCGTTCTTCATTTTAATATCATTCCGTATAATGCCAGCGATGATTATGATTGGGCTTTGTTTAATCTTACGAATGCAGAATGTGAAGAAATACGTAATAATCCGGCACTACAGGTTTCATGCAACTATTCTAGTTCGACATCAAATAGTGGTATAACCGGCGCTAACGGTGGCTCTAATCCGCAGGATAAACCTACCATTCCAGTTACAGCCGGTCAGCGTTTTGTTTTATATATATCCAACTTTTCACAAAGCACGAATGGTTATCAGTTAGATTTTAGTAATTCTACCGCACAGGTACCAGACAATGTACCGCCTTATATTGCCTCTATTACATCCAATCAAATCTGTAATGCGACAGGCGTAATCATCCGGTTTTCCGAGAATGTTACGTGTAGCTCGGTTCAACCCAATGATTTTTCATTCACCGGCCCCGGAGGTCCTTATACCATAAGTTCTGTAAGCAGCACTGACTGCCTTTCTGGCGCATCTTATTCGGCAGAGTATTATTTAGAAATTGCACCGGCATTAGGCTCGGGAGGATCATTTACAATGTCAATTGTAGGCTCGGTTACGGATATTTGCGGCAATGAGGCAGATGCTACATCTCCTAGTATTGTGTTTGATTATAACAGTATGTCTCTTACCGTAAATGTTCAAGATGCCGATTGCGGCGTTGATAATGGAGCAGCTTCGGTAACCGTTAACGGCGGCGTAGCGCCATATGTATATCAGTGGGACGACCCGGCGCAACAAACAACAGATACGGCAACCGATTTGGCTAGGGGTGTTTATCATGTTACGGTAATAGATGCACAGGGCTGCAAATCTACGGCAACAGCTGTTGTTTCAGATCCAACCAGTTTTACCTTTCAAGTTGTACAACAGGCGGATACTTGCTCAAAAGGCGTTGGGATAGCCAATGTTTTTGTAATTGGCACCACGCCGCCTTATCAATATCTGTTTCAAGATTTTCAGAACACACAAAATTCCGGGGCCTCTGTTTATACAACCGCAACAGGCGATTCATCGCTTTATATAAAAATAACAGATAATATGGGTTGTTGGCTTGATACAACTATTTGGGTTAATAATACTTATAATGATTCATTGTTGGCGTATTTTACAACAGACACCAACATTCTGAATGTTCTTTTCCCTTATGCCCATTTCTTTAATGGTTCCCAACACTACAACTCCTTTTACTGGAATCTCAATGATGATACTATTTATAATGAGCATCATATCTATTATTATTTCCCGGTAGAGGGAGATTATCCTGTTACCATCACCGCTGTTGATATTAATGGCTGTAGAAGCTCTTACACGATGATAATAAGTGTAATAACAGAGTTCTCATTATTCATTCCTAATGCCTTTACACTGAATCAAGATGGATTGAATGAAACATTCTTAGTGCAAGGTATGGGTTTTGATACAAATAGTTTTGAGATGTTCATATACGATAGATGGGGTCGGCATATCTTTGAATCAAGAAATATTCAACAAGGCTGGGACGGTTCGACAGGCTTTACAGATCCGAATAAAACCCAAGAAGGTGTTTATGTTTATCGAATAAATATCATTGACAATTTTGGTAACAAGCATCAATTTACGGGGAAAGTATTATTGATAAAATAATCATTGCTTTTTCGGGCGATTAAAAAAAAAATTGCAATTTGCATCCGAAAATAAATCCAGTCTTTTATGAGTAAGATTATTGTGCGTCAGGTGAGTCAGGGAAAAGATTTAAATCGTTTTATTATGCTACCCTGGCAGATTTATAAGGATGATAAGGTTTGGGTAGCGCCACTTATTTCTGATTACAAAAAATTATTTGATCCCAAAAAGAGTCCTTTTTTCTTACATGGAAATATGGATTATTTTATAGCGGAGAAGGATGGTAAGATTGTAGGACGTGTGGCGGCAATCAATAATACGTTACACACCAAAACATGGCAAGATAAAGTTGGATTCTTTGGTTTTTTCGAGTGTATAAATGACCAGGAAGTGGCTAAATCCTTGCTGGATAAGGCACGTGAGCGATTGAAAGAATGGGGTTTTGAGCAGATGCGTGGTCCGGCCAGTCCATCAAGTAATGAGGATTATGGTGTTTTGATAGATAACTTCAAAGATCAACATGTACTGATATCGTGCTATAATGCACCATACTATTATAATTTATATCAGAATTATGGCCTTCAGCCTATCAAAGAATTGTATGCCATACGTTTTGACGGTAATAAGATAGAAGCAGAGAGCGGAGAGCGTATGAAGCGTTTGAAAGAAGCTGTATTAGAACGCACAGGTGTAAGATTCGAAAATCTGGATATGAAGCGCTTTGATGAAGGTGTAAAAACATTCAAAGGTATATTCAATGAGGCCTGGAATACCACTTTTAATCATGGATGGGTTCCACTAACGGAGGAAGAATTTGATCAAATAACAAGCGGATTAAAGCCTATCACGGATCCTGAGTTAGTGCTTATCGCTAAGAAAGATGATAAGGTTGTGGGAGGGATGATTTGTTTACCTGATTGGAATGAAGTTTTTAAAAAATGGAAAGGCCGAATTTTCCCGTTTAACTGGATAGATCTTTTTACAAAGAAGAAAACTATTAAATGCTTGCGTGTAGTAATCTTAGGCGTTTTACCCGAATATCAGAAGAAAGGATTGGATGTGATTATGTATTATGAAATAATGCGTCGAGGGCTTGATAAAGGTATGGAATGGGCAGAGGCTTCATATATCGTTGAAGACAATTTACCCATGTTCAAACCGTTAATGAACATCGGCGGATATGTTTATAAGACCTATAAGGTTATGGAAATACCGATATAACTGCGTTTTTATACTAGCTTAAAATTCTCAAGAAACTTTGTGGTGTAGTTACCTTTCCTGAATTCTTCATTTTGCATCAACTGTATATGAAAAGGAATGGTTGTTTTTACACCCTCGATAACATACTCCTGTAACGCTCTTAGCATTGTATCAATGGCCTCTTCACGACTCTGATGCACAACAATCAGCTTGCCGATCATGGAATCATAATAAGGAGGAATAACATAACCGGCATATACGTGCGTATCCACTCTTACGCCATGGCCGCCCGGTGAGTGATAATGTGTAATCTTACCGGGACTGGGACGAAAGTCATTATACGGATCTTCGGCATTGATTCGACATTCAATGGCATGCATGGTAGGAAAGTAGTTCTTACCTGAAATCTTGATGCCGGCAGCAATCTTAAGCTGTTCTTTTATTAGGTCGTAGCTGATAACTTCCTCGGTGATGGGATGTTCAACCTGAATGCGGGTATTCATTTCCATGAAATAGAAGTTCCGGTGTTTATCAACCAAGAACTCAATGGTGCCCACGCCTTCATAGTTGATAGCTTCACCTGCTTTAATAGCCGCTTCACCCATCTTATCACGAAGTTCTTTTGTCATAAACGGAGACGGTGTTTCTTCTACCAGCTTCTGATGTCTTCTTTGTATGGAACAATCGCGTTCGCTCAGATGGCAAACTTTCCCATATTGGTCGCCGGCTATTTGAATCTCAATATGTCGAGGTTCTTCAATAAATTTTTCCATGTACATGCCGTCGTTGCCAAATGCTGCTGCTGCTTCCTGTCTTGCTTTATCCCATTGCTCGTTTAAGTCTTTTTCATTCCACAAAACGCGCATACCTTTTCCACCACCGCCTGCTGTGGCCTTAATAATAACAGGATATCCAACTTCTTTGGCTTCTTTGCGAGCGTCTGACAAAGTGTCTAGCAATCCGTCGGATCCGGGAACGGTCGGTACGCCGGCTGCTTTCATAGTTGCTTTGGCGCTGGCTTTGTCGCCCATAGCATCAATCATCTCAGGTGTAGGGCCAATAAACTTAATACCATTCTCATGGCAGATCTTCGAGAACTTGGAATTCTCACTTAAAAAGCCATAACCCGGATGAATGGCATCAGCATTGGTAATTTCAGCCGCTGCAATGATATTAGCCATGTTTAAATATGAATCTTTCCCGGCCGGTGGTCCAATACACACAGCCTCATCTGCAAATCGTACCGGTAAGCTGTCTTTATCAGCAGTAGAGTAAACAGCTACGGTATGTATGCCCATTTCTTTACAAGTACGAATAACTCTCAGAGCAATTTCACCCCGATTGGCAATTAATATTTTCTTAAACATGCGATCTGTATTTAATTAAAACACCTTTAGCTTGGGTCAACTAAAAATAATGGTTGATCGTATTCAACCGGAGAAGCATCATCTACCATTACTTTTACAATCTTTCCGGTGATTTCGGCTTCAATCTCGTTAAATAATTTCATGGCTTCAATTATACATAAAACCTTACCAGGAGAGATACTATCACCGACGTTAACAAATACCGGTTTATCCGGAGAAGATTTACGATAGAATGTGCCAATCATAGGCGAGTTTATGGTAATATATTTCGACTCATCTGTACTGGATGTCTCAGCAGATGGTGTAGTCGGAGTAGCAGATTTTGGAGAATCAGCTACAGGAGCCGAGGTTGCGATAATTTGTGGCGCCGCCATCTGAACCGGCGGAAGCATTGTCTGAATAGTAGCACCTTGTGCCGTTTTAATAACGATTTTTACACCTTGTGCTTCTAAATCTACTTCAGAAACACCCACTTTGGCAACAAATTCAATTAACGCGTGTACATCTTCTAAATTCATAGTAAGTGATTTGGATGTAGCGCTTTCATTGCCCGATCTTACGGGTCTTCCCACAGGATGTTTAGACATATCAGCCTTAGCACTATCCGATTTTCTAGGTCTTCCCACAGGCCGTTTAGGCATATCAGTTTTAACACTATCCGATTTTCTAGGTCTTCCCACAGGCCGTTTAGGTATTTCAGTTTTAATGCTATCTGATTTTCTAGGTCTTCCCACAGGCCGTTTAGATATTTCAGTTTTAATATTATCTGTTTTTCGAGGCCGTCCTACCGGGCGCTTAGCAACACTTGTTTTAGCATTATTTTTTTGAGAATGATCTCTGCGTTGCTTTTCAGAAGAAATGTCGGATTTTACTTCACTCTCTTCTGAAACAATAGATTGTGCTGTTATTTTCTTAGAT
>JAIXKU010000315.1 GCA_026936045.1 Flavobacteriales bacterium
AATAATATTTCATGCTAGATATTTTTAAAGTTTGAATAAGTTATTGTTGTGCCAAAATGATTTTACGCTGCTCCAACATTTGGAAGTAAGATTCTAAACGATTTTTGATATTAGCATAAGAAAAGTAACGAGGGTCAACCAGGTCAGACTCTATAAAGCCTACCGGAATACCTGCCCTTTTCTCAATTTCACGCATAATCATCAACTGGCCGGCTGAGAAAGAGTTACAGCTTTTAATAGAGTTAATTAAGAATCCGTCGGCTTTATACTCTTTAACATAGTTCTCAATCAAGTCTATGCGCTGGGGTAAATTCATATTTGTATAACATCCCATACAGTATTTAGCTAAGCTTTCTAACGGTTGGGAAGGATCGTGTCTAAAGCCGGTATCGTATGTGCCGCCCACTTTGGTATAAGTAGAGGCTACAATAACGGCGCCCATATCATAAAATATTTTCCAAAACTCACGGAAATTTGTCCAGTTAGGAGGGCCTTCCATCACTAATCTGAACTTCTCTTCCTTAAGTTCACCTTCTGGTGTAACAGGACCTAATCCGGCAGCCATACGTTCCTGCACTTCGTTCCAAAGCTCCTGATAGTATTCTACTGCTTCGTCCGTACCTCTAAATGCCGTGAAAATCGGGCCAATATAATATACACCGGCGAAATAGGCATCAATAGGGGAGGGAACACGCTTGGCACTTTGCAGTACCTTAACTAATAGATCTTCTGATTTAGCCGACTTCTCCAACATGGATGAAAGACGATCCATATCGAATTTCTTACCGGATACCATTTCCATTTTCGGGATGACTTCTTCTTTCAACTGCTTTACCATGTAGTCAACCTGATCTTGGGTAATCTTACCATCCTCCTGATAAGGAGTGTGCAACATGGCAACCGGCACGCCCGGATACAGACGCTCCAAGTTCTCAAACCATTTCATAAAAGTGAAGCAACCGGTATAACTGAGTAAGAGTAAATCTGGCTCAGGCAATTTCTCGCCTGTCGGGCCAATATTACCGTTAAGCATCATCCCGATGTCACATTTAACATACGTACACACATCCTCCGAGAACCCGATTTTTTCGGCATCGCGGATATAGGCAGCCGATTTCTTTCTCATACCCGATTGCAGGGCATTGATTTCAGGATAAACCGGTAATAAATCAAATGATAATATAAGCTCGGTAAGGTTGCCGGGCACAAAAGTGTAAACCACTTTTTTACCCAACTCTTTTGCCATACTTAGTTCTGTAAATTGTTTAGCAAGCATGTCCTTTTGAAGGACCATGCTTCTTTCTTTGATTGCTTCTTGTTGTACTTTGCTCATAATTTTATAATTAAGCCCATAATTTGATACTGTCTGAGAATGTACCGGCCTGTTCTTTAATCACTTTAAATTGACCGGTATTTTCGTGATATTGAAAATTGATATGTGGGATGCCGGCTGCATCACATTCTTTTTGCATTTCCGGACGATCAAGCAGAGCCGGGTCACAGAAACTGGCAGCTGAGAAGATGACACCATCGGCTTTTCTTTTCTTAACTAATTCAACCAATCTTTTGCCTTTGGGATTACCTACATCATATACAGCAGATGAAAAAGTACTTTGATTTAGATAGGCTTGTACAATAGCTTCAATCGGATCGTCGGTTTTATCATCAATATCGCCTTGAATCCATCTCGAACCAAGCATAAAGTCATCATCTACGATATAACATCCAGCCATCTCCACAGACTTTATCAAGCCGATAGGCGGTTGCTCACAGAAAGAACCGGATACCACCACGCGAATGTTATCCATGGGTTCACCACGCTCATTCTTTTCGATGATAGATACCACTTCTTCCAAAATGCTGTTATGCTCTTCAACTGTCATGGCTAATCCGGCACGAATGACATGATATGTTTCAACGGCAGATAAGCGCCAGGGGTATGTCTGACGGATATCATAAATACGTTCGATAAGACGACGGTTGATATTATATAATCCGATTGATTTATTCAAAGCCTCTTTATCAGGCTTAATGCCGTTGATGTCTTTAATATCATCTAATACTTTTAAAATCTCTTCACGATAGAAATCACCGCCAATATGTGTTTTAAAGTTCTGAGGATAGTCGAAATAACGGCTGAATTTTCCTTTTTTTGCTACACGGAACATGCCGGAGAGGTTGCGAATACAGTCACAAATAGCCGGGAAAATAAACCCGTCGAACCCTTTTAGGTTGTCATCTAACCCCATTTCAATTACCCCTCTAGGCAGGTGACAAATGTATGATTGATAGTAGGCATCACCTTTAATAATTTGCTTGCGGTCGCCCGATCCCATAATTCCAACAGCCATACCGTTTGCAGCATGAATGACCTCACGCGGGAAATAAATAGGCAAATAGCCTACCAATACGCGAGAAGCATCTTCGGCTTTCCATTTTTTTGCGCCTGTAAAATGTAAATCAAACGCGGTTGTGTCGCAGTAATCTAAAATCTGATCCAATCGGTTCATTATCCTTTTTTTTCAATTGTTGTTTATATCTTTGCAAAGTGTATTTGTGAAACTCAAAGTTAGTAAGGGATGAATAAATAAAATATGATACTCATCACATCTTTTCGCAAATAAAAATTGATGTAGCTCACAATAAAATGTGACGTCAATCACACTGCATCACTTTTATTGTCACCAAATTTAAGCGCAACAGGCTCAATAATTGTTAGTAAGCTCATGCAAAAGAATCTCGTTTCAGTTATAATTATGGCAGCAGGTCATTCTTCACGCATGGGCATACCAAAGCCGTTTTTACAATATAGAAATCGATTTTGGATAGAAGAAATCATTGAAGGTTACCAATCTGCCGGCATAGCATCTATCCTTATTATTTCTACCAGTCCAATGATAGAGGATGAGCGGATGCAAAATTTGTTGACAAATTATACTAATATAACGGTACAAACCAATCAGCGACCTGATTTGGGCAGGAGCTATTCTATACATCAGGCTGCCATGCATGTTGTATCCGACCACGATTATTTTATTCATAATATTGATAATCCTTGCCCGTCAAAAGTTGTAATTGAACAAATGATAGCCGCTCTCAAATCCGGTTCACAATATGTTATACCAATGGTGGGAGAGCGAACGGCTCATCCGGTACTTGTATCAAAGGATATCTTAACCTATTTACGCGACTTAACTCATTTAGATTGGACGTTGAAAGATTTGTTACAGCGCTTCTCAAAGGCGGTTGTGTGTACAAATGATACAAGATTGCTCTATAATCTGAACACGCCGGATGATTGGAAACAATTTTTACTGCATACATTTGCTACGTGAATGACTTGTATAGTATAATAACATCACTTGATTTACAGAAACTACCTGCTGCTTATTGTTTGATTGTATCTGTAAAAGGATCCACGCCAAGGAGGGAAGGTGCCAAGATGCTTGTATATGCCGATGGCAGTATCTGCGGCAGCATTGGAGGAGGAGCACTCGAGAATCAAGTAATTAAGGATGCATTGCGTGTGATTCAGCAGAAGAAACCTCAGTTATTTCGTCACGATTTATTACATCAACATAACATGTGCTGTGGCGGAACGGTACAAATATATATTGAACCCATCATGACAAAACCTAAACTTTATCTTTTTGGTGCCGGTCATACCGGTCAGGCTATCTCAGCGCGTGCTGCCGGTTGTGGATTTGATACATATATAATAGATGACAGGCCTGAATACACACAACAAATTTCAACACCTGATGTACAGGTCATGACCTTACCTTTTCCGCAGGCACTTAAAGCATTGCCTTTCGATAACAAAACCTTTATTGCTATACTCACTTATAATCATGCGATAGACAGAGATATACTATTCCATTGTGTGAAACAGCCACATGCTTATTTAGGCATGATAGGCAGCCAACGAAAGGTAGAAGTAACAAGAAAAATGATGTTGGAGAGTGGTTTGACTACAGAAGAAGAGATAAACAAGATTAACATGCCGATGGGATTAGATATTCATGCAGAAACGCCTGAAGAAATTGCCATCAGCATTTTAGCCAAACTTATACAGGTTAAGAATAGCCAATTATAATAAGTCATAAAACTAGAGTTATTCATTTAATAGATCCGGCCGACGTTTACGAGTGCGTGCGATAGATTGATCTAAACGCCATTCGGCGATTTTTTGATCATGTCCGCTGATAAGCACTTCCGGTACGGAGCGGCCGTCCCATACTTCCGGTCTGGTATAAACAGGCGGAGCCAATAATCCATCCTGGAAACTATCGCTGAGTGCTGACATCTCATCACCCAATACGCCTGGTATAAGGCGAATCAGTGTGTCAGTCAATACACAGGCAGCCAGCTCTCCGCCACTTAAGACATAATCACCGATACTAATCTCAAGAGTTACATATTTGTCGCGAATACGTTGGTCAATGCCTTTATAATGTCCGCAGATGAGCAATAAATTTTGTTTAATACTGAGCTGATTTGCTATTTTCTGATTTAAAAGATACCCATCGGGTGTCAGATAGATGACATCATCATACGTGTGTTGTGTATATAAGCTTTCAATACAGGTAGCAAGCGGCTCGGCACGTAGAACCATACCACCCCCGCCCCCGTATGGATAATCATCAACTTGCTTATAATTACCTATGCCAAAATCTCTTAAGCCGACAAGATTAATCTCGACCAGATTCTTTTGTTTCGCTCTTTGGATGATGGAATGGGATAACGGGCTTTCCATTATCTCTGGCAATACACTGATTATATCTATCCGCATCTTCATATGCGTTCAGTCATTCAATTTATTAGGACAATCTTTCCGGTCGCATTTGCGGGAAGAATAAAACTTCTTGTATGGTCGATTGATTTGTCATGAGCATAGCTAGACGATCTATTCCGATACCAATACCACTCATAGGCGGCATGCCGTATTCCATTGCACGAATAAAATCATGGTCGATAAACATGGCTTCGTCGTCACCGCGTTCCATTAGTTTGACTTGATCTAAGAATCGTTCATATTGATCAATCGGGTCATTTAACTCTGAATAGGCATTGGCTATTTCTTTTCCGTTTATCATAAGTTCAAAGCGCTCAACCAGTCCATCTTTCGTACGGTGTTTCTTGGTTAATGGACTCATTTCAATAGGGTAGTCGATAATAAATGTTGGTTGAATAAAATGTTTCTCGCAGGTTTCGCTGAAGATTTCATCTATGAGTTTACCTTTTCCCATGCTCGGATCGGTATCAATATGCAATTCTTTACATACAGCACGGAGGTCATCCTCGTTCATACCTGAAACATCATGTCCAGTACGTTCCTTAATGGCATCATAAAGAGTTATTCTACGAAAAGGCGCTTTAAAAGAAAGCAGATGTTCTCCACATGGAATTTCAGTTGTACCGTTAATATCTAAACATACTTCTTCAAGCATACGTTCGGTTTGATCCATCATCCAATAATAATCTTTGTATGCAACATAAAATTCCAGTATGGTAAACTCTGGATTATGCGTGCGATCCATACCTTCATTACGGAAGTTACGGCTAAACTCATATACCCAGTCAAACCCCCCTACGATGAGCCGTTTTAGATAAAGCTCATTGGCAATACGGAGATATAAAGACATATCAAGTGTATTATGATGTGTGATGAAAGGTCTTGCTGTAGCACCTCCCGGAATACTTTGCAAGACAGGTGTGTCCACTTCAAAAGCGCCCTGACTGTTCAGAAATTCACGAATGGCATTTATCATGCGGGTACGTTTGATAAAGGTTTCTTTTACCGTGGTGTTGACTATTAAATCCACATAACGCATACGGTAGCGAAGCTCAGGATCGGTAAACGCATCAAAAATATTGCCTTCTGCATCTGTTTTAACAACCGGTAACGGGCGTAATGATTTAGCCAATATGACTAATTCGCGCACATGAATAGATATTTCACCTACTTGTGTTTTAAATACAAAACCTTTCACACCGATAAAATCACCTAAATCCAAGAGCCGCTTAAAAACAGTATTATATAGTTCCTTGTTTTCACCGGGGCAAATCTCATCCCTATTGATATATAATTGTATGCGCCCGCTGCTATCCTTAAGTTCGGCAAAAGAAGCTTTTCCCATGATACGTTTGCTCATGATGCGGCCGGCGAGACAGACATCTGTGAAGTTTTCAGGTGTTGCTTCAAAAGATGATTTTATTGTATCAGCATAGCTGTTTACAGGGAATAGCGCTGCAGGATAAGGATTGATACCTGCTTGGCGTAATTCCTCTAAGCTTTGTCTGCGTAAAATTTCCTGCTCCGAAAGTTCGTGTGACATAGATAATGTATATTCCAAATTATTAGCGAAAATACAAAAAAGAAAATGCCTGTAAGTATTTATTTATGGCTTGGGATGAGTATGTTGTTTTCGTTTTTTCTGTCTTCCCGGCTTTTTGTTTAAAGGGCTTTTGCGTTTTTGTTGTTGTAGCTCGATAAACTCTTTTTTTGTTTTACGGAAGTTCTTTCGCATACGTTTTCGTACATCCGGTTCTTGTAATCGCATGTGTCGTCGGTGTTGGGCACGCTCTTTCCTGTCAAGGTATTTATTAATTTTTTTCTTCTTTTTGATTCCCTTTTTCTTCTCTTTTAGCTTTATTAGCTTGTCTTTCCGCGTATCACCATCAACAGAAGCTTCTTCTACTTGCCTTCTCTCACGTGCTGTCATCCTTTTTCGCATGACATAGTCATGTTTGAGAAGATCTACTG
>JAIXKU010000185.1 GCA_026936045.1 Flavobacteriales bacterium
TACACAGCCGAGGCCAGCTGTGTCGGGAGGGTTTTTCTACAGGCTCGTTGTGCGACGTTTTCTGTAGTAAAGAGGGCGGTTTGACAAGGATGTCAAACCGCCAATAACTGCTCTTATTCGGAGAGAATTTCTTTAACTTTGGCCTCGATAAGGTTACGAACTTCGCGAAATTCATCTGGCTCCATATTTCTGGGGTCTGGAATCTGCCAGTCGAGCCGAGTTTTCGCCGGTATAAACGGGCATTCGTCGCCGCAACCCATGGTCACAACATAGTCATATTCTTCTTTGGGAATCTCGTGAATAGACTTGGAGCTGTGGCCAGTTAGGTCATAACCGATTTCTTGCATCGCTGCTATGGCTTTGGGATTTATCTTACCTGAAGGTCGAGAACCAGCACTAAGTGCTTCAATCTGGCCTTTGCCATGAATTAAGGCAAAAGCCTGCGCCATTTGGCTGCGATTGGAATTTTCGATGCAAACAAATAGGTATTTTTTCATTTCTTATGCTCCAGAATTCGACTACTCAATACGGCTAAAAGCGCCCCGGAAATTGGGCCTGCAAAGTATACCCAAAGATGAGATAAGTTATTATTCACTACGGCAGGGCCTAAAGATCGCGCCGGGTTCATTGAAGCGCCTGTGATTGGCCCTGCAAATATGGCCTCTAACATGACTGTGCTACCGATTGCAAGGCCTGCAAAAGCCCTAATTCTCTTTGAACTTGCGGAAACTTGCAAAATGACAAGCATCAGGAAAAAAGTTAGCAACAATTCCAGCATTGCGGCCTGATATGCCGAACCGGAAGGCATCGTCTCGCCAAGACTTTTGACATATGGAAAAATGGCTTTGAGAACGACGCTCGCGGTCAGGGCACCCAGAATTTGCGATGCAATGTAAGGTAGCAGACTTCTTGCGGAAAATTGACCAGAAGCCCACAAACCGATCGAGACAGCCGGGTTAAAATGAGCCCCGGAAATATGACCAAGAGCATAAATCATCACCAGGACGATCAAACCAAATGTCAGGCCAATTCCCACATGAGTAACGGCATTACCGGAAATTTGATTCGTAATTATTGCACCAGTGCCGCAAAACACTAGTGCAAAAGTGCCAATATATTCGGCCAAAAAACGATTCATTTATGCCAGCTTAACCGCAGGCGCAAGAACTACCGCAGCCTTGTGCTTCAACCGGCTCCGGCAAGTTATCTTTCAGAACGACAAATGCTTCCCAGCTATTCCCGTCAGGGTCGGTTACCCACGTCTTGTCCTGCAATGCATAGCAGCAAGAGGTATTATTTTCGTCGGTCGTTGTTAACCCCAGAGTCGCCCAATTAGACTTATACTTTTTGACATCTTCTGTCGAAGCAACCTGAATACCTAAGTGGGAGAGCCGGCCGCCAGAGAGTTCTTTCTGTGATTCATTCAGGGAAAGATTTAGCCCTGGCGAAATCAAATCGAATTTTGCGTAGCCAGTTCGTACCTTGCTAGGTTCAATGCCGAACATTTTTTTATAAAATGCAATACTTGCTTCAACATTCCTGACATTTAGCGAAATGTGAGGCTTCAGCACGTTGATACTTTGAGTGACTTGTTCCATTTTTGCTCCTTTGCTGTGTTAGCAGCAATCACTTTCGCATGAAAGCGATTCAATTTCAGTAAAAATTTCATTCAGGCTATTTTTGAAATTCTGAATGGCTTCATAATTCAGGCAGTAGCAGGTCTTTGGGCCATCAACTTCGCCCTTTATCAAGCCAGCGTCTTTCAAGTACTTTAAGTGCTGTGAAACTGTTGATTGAGCCAAAGGCAACAAATCAACGATATCACCGCACATGCAGCCCTTTTCTTTTGCCAGTATCCTTAGAATACTTAGGCGCGCCGGGTGAGAAAGAGCCTTGGCAACTTGTGCAATATCTTGCTCCAAAACCTCAAATTCAGCCTTTTTATTCAGCACTTATCTAATATCGTAAATATACGATTTAGCGACCACAAAAATACGCGGCAGGGATGCCGTGAAGCACCGGAGTCTTCCCAGAAAATGTCGCACAACGTGGAATTTACCTGAGGTTGAGTGACGCTTCGTTCAACTGTGTAATTTGTAAAGTCATTTTGCGTCACTCAATCTGCCCGGAGCGCCTCGCGGCAAAGCACAAAACAAGCGTCCCGCTTGTGCTTTGTCCGCGATCTTCGGCGCGTAGGGCCGAGCACGCGAGGAGCCACGGCACCGCAGCGAGCGCAGCAGGTAAATTTTGTTGGGCGCCGTATAGGATTGATTAGCCACTGTCTTTGGAAAGCTCCTTTATCCTTTCTAAGATATGGGCTATGGTCCCATTTTGAAATGCGTTTAGCAAGGCACCATCATTAAATCGATCACTTCTAACAATTGCCGTCAGGAGCTTGCACGTATCTTCATAATCCATTTCATCGATCGGTCTCTCATGGTTGTCTGCATACCATTCAGACCAGTCGAACTGAAGTATGAACCCTTCCCTGTAGCATAAATCGATAAAGTCGGAAACTTCTTTGCTATATTCCGTGCCGCCTATAGTATTGCCGTTTGATATACTGGCATATGACCCAAATTTTCTCTTAGTCTTTCCAAGACTTTCCATATACGGAAAGAGTAACGGGATTTTCTGCTTATTAGGTAGCTGCACGGCGTTTTGGAACCCTCTCCGTAGACTTTACCTTGTCATTCAGTGTTTGTAAACTCTTAATTGAAATATTGTGCAAACCCGTATTTGGCATTTTTCTGTTCTTTAAATGCAAACCTATCAATTTACCTGGTCCGTTGAATATCTCTTGAATGTCCCCATTCGGGAGTATCTTGATGCCCAAGTAAAAATCGGGAGTGTGCCGGGCTGGATATGTTAGTGAGTCCTTCATTGTCGCCTTTATTTGAACTTTCTGGCCAGATGTAGAAACCGCGTCATGATGTTTTGTCAGGCCAACATTGAGCTCAATATCATAAACAGTGGCGGCGAGTACTTCACCAATATCACCCAAGAGACGACCATCCAAAGTGAATTCTTTGTTCGGGTATTCAGTCTTTAGCTCTTTTACTATTGAAAGCAGTTTAATTATCTGGGATTGAATTTTCATTTTCCTATATGGCGCCCAACGTGGAATTTACCTGACGATTGGTGACGCATGTGTCATTAATTCAGTTCGTAACGCCACTTTTGCGTCACCAATTGTGCCCGCAGCGCCTCGCGGCAAAGCACAAAACAAGCGTCCCGCTTGTGCTTTGTCCGCGATCTTCTGGCGCGTAGGGCCGAGCACGCGAGGAGCTACGGCACCGCAGCGGCGCAGCAGGTAAATTTTGTTGTCTGAAGTGCTGGCCCTGGGAATAATTATTTGCGGCCATTCTTCCTCGGTTTCAGGCTTATACTTAGGTCAGTAAATTGAATCTCGAAATGTTCTAATGTCGAAGTTAATATTCTGTGTATAAAACCTGCTTTTGTCCCTAAGTCGATTTCGTCATAAATTATTTCGACTACATTCTTCCTCTTTAGATTCTTTTGCATCTCTTTTGAAATAACCAATTTAGCTGAAGAATAGGTCAACTTTAAGGTTTGATAGCCGGACTGAATATCACCAACAATTATTGTAATTTCAAGGTTCCGACCAGACTTCTGAATTTTTTGAACTAAGCCATCATGAAGGCTTATACCAAAGGCTAGCGCCCTTACGGAAAAGGCTAGTTTGGGGACGATATCTTCAAGATGTTTTTGGTAACGTCTGGGCACCTGTTGGGCTTCTTTCTCGGATAATGCACCCGAAGCCCATTTCTTGGTAAAAAAATTCATATGTGATGCCATGTTCTCGGCTAAAAACTCTTAGGCCAGCATTTCACACAACGCGGAATTTACCCGACGTTGATGGTGCGCCACACAATAAAACCGGGCTTATTTGAAAAGCCGCATATTAAGCACCATCAATGTGGTCGGAGCGGCTCGCGGCGGCGCGCAAAAGCAAGCGTCCCGCTTGCGCGCCGTCCGCGATCTTTGCCGCGCAGACCCGAGCACGCGAGGAGCTACGGCACCGCAGCGAGCGCAGCGGGTAAATTTTGTTCTCTGCCGTGTCTTGACCGGCATTGGGTAAAACTCACGTCGTTTCGCCACGGAAGGCGAAACGACATCAAACTTCGGAATCTGTAATTTCGAAATCAAAGACAATAATTGCTTTCGGATCCAGTATTTTGAGCTCAATGACCAAGGCAGCTTCAAGGGTTAGGCTGTTCATATCATGGTTTATTTGAGCCTTAGTGGGTTCAGCAATGCCTTTTTTCTTCAAAGTCGCAAGTGCATCTGCTTCGCTTGGAGATTTGATGGAGATGTCCAGTTTGCTATCCTGCCAGCTTGGATTCTCAAAATAGGTTAATTTGAATGCTTTACTGAATTCAGAAAGAATTGCGAAATTTTTATGCGGTGAAAATAATCGCAGTATGGTTATTTCTTTAAATTTGCCTACGAAGCCATTGCTTATCGATTTTCGGAGATCATCATCATGTTTAATTAATGTGATATTTGATGAAAATTCGGAAGAGTACAATCCGGAGGTGTCTGTTGTGAAAAGACTATCCGGATTGAAAGCACCGGCTGTCCATAGCTTGGGCTCTTGTCTAAGCACATCTTCGAAGTCATGACACTTAATATGTCGTATTGTTGGATGCTGGAAAACCTTAGACTCAAATATGTTCTGGATTAATTGATCCAGATCGAGACCGAGGTTCACACCGCGCAGTTCAAAGTGATGTTCTTCTGTTATCGCAGCTTTCCCAGAAGTTATGTAAACTTCGTGCGAAGTTTTCTGCATGGTTTCGGTGAGTGTTGTTGAAACTGCAGTTGATTTGTAATATTCAAAAATTCGTTCCATAACGCGATTTTCTTTCCATTGAGCGGAGATTCGGTCATAGAGATTTTTCTGAAATTCCAATGATATTGGGGCTGCTGCTACAGTCGCTTCGATTGTTTCCTCATACCGTCGTCTAAGGTCAGCAAAAAGTGCACTGATTTGCGTCAATCTCGTCTTCAGGGTGTTTTCAATATTCTCCATTTTTGATAGGAGATTGATCTGCTGAATTGCAGCAATTATTTCGCTGCCTCTGGTCTTGATTACTGCTTCAATTTTCTCATTTAGATATGCAAACAGTTGATTTAAGTCGTCTGTATTGTACTCTAAACTTCCGGGAAAAATGGCCAATTCTACGATGAGCCATTCGTAAAGCCAATGGTAGTCATCACCGCCGCCAGAGTACACTTTCCCTGAAATGATTTTCTGCTCACCGAAATTCCAATGCGAAATACCAAAATTATTCCGATCACTAACATGATATAGCGCTAGAAAGTAAGAAATAGTCCGGCTGGTATCGCGTATTAGCAGAGGCCACGCCTTGAATGAATCTTCGACGGTCTTTGCCGAGATTTTTCCTTTTCTGAAAAGATGAAATGCCCAGCCTTTCAGTATAAAATTCATCCTATCTATTGTATCCTTGGCGTAGGTTACTTTCTCAAGAGCTTTTTGCATTTCAGGGATCTGCGAATTCTTATTTCCTGAATATGTGAGAGTCAAAATTTCATGTCTGAGATCATCTCTCATTTGTTTAAAGGCGTCCACTCGACGGCATTGATTAAAGTATTCAATTGAATCTTCGAATGAATCTAGATCCTCGTCTCGTATCATTCTCTTCAAGAGATGTAAGAATTCAACCATATGCCAGCGAAATATGTTATTGTAAAAGTCAATTTCCTTGGGGGCGCTTAAATTTTCAAATCTGAAATCCAGCCACTGGAGGGCAGACCTAATACCCTGCGCAGCTGCAGGGCCAATACGTTCAGCAGAATCACTGTTCAGGCGATTATTATAGATATCTGAAATCCAACCGTCGATTATTGAAAGCAAGTTTTCGTCCTTTCGGGCGACTGATTCATTCGCAATGGTCGACCACATAAAATTGTATGAATCAAATACTGCTTTTGGTCTTGATTTTACGATTTCCACGAATAATTGCCGAAAATGCCAATTAAGGTCATGCGTAACCAAATCAGCCGGAAACTTTCCATATGTTTTGAAGAAAAATTCTAAGAATCGCGTCAAGGTTTGTAGGTCTTTGTCTAAACACGCTTGCTTTATCTTGGAGAATAGACGCTGACGAAGCTTAAAATTTTCACTCCGAGAAAGAAGTTTGCGTTTCAATTTCTTTAGAATGCTATCCAGCTCAAAATCCAGCAAGTAATCCGATTTGCTTAAGTTAAAGATCCTCAGGAAAACCTTCACCAGGATTGCTATGTCAACGATAGCTACGTAAACAAAGGCTAATTCAGCATTTTGGAGTTGGATTGGCGTATAGACATGATTACCGAAAATACCAATAAAGAAATAGAATATTACAGTCATCAATGAGATGGAAGCAAATAAATAAAAATACGATTCTTCCATCAGGAGCGACGTAATATCATAGTCCTGCCGGGCCTGCGCCATGGCAAAGAAAATGCCACCGAATCCGATAACTAAGCTAAAAACTGAGACTACAAGAGTAAATGCCTGATTGCAAATTTCTTTGCTCCTTTCAGGTGATACCTCTATGTACTGAAGGACTTCAATATCCTTTTTCACGAATAGCGCAACTATGATAAGAATGGTGGCAACAACAACACCAGAGTGTAAGGGTTTTTTTAATGAAAAAAGGAAAAATTTCCGTGATATTGGATAGTGTCCTCTCTACTGTGTCTGACGGCATAACGCCGTTATAGAAATGCCCT
>JAIXKU010000217.1 GCA_026936045.1 Flavobacteriales bacterium
ATATTTAATTATGCTTTTGATTAATAGATTTTTCTGAGCTTCGTCATTATGAAAAAACTATCTGCAAAACAAGAGCGCATTTTGAAATCGGTAGGCAAGCGTATTAGAAAATTGCGAATTGAGAGTGGATATTCGGGTTATGATCATTTTGCGTGGGAACATAAGCTATCACGTTCTTCATATTTTAAGTTAGAGCAGGGTAGAAGTCCTAATCTTATATCTATCATTCGTATTTTAGAAATTCATCAGATATCACTTTCTGACTTCTTCAAAGATATTGAGCAAGATTCATAATGGCTAGTAGGGATGAGTTGGCCTTTACGCTTCATTTTCGTTTCTCTAAATTATTAATGCTATTTTTGTACTACTTAATAGGTCTTGTAGTACAATGGATAGTACGTGGGTCTCCGGAACCTAAGATCCCAGTTCGATTCTGGGCAAGACCACCAAATGAATGAAGCGAATCTGATTTTATGAATAAAAACGAACGTGTTATTCTCCGTTTTCTGATTGCAGCTGTTTCGGTTTATGTTGCCGGTATTATTTTGCCGGGTGTTCATATTGCCAATCTTTGGATAGCAATGGTAGTATCGGCTTTTATTGGCTTGTTCAACGCATTTTTGCGGCCTATTCTTATTTTGCTTACCATTCCTGTTACCTTGTTGACATTAGGTTTGTTTTTGGTGGTCATCAACGGATTTATCGTGTATCTCTCTCAGCTTATTGTACCTGGATTTGATATTTCCTCTTTTCTGATGGCGGTATTGTTTAGCTTGTTGCTATCATTTTTTATTTTAGTAGGCGAACGCATTTTTGGCTTGCGAAATCAGTCGTAGCTGCGGAGTGCCATTTCTTTTTCGCTAAATGTATGGGGCTGTATGCTGCGGTCAATTTGTCGCTGTGAGGGTTCTTTGCAAAATTCACGGGCAAGTTCTCGATATCTTGTCATGTAGGCACCATGTGTCCATTGCCCGTAAACGGTGTGCCCGCCCTCATAACATTGTGCCTGATACTCTTCTGTGGTAACGCAATACCCGTTGTAATTATTGGCATACGTACTGATGATAACGTGTTTGATGCCTTTAGGTTGTAGTTCGTTAAGTAACATGTGGCGGAGTCGCTGCCCTGCAATGGTAGTGATTTCGCCAGGAAATGAGGCAATGGCTAAACGCCCAATACTTACAATTTGTAAAGGAACAATGTGTGGAGTCCAGGGGAGTTCACGCAAAGCGCCATGTCGATGTTGCTTTTTCATTTCTGCAATACCACCATCAAAAATACCGGGAATAAAGAAGTTTTTGATATTTCGGGTGCCGTATATTATACCTCTGCCGGATTCGAAAATGATATTCTTACGTCCCTGTACTTTGTATTTCTTTCGAATCATAGATTTAATAGGCTCTTTCTTGAAATAAGCCATAAAGAGCTCACCGTATTTAATACAAATGGAGAGAAATTCGGCAAACTGCTTTACGCCTTGCGGCATACCGGGCCCATCAACCGGCGTACCGTGAAAAAAAGCAGTGCCATGACAGGCATCATCCGTTTCGGCATCCGTGCGTCCTTGTGCAAACTCCGGTGATACTTTTACCTTACTCATATCATAATAAGCAAGAATATAATCTATATTTCCTTGTATGGGTGTTGTGTTTTTAGCTTGTTCCCAAATCTCTTTAGCCTTATAGAATTGTAGTCGGCCATTAAACTTTGCATTCTCTATATCATCCTTGTGTGGTCCTTTATGATGCCAATCTTTCTTCCCTTTGCCATGGAAATTAGGCGAAACATCGCCGGCTATTTGCTGTGCAAAAATAGCTTGAAATGATCGGCCCATATCTTCTTCGAAGAATGCAGAGGCATAACCTTTGTTGTCTGAACATATTTTATTAACCCGATTCCCCAAGCTGGTTGTATGTACGCCAAACCAATTAATTTGGCCGACAGGCGTATCATGTAAATCATCAATGCGCAGGAGATCCATCTTACGCTCGACGGCCAAATGAGTTTCTCTTTTAGAGCGTTTTGTTACTTCAGGATTACGATTATAAGCACGGACACTGCGATTAAATGCCACATCTATCTCAGGTTCAAATTCACCGGAATGAAAATATAATAAGCTGTCCTGACGTACTTGGGTAGATTGATAAATAGCTTCCTGAATGGCCTGACATACGATATTAAATATTTTCGGACGAAAACCCGGAACAGGGAAATTATAAAAAGGATGATGAGCAAAACCGCCGGGTGCACTATGTGTATGTTGCGCCGTGATCATGATATTCTCATCGGTGTAATCCCCGTTGGCGTTTCTTTCCAGCAGCCGGCGTATTACTTCACGTTTTACCCCATGTGTTGTGAAACACAATTCACAATTTACATAAAAAAAATTACGATTAGTATCGGTATCATAGAAGTTAACCACTCTGCAATATATGGGTGTAATCTGACCATACATCTTATTGAAGTCACGACCATATCCGAGCATACCTACGCCCTTTTGATAGGCCTGTATTTCCACTTTTGATTGACCGGTTTGTATCATGAAGTGTAGGGGTAAATAATGAATTAAACAAATGTAGAGAAAAATAAACCTACTTAACTTTGTTTAAGTCTTATTATGAATTTTTTCAGAAGGGAAGCGCCTCACCTGCTGATTTAGTAATGCATCTTATTATCTGCTCATATCAATATGATCTGTCAGTTGCCCTTCCCTATATGTTTCTTGTTTTGTAATCTTTCCGGCTTCATCAAGATAAATCCAAATTCCTATTGGAATTTCCTTGTTTTGAAGACGAAAATTTATTTTGCCGCCTATATCTTCATGTTCTACAAGGATGTTGTATTGGGAGTCGAAATATTGTATAAGCCTTATCTTGCCCGATTCGTAATATTTTGTAATCTTTCCTGATTTAATCGAGGCCATACCGGGTAAGAACATGATTGTGGAGTCCTGTGGAGGAGCTGCCGGTATGTATGTATGAAAAGGCACATTTAGATATTGCCCTTTTTCCTTATGTACGCCATTTTCATAATATAAGATATATTGGCCTAATCTCTGCCCATGTTGGTAGTTATATTCCTCTTGTTTTTTGCCTGTTTCAAAATAAAAAATCTGTTTGCCTTCTTCGGCACCTTTTAGATAATAGAACTTACCTTTTACTGCTCCGGAAGGATAATAAATAAACCATACACCATGCTTCCGACCTTGACGATAAGAACCTTCTGCCAGTTTAATACCATCCTGATTAAAGTAGGTGTAGCGGATTAGGTTTTTGCCAATAGAGGTATATACATCTTTAAGAGTACCATTATCCCATGACGTATTTGTTGGCGTCTGAGCCGTTAAGCTTAGAGATACAAATAGACTTGCGATAAAAAAACATAGTCTCATATTAAGACTTTACAAATTTGGCATTGAATACTTGAGATTGGGTTTGAATGCTTAAAGTATAAACTCCATTTGCAAAACGGTTTTCAATGGCGATACTGAAGGTGTTATAAGTCTTCTGAAACACTTTTATTTCTTGTGAATAAATACATTTTCCTCTTGTGTTATGAATTTGTAATAATACAGTTTCTGAGAGTTGGGCATAGAAATCAACATATAGCGTGTTTTCTCCTGTAGGATTGGGATATATTTTTAAATCCTGACTCTTGTAATATTCATCAAAGTTGATATTGTTCATCAACAAATCGGCAATACCGAAGTTGGGAATGCCATAACCTAATCCCTCATTTGGAGTGCTATACAGACTAGCACTCTTTTCAACCTCGTGAATGATATCAATATTGTTTTTATCTCGGTGTTTTTGCCAGAAACAGGCTACGGCGCCACACATAATAGGTCCGGAGAAAGAGGTGCCATTGGCCGGTGTGATCTCTCCCATTGTGCCAACTACGGTAGCACCTTGTCCCATTGCGGCTACATTCGGTTTGACTCTACCATCAGCACTGGGCCCAAATGAGCTAAAGCTTGCCTTTTCACGGTCAGCACGAACGGCTCCAACAGCCAACACACTATCACCATCAGCCGGTACACCAATATATTTCCAGCTGTTATTACCTGAATTACCGGCACTGTTTACTACTAAAATACCTTTTGCAGCCGCAATATCAGCTGCCTTTGTTGCAATGGATGTATTCCCGTCCATATCCGTATAGGTATGATCGCCAATACCACCATCAAACGTTGTATAACCTAATGAGCTGTTGATTAGATCAACACCAACGCTGTCTGCAAATTCGGCACCGCAAAGCCAGTTGTATTCTTCAATAATGGTTTCAGTGGCAGCATCTTCAGTTCGTAAGAGCCAATACGATGCTAAAGGTGCAGTGCCCAGCATCTTTCCTTCAATATATGAAGCCATACAAGAAAGTACATTTGTACCATGGCTGTTATCTTCATATACCGATGATTCGTTTGCAACAAAATCCCACGTGCCCAAAATGCGGTTATCATCACGCAGATGGTCAAATGCAGAAATATTATCTGCATTTTTAAAACCGGCATCTAATACGGCAATATGCATGTCTTGCCCTAGATAGCCACGTCTGTGAAGATAATCAACACCTAACATCTCGTTTTGAATTCGGGCATTGCCATAATTAAGATCAGATATATTATTACTTATTGATTTTGTACCGGATGAAGGATTGTTAGTCTGAGCCGGCTTAAGGGGATACGTACCACGATACAATAATTTGACATCCGATACGTATGGCAATGTTTGAATTGAGGTTGTTAATGAGGAGTCATAAGTGCCGATCATAGCAAAATTAAACCAGCGTGAACGGTTGACAATATTGATTTCAGAAGATAAAGAAGCTAATCCATCTAAATAGACAGGATAAATGGGAATATCCTGTTCTGTGATAGGAATATTATATCGCACACGACGTTCAATGGCACGTTGACTGAGAAATTGAATTGGATTGTTTATAGTATAAGGACTATTTGTGCCTTTGTCCTTAAAAAATACGGCAAAACGATAGTAAACCTGTGAGTTGGTTGTATTATATAGAACTAATCCCGATATAACTGTAATAAAGATTTTGATTTTCAGACTATGCATATCTTAAAGTGTGTTTCTTTTGTCGTTATTCTATTCCGTAGCTTATAATTTTTTGCTCCCAAAATGAGCCGATTTTTATGCGTTGCATAATGGGTACTTGTGTCCAAATGACATCAGGCGGCAGCTTTTCCTCGCAAGGGTCATAGATGTTAGGATTACTGTTGCTGATACCTTCCACCTGAATATTGATTCGGTATATCAATCCAACGTGCCTGGCATAGCGCTCAAGACAGTATCTGTAGTTCAGTAAGTTCTCAACGTTTTGTTCAAGTACGGTCGCTGTTGAGTCAAAACTAAGATTGCCGATAGAAAGCGCTTGGTCAACGCTTTGGTAGCGATAAAGAAAACCCCAATCGTCAATAGAGTTAAACGCATTGCCATCCCATTGTTGATCAACAATAGGTGGGAAGATGAGCTTAACATATTTCATGTTTTCTTCAGCCTTTACTGCTCTTGTTGATAATGTATCAGCCCACCATATATCTTTAATTTGCCAGTTTGAGGTGCTGTTAGCTCTGGCATAACGTTCTATACGCATGGCCAGATGACCTGATCCATCAGTAAAGAAGGTGTCAAGTTTTTCTTTAAGCTGGAAGTGTAAGGTGTCATAAATATTATATTGACAATCTATATAAAAAGAATCAACATCATAAATGGCATACATGCCTGGCTTAAGAGGGAAGTAATTATATCCCATATCTGTAGGTGCTTCAATAATTGGATCGCACGATGTAAAACAGCATACACAAACTAAGGCAATGAGCAAATATTTTGCGTGAGATTTCATAAAGTAAAGATACAAAAAAAGCTTAGGCGTTTATAAATCCGCCTCCAACTAAATCATTCTCCTCATAAAAAACGGCAGATTGGCCGGGTGTAATGGCATGTACAGGCTCAAAGAAGCGTACATGTACCATATCGTTTTCCTGATGAATGATACTAAGGTGCCCTTTATCTCTGTAACGAATTTTAGTAATGACTTCCAGCGGTTGATCAAGACGAGCGTATTTGATGAGATTGACCTTCTTTACAGTCATGCTTATGGATTCCAAATCATCTTCTGTGCCCAATGTAACAGTATTTGTTTTTGCGTCAATATGCGTGACAAATGCAGGGTATCCCAAAGCAATACCAAGCCCCTTCCGTTGTCCGATAGTATAGAATGGATAGCCTTGATGTTTGCCTAAAACTTTTCCATTCTTATCTATAAAAAAACCGCCCTCTAAAGATGTTTCAATTCCATCAACTTTTCTTTTTAGAAAACCACGGTAATCATTATCGGGAATAAAGCATATTTCGTAACTCTCTGCCTTCTTTGATAACTCTTTATAGCCAAAGGAAAGTGCTAAATCACGAATTTCTTTCTTCGTGTATATGCCGCATGGGAAAATGGTACGACTTAAATTTTCTTGAGACAAACCCCATAACACATACGATTGATCTTTATTACTATCTAAGCCTTTAGATATGACATAACGGTCGTTTTCTTTTTTAATCTGCGCATAATGACCTGTGGCGATATATTGACAATCTAATTGATTGGCACGTCTAACCAACGCATCCCACTTTATGTGAGTATTACAGAGTACACA
>JAIXKU010000283.1 GCA_026936045.1 Flavobacteriales bacterium
CTATTCGGTGTGCTTACTGTAGCAATACAGGCTCAAACAGATTGCAGTGGTAATAGGTATCTTGATGAGATTTTTTCCAGCTATACCTTAACATCCGATATTCAGTACGGTTCCAATATCAGCGTTGAGATGCAACCCGTGAATCTGTTGCTTGACGTATATCAACCACAAGGAGATGTGGAAACCAATCGTCCACTGATTATTTTTGCGCATGGTGGCAGCTTTATCGGCGGATCTAAAACAGATGATGGCGCTGTTGTTACCCTTTGTCAGCATTTTGCTCGTATGGGATATGTTACAGCTTCCATGAACTATCGTTTGGAGAGCGCCCTAAATGTATTGCTTAGCCCCAATCGCGAAAAAACATTTATGGAAATTGTTTTTCGTGCCGTACAGGATCAAAAGGCCGCTATTCGCTTTTTCAGAAAATCCGTAGCTGAAGGTGGTAATCCTTATGGTATCAATCCTAATATTGTCATTATCGGCGGCAGCTCGGCCGGTGGTGTACTATCTATGCATACAGCTTATTTAAATGACGCTAGCAAAATACCGGCTATTATTGACACGGCAGCTATTGGTGGCGGATTGGAAGGCAACAGCGGGAATCCCGGTTATAACAGTACTCCGCAAGCGGTAGTAAATCTCTGTGGTGCCATCGGTGACACCGCCTGGATGCATAATGAAACAACGCCTTTGGTTAGCGTACATGGTGATCAGGACGGCACAGTACCATGCTTTGCCGATACAGCCAGACCTATGGGCTTGCCTATTACACTTGTATATGGTAGTGTACCCATTCATATCAAAGCTGATAATGAAGGGATTCTCAATGCCGTTAAGATATTCTACGGACAAGATCACGTACCTTACCAGGGAAATACCGACTACATGGACACAACCATTACAGTCGTTAAAACGTTTCTTCATGATTTAATTTGCAACCAAGGTTTATCTACACAGGAAGAAGACGCATCTATGCAAATGTCCATCTATCCTAATCCGGCGCAGACCTATGTTAACATCCGACTCAATGAGAATTTCCAGGGCGGTTTAGTAGAAGTAATTGACTTAACCGGAAAAACCATTTTCTCTAAGGCGATACCGGCAGGTACCAACAATTATCAAATACATGAGTTATCAGAATGGATTTCGGGTTATTATTTAGTACGTGTAACAAGCCATAACGGTGTAAAAACACTCAAGCTGGCGGTGATGAATGAATAAATAACCGGCTAATTAACAATATCAAATGGGTTTAAATCTTATATTTGAGCCCATTTGATATTTATATGCACAAGAGAAAACGTGTTTTATTTTTAGGATTACTGGCTTTAACCCTGAGCTGCTCAAAGCAAAAACCGGCAGAAGCCTCAGAAGACACAACAAAAGTGCAATCCTTAAACCCTAATGGCGACAGTGAGTTAGCTATTATTATGCGTACCATGCACGAGCATGGCAAAATATTACGTAAGGAACTCCTCTCCGATACAACCATCACGCCTTATCCGGAAACCATCAAAAATATCAATCAGGCTACACCTACAGACGGCATGATAGACGACCACAAGATTTTTGAGAGTTTCTCTGCTCTTTATTTAAGCAAGCTTGATTCCATCTATTTAGATGGGGTGAATCGGAAATTACAGTTCAACCGTATGGTGAGCAGTTGTGTTACCTGTCATCAAGAATACTGCTACGGCCCTATTCCGGCTATCAAGAAGTTGTATCTGCCCGAATAACTTAAATCTGAGGTACAGCACCTATTGCGTACTCCTCCTTGCTATATAAGTTGTTTTTCAACTTATAAGCCACATCGGCAAAAGCTTTAACGGTATAATCTACATCCTCCAACGTATGTACGGCGGTCGGTATCAGACGTAAGATTATCGTTCCTTTAGGAATGACCGGATAAAGCACTACTGAGCAGAAAATATGATATTTTTCACGGATATCATACACCACCTGTGAGGCTTCTTGTGGATTCCCATTCAATACGACCGGTGTAACAGGCGAAGTCGTTCTGCCGATATTGATACCCACATCTCTCAAGCCTTTTTGAAGTGCATTGACAATAGTCCAAAGATTATCTTTCAACTCCGGACGGGTGCGCATCATATCCAATCGTTTTAAAGCACCTATTACCAAAGGCATAGGTAATGACTTGGCATAAACTTGCGAGCGGGTATTATATTTCAGGTACTGAATGATTTCCGGCTCACCGGCTACAAACGCGCCGATACTGGCAAATGATTTAGCAAACGTGCCGAAGTACACATCAATTTTATCCTGTACACCTTGCTCCTGTCCTGTACCGCCTAATTTAGCACCCATGGTGCCGATACCATGCGCATCATCTACCAGTAATCTAAATTTAAATTTCTCTTTCAAGGCAACGATACCTTTCAGATTACTTTGCACACCACTCATTCCAAAAACGCCTTCTGTAACCACCAATATGCCTCCTCCTGTTTTTTCAACCACATAGCGAGCATGTTCTAATTGTTTTTCTAAGCTTTCCATGTCGTTATGCTTATATGCAAACCGTTTGCCAGAATGTAACCTTACGCCATCTACCAAACATGCATGAGCCTCGCCATCATACACCACAACATCATGACGCCCCAACAAGGCTTCCACTACCGACATGATACCCTGATAACCAAAATTCATCAGCATACCGGCAGGTTTCTCAACAAATGCTGCCAATTCCTGCTCCAACTGCTCATGATAATCGCTTTCTCCTGTCATCATTCTTGCGCCCATCGGATAAGCCAATCCGTATTGTTCGGTTGCCTCTGTATCTATTTTGCGAATTTCCGGGTGATTGGCTAAGCCTAAATAATTATTCAAACTCCAAACCAGTACCTCCTGCCCTCTGTACATCATTCTTGGGCCTAACTCTCCGGTTAGCTTTGGAAAAGTGAAATAGCCATGTGCTACTTTTGCATATTGTCCTAACGGACCAGGGTTTTTTAGAATTTTGTCAAATATGTCTCCCATGTTGAAAAATCTTAAAATTGAATACTCTGAAATTATTTATGTAATTTTGCGCAAACTTACATAAAAATATTTGTTCCAATAATGATGTTTAAAATATCATTCCCCAAAAAACCGACTTGGCTTTTTATATCTAACAGACCGGATGAAAACATCTAAATATCTAATATGAGGCATCTTAATCGTCTTTTGCACAAGCGGGTGCAGTGAATATCAGCGTGTAATAAAGAGCAGCGATTATACCTTAAAATATGAAAAGGCCAAAGAATACTATAACAAGAAGAAATATTCTAAATCTGTTGTTCTGTTTGAAGAACTGCTGACCATTTACCGCGGAACCACAAAAGCAGAAGACATCTATTATTATTATGCTTACAGCCATTACGGCTTAGGTGATTATTTATTAGCTAATCACTTCTTCTCTACCTATGCCTCCATCTATCCTATGAGCAGCAGGGTGGAAGAAACGGAATTCATGGCCGCGTATTGCCATTATCTTGATTCGCCTAGAGATGTATTGGAGCAAACCAATACCTATATGGCTATTAACGAGCTGCAATCTTTTATCAACCGTTTTCCGCATAGTGAACGTGTATCCCGATGTAACGACCTAATTGAAGAGCTTAGAAAAAAATTGGAAAACAAGGCTTTTCGCAACGCCATACAATATTTCAATATGGAGAAATACAACTCAGCCTCTGTAGCTTTTCATAATATTTTGCACGAATTTCCTGATACAGACAGGCGATTTGAGCTTTATTACATGATTGTTAAATCCAGTTATTTGTACGGAAAGCTGAGTGTAAAATCAAAAAAGAGAGAACGACTGATGTTGGCTAAAGAGAATTATCTTAAATTTGCTGAGAAATTAGTCGGTTCAAAATACGAAAAAAGCACGGCTGATGTCTATCAAAGAGTTGAAGCAGAGTTAAAAGTCATTGAAGCAGAGACTAAACTAGCTAATGAGGAAAAGATAAAAACACACGAAAAAAATAAACCATGAGCAATATGTATCTCAAAAAGACACAGGCTGAAACCTCTACCATCGCACGCGATATAACCAAATTGAATGCCCACACAGGAAATATCTATGAGAGTCTTTCAATTATTGGGAAGAGAGCTAATCAGGTTCAGGCGCAACTGAAAGAAGAATTGCAAAACAAGTTGGAAGAGTTTGCCAGTTATTCCGATAGTTTGGAGGAAGTTCTTGAAAATCGTGAGCAAATTGAAATTTCCCGTCTTTACGAGAAACTGCCAAAGCCTGTTGCCATTGCTTATCAGGAATGGCTTGAGGAGCAGATTTATTTTCACAGGCCTGAAGAAGAAGCTTAATACTGCCTGTTTATGAAATTGTCCGGTAAGAAGGTCCTGATTGGCGTTACCGGGGGTATTGCTGCATATAAAATCCCGATACTCGTCAGAGAACTTATTAAAGAAGGCGCGCAGGTGCAAGTAATACTCACACCTGATGCCCAGGCGTTTGTCACGCCTCTCACCTTAGCAACCGTATCTAACAATCCTGTGCATACCGCTTTTTTCAATAAAACAACCGGAGAATGGGACAGTCATATTCATTTAGCCCTTTGGGCTGATATTTTCCTTATTGCACCGGCTACAGCTAATACATTAGCCAAGATGGCACACGGCCTGGCGGATAATTTACTTTTGGCTGTGTATTTATCTGCCCGTTGCAAATGCGTGGTTGCTCCTGCTATGGATTTGGATATGCTCAAACATCCGAGTACAGAAAAAAACATCCGCACGCTTGAGAAACAGGGTGTGGAGATCATACCGTCAGAAACGGGGTTTCTTGCCAGCGGGCTAATAGGAGAAGGACGCATGCCTGAGCCTGAAACACTCTGTAAGTATATCATAGAAACACTGAATCCGCCATCTATTTTGTCTAATCAATCATGGGTGGTTACGGCCGGCCCCACATTTGAATCCATTGATCCTGTCCGTTTCATTGGTAATCACAGCAGTGGGAAGATGGGAATAGCCATTGCCGAGGCGCTGGCTACCAAGGGCGCTCAGGTCATTTTGATTTGTGGCCCATCCTCTGTTCCTCATCGTCATCAGGGCGGCATACAACGCATAGATATAACCTCGGCCGATGAAATGTTGGAAGCCGTCGAAAGCCATTTTGACAAAGCAGATGGGGTGATTATGGCTGCGGCTGTTGCCGATTATAAGCCTAAGATCTCCCATAATGAGAAATTGAAAAAATCAGGAAAAAATCTTATTTTGGAATTAACGCCTAACCCTGATATTCTTAGTCGAATGGGAGAGAAAAAAAACGATCACCAACTTGTTATCGGCTTTGCCTTGGAAAGCTCCAACGGGATAAATCATGCAAAAGAAAAATTAAAAAAGAAAAATTTAGATGCCATTATTCTTAACTCTTTAGAAGATGATGGCGCCGGATTTGGCGGAGATACCAACCGTATCACCATTATTGACAAGGAAGAAGAGATTATTACCTTTCCGTTAAAATCAAAAGCGGATGTCGCCAACGATATTATTTCATTTATTGAAAGCGTTTTTTATAAAAAAATATCATGAAAAGAATCATAATCATACTTTACGTTTTATTGGCTGTCGGCAAAAACAGTTGCGCTCAGGAGATACGTTGCAATGTAACCGTAAACAGTAATCAAATAGCACAGGTAGAGCGTTCTATTTTCGATGCATTAGAAAAAGGCCTCAATGAATTTGTAAATAATACCCGTTGGACTGATGAAGTCTATCAGGAATACGAACGCATAGAATGTGGTTTTTTCATCAATCTGACGGAACAGGAAAAAGACAATGCCGGTCAGATTGTTGCCGACCGCTACAAAGGCACACTCACCATCAATGCAAGAAGGCCGGTATATAATACCAGTTTTTTCTCTACCCTATTCAACTATCAGGATAACGATTTCAGCATACAATATATACCCTTCCAACAATTCTATTATTCAGAGAATACATCCATGTCAAATTTGACAGCCATCATCGCCTTCTATTGCTATTATATCATTGCTTTAGACCACGAATCATTTTCACCGGAAGGCGGCGATAAATACATGACCAAAGCTGAAAATATTGTTAATACATCTCAAAATATGTCGGATCGCGGATGGAAGGCCAGCGAAGGAAACAACAACCGCTATTGGTTAGTGAATGATTATTTGAATCCGGCCTTCAAGCCATTACGCGAGTTGATGTATAACTATCACCGTTTAGGGTTTGATATGATGCAACAAAACGTCGAATCCGGACGCAATCAAATTATTGAATCATTAAAAACATTGGAGAAGATTTGGACACAACGACCAAATGCGTTTCTGCTTCAAGTATTTTTCTCTACCAAGCGAAATGAGATTATTGCCATGCTCAAAGACACACCTGTTAATGCCAAAGCAGACCTTATTCCTATTCTAAAAAAGATTGATCCGGCACAAGGCTCAAAATATGATGCTGTGGCCAACTAAATAGCCTTGTTAGTGAACATTTAGATTCTTATAGGCTCATCTTATAAAATATTTTATCTGTTGAGAGAGAAATTGTGGAATGTATTCTCGATACAGCACAGCATCTGCACCGAAGGTTGGAACAAAGGCTTATACCTTGTACGCATC
>JAIXKU010000228.1 GCA_026936045.1 Flavobacteriales bacterium
GTAATAGCTGTACCGGTTGACCACAGTTAGTCTCCTATGCGATGCACAGGGCAAAGCGTACCATTCGAGATACGCTTTGTTCCGCGCATCGCTGCGCGGAAATTGGGTGATATAAAATATCACCCAATTCATATTTAGATCATATGAAATTACATGATCTTTTTATCACCTTTCGGGTTATTTTTTATAACCCGAATATTTTTATTACTTAACCTCCTCAGTTCTTCCTTCCTTTTTTCAGCTTCTTCTTTTGTTAATCCATACGGATTAACCCAGAACTTTTTGGGAATACTAATTAACATAATAATCTCCTCGTCTTTATCAGACTTCTCTGTACAGGATCTGCTGTACCAGTTGATCGTAATTGATCGCCCTATGCGATGCACAAGACAAAGCGTACCGTTCGAGATACGCTTTGTTCCACGCATCGCTGCGTGGAATTTAGACTACGACCACAATTGGTCATAGTATAAATTATCATCATACATCATATGCTCCGCATACGAGTTTATGACGGAGTCGATGACGACCCCATTTTCATTTTGGAACACTTCTTCAGTTTCAATTTGATCGAAGATGCTCTCGATCAAGTGCCGGCTAATAATTTCGACTTCGCGGCTGAAATTTGTTTCTCTGTTGAACATGTTAGTTTCTCCTCGTCCTTTCGGACGGTTTCTTACAGAAATTGCTGTACCAATTAACCCCAATTGGTTGAGAGTGGGAGATCTGAAAATATTAATTAACCAAGAAAAATCTTAGCTAATCCTTGATCAAGATCTTTTTGCTTCTTGATTCTTTCTATAAAATCGATTATGTAATCGATTTCATCGTCGGTTAGGCGCTTGTTTGCGTCTATCATTTCACGAATACGATCGAATAACCGCTCTAACATTTCTTTGTGCACTCTATAATGAACACACTAGGCAGTGTTCACCCTTCCTTCTGTGTACAGAATCTGCTGTACCAGTTGACCACAGTTGGTCTCCTATGCGATGCACAGGACAAAGCGTACCATTCGAGATACGTTTTGTTCCACGCATCACTACGTGGAATGACTGGGTAATATAATTACTACCCAGTCATCATCATACGGTTTAGTAGTCCCACATAACGAAGCCGTATACAATGGTCAATTCAATTAAGGCCACCATAAACAAGCACAAAATACCAAAGCAAACCCTTTCGAGTTTGCTTTCTTTGGTTTCTGTTTTTGGGGATTTATCCCCAACGTAATAAGGCATAATAGCCCCCTTGCCTTTATCAGGCTTCTCTGTACAGGAACTGCTGTACCAGTTGATCGCAATTGATCACCCATGCGATGCACAGGATAAAGCGTACCTTTTAAGATACGCTTTGTTCCACGCATCGTTGCGTGGAATCAATGGCTACGGTTCACATGCGAAGAGAATTGTATCGCCAATGAGCACTGCGGTGCGATGGTCTTTTGCGTCCATATGAACGTCAGCCATGATCATTCCCTCCTTAAGGGTTTGCGCACCCCTAGTAATGCCGCATTCGTAGCAATGTACGCTAACGACACTCTGATCTTTATCTTTCTTGTTCAAGCCTTTAGTAGCACCGATAGCTTCGGTGATGTAATTGATCTGATCGATAGTGAGTCGATCAGAAGTTTCGACCATTGCTTGAATCCGATCGAAGATGTCTTCAATCATTTCGTTTTTATACATTTCTATAATGAACCCACTCAGGCGGGGTTCACCCTTCCACCTTTGTACGAAATTTGCCGTACTAGCTTGACCGTTGTTGGTCTCCTATGCGATGCACAGGACAAAGCGTACCGTTCGAGATACGCTTTGTTCCACGCATCGTTGCGTGGAATCAATGGCTACGGTTCACATGCGAAGAGAATTGTATCGCCAATGAGCACTGCGGTGCGATGGTCTTTTGCGTCCATATGAACGTCAGCCATGATCATTCCCTCCTTAAGGGTTTGCGCACCCCTAGTAATGCCGCATTCGTAGCAATGTACGCTAACGACACTCTGATCTTTATCTTTCTTGTTCAAGCCTTTAGTAGCACCGATAGCTTCGGTGATGTAATTGATCTGATCGATAGTGAGTCGATCAGAAGTTTCGACCATTGCTTGAATCCGATCGAAGATGTCTTCAATCATTTCGTTTTTATACATTTCTATAATGAACCCACTCAGGCGGGGTTCACCCTTCCACCTTTGTACGAAATTTGCCGTACTAGCTTGACCGTTGTTGGTCTCCTATGCGATGCACAGGACAAAGCGTACCGTTCGAGATACGCTTTGTTCCACGCATCGTTGCGTGGAATCAATGGCTACGGTTCACATGCGAAGAGAATTGTATCGCCAATGAGCACTGCGGTGCGATGGTCTTTTGCGTCCATATGAACGTCAGCCATGATCATTCCCTCCTTAAGGGTTTGCGCACCCCTAGTAATGCCGCATTCGTAGCAATGTACGCTAACGACACTCTGATCTTTATCTTTCTTGTTCAAGCCTTTAGTAGCACCGATAGCTTCGGTGATGTAATTGATCTGATCGATAGTGAGTCGATCAGAAGTTTCGACCATTGCTTGAATCCGATCGAAGATGTCTTCAATCATTTCGTTTTTATACATTTCTATAATGAACCCACTCAGGCGGGGTTCACCCTTCCACCTTTGTACGAAATTTGCCGTACTAGCTTGACCGTTGTTGGTCTCCTATGCGATGCACAGGACAAAGCGTACCGTTCGAGATACGCTTTGTTCCACGCATCGCTGCATGGAATGGAAGTAATATAACTACGCTACTCCCGAGACGGGATTTTATAGTATCCCGTCTTGATCCACCCTCCGAAGCTAAAAGTAGGTTTTTCTCCCTCTACTGATCGCTGGAAATTCAGCGCTTCGTAGGTTGTGATGGTGCGGATTGCGCCGCTACATCCGGCGGTGCGGTTATCCCTGGCTAGCAGAGCTGCCCGCATAAACGTAGGGATGACTCCGTAGACCTTTACCGAATCACTGCCGATTCGGCGGAGAAATTCCTCCACTACTTCATCACCATCTTCCGAGGATGTTACGCTCTTCTTGGCGAGATCTCCGAGATAGATCTCACCACAGTGATCATTATCGATGCCCGCGCGTTGTTCGGGCGTTAGTAAATGTCTTGTGAATATGGCTACTTTTTTCATAATATCTCCTTGGTCATTTCTTGACCTTCTCAATACAGGAACTGCTGTACCAGTTGATCGCAATTGATCACCTATGCGATGCACAGGACAAAGCGTACCATTCGAGATACGCTTTGTTCCACGCATCGCCGCGTGGAACTTGAGATTACTTATTTATCCTCCTCCTCGTCTTCATCGGACGCCTCTGTCGGCGACGTAATCGCCGACTCTATTTCGAATTCTACGTAGATCCCACATTCGATTTCTACGTAACTTTCGTCATTCTTCCTCTTTTTCATAATATCTCCTTGGTCATTTCTTGACCTTCTCAATACAGGAACTGCTGTACCAGTTGATCGCAATTGATCACCTATGCGATGCACAGGACAAAGCGTACCATTCGAGATACGCTTTGTTCCACGCATCGCTGCGTGGAGTTTAGGTTCGACCACGATTGGTCGAACCTAAATCATTATTTTTGCGGCTCCCTTTACAGTAAGAACCGATGCGGTATCCTGTATCGATTTTATTGTCGCCATTCCGGCGACCGTCCGGACGATCGCGTTGTCGCGAACGTCCCCTACGATTGCGCGACCATAAACCGACCTTATGATCGCTGATCCGCCTACCGACCCCACATACGCGATGTCGGAAATCCTTCTGACTATTGCGAAGCCAGAGATTTCTCCGATCTTCGCAGCGTCGCAAACATCCCCGATGGTCGACTCACCAAGGATGGATCTTACCTCGGCGTGGTCGCCTATCTTCCTTACGGTCGCGTTACCGAAGACCGCTTCTACGACCGCGGTCTTTCCGATTTCATCCACGGTGGCGTCACCGTAGATGAATATTTTGGAGCTTTTAAGCGCCCGATTTACCGTGAACGTTCCGCTCACAATTCCGATATCCCCGGAGAATTCCTCCGGGATATCTTCGTACTCCTTCTGAGTACGAACTATTGTTGTTTTTGCCATATCTTTCTCCTTGGTCATTTCTTGACCTTCTCAATACAGGAACTGCTGTACCAGTTTGACCACCATTGGTCAAATCCTATGTGATGCACAAGACAAAGCGTACCGTTCGAGATGCGCTTTGTTCTATACATCGCATAAATTCTTTATATCATCTTCTATTATTCGTTCTTTTAATTCTCTATACTGAGATCTATTGGTATTATTTAACCAATTGATATAATTTCTGTATATTAATTGATTTCTTTTCGAACTTATTGGGGCACCCCCAACATGAGTCACTTTGACAAATTCTATAAGTGACTCAACGAAATCTAGATATACTAGTAATTTCCGTTCGTTTAGTGAACCTTTGAATATCCTAAATTCTACGGTATCTTTATTCGACACATTGACAGCGTAATAGTGACAATCCTCTGATGTTTCGGAGTAATCCGTTACCTTCTTATCCGTAAATGCCGCGTATTTATCACTACTCCGTCCAGCAATAGCAATGATAAAATCTTTATTAACTGTAGAGTTTATGAACAACAAGATCTTACCGATCTCAATTGGTCGTAAGAACTTCTTATTCACATGAATGTGAATACCGGTTGTTCCGACTTCCCAACTCCTCAATAGCGGATGATGTCCTTTAGCCAACCTCTTGAGGAATTGTTTTGCGTTTTTATAGTTCATGGGTCTAGTAACTATTTCAAACCCACAATACCTATTTAACTCAAGTTCATTAATATTGTCAATTGTTACATCATACTTTAATATCCCATCGGATTTAATCAAAGCTTCACTTTCCTTAACGATATTATTAAAGAACATTCTATTTGCTCTTTTAGTGCCGACTTCAATTTCGATACCAAACAATTCATTTGTATCAGCATCGGACTTGCAATGCGCTAATACATTTTCTTTGTATGGCCAAACCATTGATCGAAAATCAATGTCCATGGTACATGGACATTTCGTGTATTCATTGTTATATATGTGTCTATTATGTATTGATACTTTATCTTTATCAATACAATGAATACATATATCTTTCCCGTATGAAACCCCACCATATTCGTTAATATATAGTTCAAGTTTCATGTCATCATATATTTCATATGTATGACACATGGCACACTTGAATACATTACTGTTAGCACATTCAATACATACCATGAATATTTCACCAATTTTATTAGTGTATTCATTTATATCGTCGCTATGCTCTTCACATAGCATACATATATCATCATATATCTCGTACATATTAAACTCCTAACTAACATTAATACATCACATACCTATCAGACCCGCGTAGCTCCAGGTATCAGCGACGATAAGCTAACAGCGTACCGTTAGCTCTGTGGTCGCTGATCAGATCTGTAATGTCAAAACAGGACCAATTAAGATTAATTGGTCCTTCTAACGAATAAATAGATGGATCTTCGTAGATCCCTCTCTTCCCATTCTCCTCGACCATTCTTTTGGCCATTTCCTTGCAGAATATGCTGCATCAGTTTTGCGTTATTGCAAGAAGGAGAGCCGGTGGGGTCGGCTCTCCTTCAATTTTTAGAACGGAATGTCATTGCTCAATTCTTCGACCCATTTATTGAGTTCCCACTGTGCATCCCTTTTAATCTTTCCAAACACGTGGTAATATTTATCGTTGAACATGTCTAATGTCCATAGGATCGAGCTTTTAATTAATTCTCTGTCCTCGTAGCTTCTGTATTTGTAATGGATTTCGATTTCTCTTGTACCGATTTCCAACAAATCGTCGAAAACTTCGTAATCCATGGCGGGATATTTTTCGGCGATCTTACTCACTACGGCTTTAAATGAAGCTTTGACCTCTTCTTCGTTCATATTGAATTTCATTTTGTCTCGTTCTCCTATATGTCTCTCACGGAATATGCCATGTCATTTCTCGCACTATTGCGAGGAGGAGGGCCGGCCTCGCCGGCCCTCTTTTTTGTCCTCAGAATGGAATGTCATCGTTCAATTTTTTCGAATTGGATGAAAACTCGTTTCGAGATTGTCGATATTCAGAAGCTTGTGATAGAGCCTTGTCTTTGTTAGTTGTTTCAGAACGAGTTCCGTCTTCGTTCTGGGCTCTCCAGAGTTCTCCTACGCCTTGTCTGCAGTTTGCAATCCTTCGGATTGACCACTTCAACATTTCAAGCATTAGTTTCTCATTCGGCACTCCTTTCGGGAAGACATTCAGCCAAACGCCAATGACTGCCATCAATTCCTTTCTCCAAAGCCTCTCGGCTTTGCAAGTTAGCGAAAATGAATTTTCCACTTTGAAAGCCGCAAAAGCCTTCGTTATGGCTTCGGTCGGCGTTCTCTGGCCGCTTAAATTTTCTCCAATTACTTTAGCCATTGCGTACGCCGGCAAAATCTCCTCTCCGATCTTAGTTTGATTATTGACCACGCCGCAGGCGTAATTAACTAAGTTTGCCGTAACAC
>JAIXKU010000265.1 GCA_026936045.1 Flavobacteriales bacterium
ATCCTAACGCGGTCACAAGGCCTTTCAACAAAGTTGAAGGGCTTGGCTCTAATATCATATTTTCCCCAAGTCATTATTAAAATTCCAATGAATTATACCTTCATCTTAATTTATTTAAGCTTTTTGAAGCCTCCATGCTAAATCCATCTATTAATCTATCTCCTTAACTTTGTTGGTTATGCCACAGCCCAATGACCAAAAATTTGAAGCTCTTTTTCAATATGCATCCATGGGTATATTAGTAGCCAACAAAGAGGGTATAATAACGATGGTTAACAGATTCTTAATAAAAGAATTCGGATACACCACCCTTCAGAACTGTAGGAAAGAAAGTTAAGTTTCATACCTCACCGGTTTCTAAACACCATGATTCGTATAGAGAAAAATATAATAATGAATTGTCGCCAGAGCTATGGGAATGGGACGTGAGCTTCATGGATTAAAAGGACAAAACTGAAATTCCTGTTGAAGTAAGCTTAAGTCATTACACATTTGAAGGTGAAAAATTTATTGTGCTTACGTAATTATATTACCCAAAGGGAAATAGAAAATAATGCTGCAGCAAAGGAGCAACTTGCAGGATAAACAAAAGATGGAAGAGCTTAATGAGGAACTAGAAGAAGGTAAGTTGCGAACTGAACAATTAAAAGAAATAATACAGCAATTAAAACGTCACGATGAGTTATCAGTGAGTTGGATAAAGAAGGAATTAGTGACTTAAAAACTGATTTGTTTCAATGGCTTCACATGAGTTCAGAACACCACTCAACTATATTATCATCTGCATCCCTTTTAGCAAAATACACTACTGAAGGTGAGCAACCACAAAGAGATAAACATATTGCCCGAATTAAATCTTCGGTAAACAACCTTACCAGTATTTTAAACGAATTCTTATCTATTGGGCGTATTGACGATGGCAGGATTGAACCTCAGGCTACAACATTTGATGTACAGGAAATGGTTTCGGGTATATGCACCGAAATGCAAATGCTGAGTACTCAAAATCAGCAAATCACATATAAACATTTAGGGCAAACAATGGTTTATTTAGACCCAAATTTATTCCGCAACATTATTATTAACCTCTTATCCAACGCAATTAAGTTTTCTCATCCGGGAGGAAAAATTGAACTTAATACAACCGTACAAGAAAGAGAATTAAGCGTGGTTATTCGCGACTATGGGATTGGAATCGCTGCCCAGGATCAAAAGCGTCTTTTCAAACGGTTTTTCAGGGCAAGAAATGCAGTAAACATCCAAGGTACGGGTTTAGGATTACATATTGTTGGAAAGTACCTTGAATTAATGAATGGAAAAATCACATTCAACAGTAATCTTGGCGAAGGCACTATATTTAACATTGTAATTCCGGTTAATTATATTTGAGTATGAAGCAACATATTTTACTTATTGAAGACAACGATGAAATCAGGGAAAACACGGCAGAGATTCTTATTTTGGCCGATTATAAAGTAACAACTGCTGCAAATGGAAAGCTGGGTGTTGAAGCTGCACTGGCAAACAGGCCTGATTTAATTATTTGCGATGTTATGATGCCGGTATTGGATGGATATGGTGTGCTTCATCTTGTTAATAAAAATCATGAATTAGCAGGTATCCCGTTCATATTTCTTACTGCAAAGAGTGAACGTGCTGATTTACGCAAGGGGATGGAGATGGGTGCAGATGATTATATCACCAAGCCTTTTACAGACATTGAACTACTAAGTGCCATTGAAAGTAGATTAAAGAAAGTTGCATCATTACGCAATGCATACACCTCTGATGAAAATGGTATTAAACATTTTTTGAGAGATTTTAAAGGGGAGCATGCTCTACAAAATTTCTTAGCCAACCGGGTAGAAAATTTGTACAAGAAAAAACAAAATATTTATCATACCGGCAACCATCCTCAAAAACTATTCTTTGTAAAAGAGGGAAAGTAAAACTTTTTATCACCAGTGATGATGGCAAAGGATTAACTATCAGTTGTTTACAAGTGGTGATTTTTCGGCTATACTGCTCTTTTGGAAAACAGTACCTATCGGGAAACAGCCAAACTCGCCGACGACTCAGTGATTGTAGAAATTCCTGTAGATGATTTTAGAGATTTAATCAACTCAATACAAGCAACTCATCATTTTATTAAATTGATGACAAAAATATGCAGAAAAACTCAGTTGCTTAATGCAGCTTATAATTCTCTTGTAAACGAGTAGCTAATGCTAATTATTTTGCGCGAACAAATATACGAAAGCCGAAGAAAAGCCACCTGCTCCATTCATTTATCAAGAGGATTTAGCTAATATAGCCGGCACAGCAACTGAGTCTCTTATTAGAACCCTAAGTGATTTTAAAAGTGAAAACCTGATTAAAGTAGAAGGTAGCAAAATCACCCTACTGAATGAACAGAAATTAAAAAATATGTTGAATTAAATTTCACGCATTTCATCTTCCATCCACTGGTTAAATCGAATTCTCAACTCAAGGAAGATAGATGACATATCAGCCATTGCCGTACGTAAATGGGCATGATCTTCCATTATTTTGTACTTATTGGCATCTGATTGCTTTATCCGGTCCATTTACCCTTAGACTCGTGCGATTTTATTTCATTATAAATTTGTCGGATACGCTCTTGTAATCCGTAATCTTATAACAAATTCTTCTGCCTTATTTATCATGGAACGCTCGGTATACGCATCTACAAATGAGATAGCCTGGTTTCATGTAAACCTCCATTAAAAAATCTAATTCGCAACCATGACATACATTCTAAGAAAGTGATCCCAGTCTGCTCTCTTTTTATCATTTGATAGTTGTCTATGAATTTAGAAATATTTTCCATTAATTTTTTAATGACCATTATTCATGACAAATAATATTGTCCATGATGTGATTGTCCAGTGAAACTTGGGCTGATATATGGAATTCCCAGTTCAAGCCCACGCAAAATCAAAAGACACCCCATCAATAAGGTTAATACCGGAAGTACCTTCTTTAACATCAACCGTTGTTTTACTAGGATAAAGCTTCCGAAAAAAGACACCATCCACATTAACGGTAAGGTACCCAATCCAAAAGCCCCCATTAATAAGGCACTATGTAATGGCGTACTACCGGCAAGGGACAGCGCAATAGCCAAATAGACCAAGCCACAGGGTAATAATCCATTTAACAATCCAATAGCAAACAGGGCCCACCATTGTTGATGACTAAAAAGAGACCCAATCCTTTGTCTTACCCATTTAAAGAAACTATCGGTTATGCCTAAACGAAATTTGCCCGACAAGAATTTCATAGCAGCAAATGAAGCCAGCAATAAAAACCCTAATCCTATAGACAACCATTTTTGATAACCAATCAATACAAATGAATACCCAATAACACCTAACACAGTTCCCAGCAGCATATACGTAATTACTCTTCCTCCATTATATAAAAAGCTACCCCAAAGCCGCGAAGTCTTCGATTTTGCAGAAAGCGGCAATGACAAGCCAGTGGGCCGCACATGCCCACACAATGCAGGCTACCCATGAGCCCCAACATAAACCCGCTTATTAACCATGCCATCAAGGCCATATTAATTCAATTTTATCAAAGTAGTGATCATCATTCTGATACCAATTTACGTTTACGTAATATTTTGCAGGTTGTAGGTCAGTGACAACCAATTCAAGCCCGGCAAACTGGGTTTTTTGACTAAAATGACGATCTTGTCTTTTATCTGAAGGACAATACAATTCTACGTCTGCCACTATCTCTACTCCTCTAAACATATCCGGAAACTTCACTATCAAATACTTGCCATTATAAGATACCGTTACTGCCTCATTTAATGCAGCCGAGCGATTCATGGCATCAATTTGATTTTGATACACCAGTTCCTTCTCATAATATCCTGTTGTAACCAATTCACTGCTAAATTGTGATGCCTTATAAACCATCACTAGGATACCTAAAACGAATAAAACAAAAACTGTCATTAATTTATATCCCCAATTCATAAAAAGATTTTTATTCATACACTTCAGGGCCAATAAATTTTGCCGTTAGTGTTTTAAATTTTTCTCCGTTTTGATACAATCCCAATTCAATCTCTGTTTTCCAACTCTTAACTTGATTACGGTTTAGAATAATAAAAAATTGAAGTGTAGTATGATCTTCCTTCTTTATCGTCTTATTCAGGCTAATCATTTGTAACTCTGCATTTGATTCTTCAACCCTAACATCCACCGGAATATCCTTGCGTGATTTATTTATCAGTTTTAAATTATACAAATTACTAATTCGCCCATCCGGTAATGAATTATAGGTCATACCGGCAGTACGCATTAGTCTTGCATCTACATCGCTTCTAGAGGCTAATAAGAAGCCTAAAAAACCAATCAACAATAGTAGCAACAATGTATAGACCTTTATCCGTCTAGTCATCACAAGTTTCTTTCCATCTCTAATTGAGTTTTCAGATGCCAATCTGATTAATCCTCTGGGCTTACCAATACTATCCATTATGGCATCACAAGCATCCATACAAGCCGTGCAATTCACACATTCCAATTGAGTACCATTGCGAATATCAATACCGGTAGGACACACGCGTACACAAGCAAAGTCAATGCAATCACCCAAATCAACAACTGCTATTTGAACATTTCCTGTGCCATCATATTTTAATACATGTGGAACAACCATCCCCAATTGTTTTGCCTCTCTTTTTACGGGCTTTCTCTAGGTTCTCACGGCAATCATAAGCCACAGAATTGAATTTTATCTAGCAACCCAGCAGTGTCCATAAGGACAGACCACACACACCTTGTTCTCGCCACCAATACACGAAGAAATGGTAGTAAAGAGTATGGCGCAATGTGCCTATATTATGGCGGATGTACTACATAGTAACAGGGTATCTATACCTACTATATAGGAAAGAAAAAAATTGGCTATAATAAATGAGATGGTATAAAACACAATAAACTTAATCAATCGTTTTCTAATTTTCTCTGCATTCCACCGCATTTTGGCTAAAATCATTTGTTTGGTTTGATCCCCATCTATCCAATATTCAATTTTCCTAAAAATCATTTCAAGGAAAATAGTTTGAGGACAAGCCCATCCACAAAACACCCTGCCAAATACAGCAGTAAACAGTACAATAAAAACAATAAACGTAACCATACCCAGGCCAAAATGAAAAGTCCTGTGGCCAAAATATCATGCAAATAGATAAATTTTCTTCTATTACATTAAATAAAAACAAAGGCTCACCATCCATTTTAATAAATGGTAAAACAAAGAAGACAATCAAATAGCCAATACTAAACCATGTACGCAGATTGTAATACTTGCCCTTTGGTTTTTTGGGATAGATAAATTTTCTATTTCCCTCCTTGGTAATAGTAGCTACAGAATCACGAAAACTATCTTGGTCAATATGTTTATTCACTTCTGTCATTTACCCTACTTATTTTTAATCTCAGCTATAGAATCATTCACGGCCTCAGGTGGATTCAATTCATTTGTTCCTGTATCTTCTACATACAAATCGCCCTGCGGGTCCTTGGCTCCCGGAGGGTTAGTTCCTTGCTTCGATTTAATATAACTTGCCATCTGCAAGATTTCTTTAGGTGAATAATTCTTCTCCCATGCCTGCATACCTTTATCAGGATAACCATGTTTAATTGACAAATAGATATCTGTTAACCCTCCTTTATGTAGCCAATAATCATCGGTTAAATTAGGCCCTGCTCCACCCTCTAATTCTTTTCCATGACAAGGCCAGCATGCCGTATTATATATTTTAGCACCATTTGTAATTCCTGCACCATCTACCATACTCAAATTCTTTTCATCAATCTTTCCCGGATCATTTTCTTGAAATTTTAGTAATTGTGCAGCGGCTTTATCCATCTCATACTGATATTCTTGAATAGGATCTTTTCCAATTCCCAGTACATGAAAATAGAGCAGGTAAACAACAGAAGCGCCAATGGTTATATAAAACCCATACTTCCACCAGGGTGGTAATGAATTATCTAACTCTCTGATACCATCATACTCATGCTCCATCAAAACATCTGCTTCCCGCTCTACCGGCACAGCTTTAGTAAAAAGTTTCTTATCCAGCTTCTTCCAATACATGACTAATACTATCCTCTTCACCGGGAATCAACTCTTTACGAAACTGATTAATCATATATAGTAGAAATAAAATAGCTACTATTTCAATACCGATAACTATTATAATCATCCAAAATGCAAAAGGAGAAGTACCTGCAATGGATGATGGAGTTGCTATTATATTTCGGGAATCTTCCTGAGCATAGGTCATAGAGCCTATACTTACCAATACAATTAACAATACTGTTTTTAAGTGTTTTGATTTCTTCAATACTTGACTACCTAATTCATCCAACACATATCCCAATCCCCAGATGACAAAGGCAAGCAATACAGCAATAGTGATTAAAATAAACACTGCCAAATTGA
>JAIXKU010000215.1 GCA_026936045.1 Flavobacteriales bacterium
GAAATATTATTTGGGCATTGATCTAGGATCTACAACCTCTAAAGCAGTCATCATTGATGAAAATGATCAAATTGTTGGAAGAGGGATTACAAATACTCGAGCAAACTATAAAGTAGCAGCCGATATTGCAAAAGACGAAGCTGTATATAATGCCCGTTTCTCTATTCTTAAAAAGAAACTGGAACAAGAAATTCAGGCAAAACCCGCCTTTGCCAAATATATCTCTGATTTAGAAAGCATGTTCCAATACGAGCAATTTAAAGTGCGCCTTGACAAACTGGGTGATGAATTATTGAAAACATGTAAAACATATTTTGCAGATGCTCAAACTCAGGAAGAAATGATTACACATCTGCGTAATATCCGTAAAATGTTCAAACCAAAGATTAAGCAGGATTATCTTTATAATAACCTCGGAGCAAAAAATCAGTTTTTTAGAGATATCGTTTCTGAAAAATATAATGAAGAGGTGGCTAAGCTTGAGATGGCATTGTTTGAACCTTTAATGACTGTTTGGGATAAGAGTATCAGCCCGGCTGAAAATGAACGTGTACTGTTCGATTTCAAAGAACTAGTAAACAAAGCCATGGAGGAACTTAAAAAGAAATACGAAAATCTTCCTGATACCGTAGCAGAAGGTGTGAGCGTAAACTTTGATGCAGAGCTTAATCTCTTAAAAGGTGAGTTTGATCATGTAGAGAAAACACTTCGTACACATATTGAAGAAATCGCTGATATGGATTTCAACATAGCAAATATGACAGGTACCGGTTATGGACGTGCCTTATTACCATTTCCTCAGGAATGTATCCGCTCAGAAATTCTCTGCCATGCTTTTGGTGCGCATGCTGTGTTCCCAAATACAAGAACAGTACTTGATATCGGCGGACAAGATACAAAAGCTATTCAGGTTGACCAGTATGGACTGGTTACAAGCTTCCAGATGAATGACCGTTGTGCAGCCGGTTGTGGAAGATATCTTGGATACATAGCCGACGAGATGAGTATCTCGTTGAATGAACTTGGCCCAATGGCTATGAAAGCTGAGAAAGAAGTAAACATCTGTTCTACCTGTACGGTTTTTGCCGGTGCTGAATTGCGTGAATTAACTAACTTAGGTGAAAAACGCGAAGATATTCTTGGCGGATTGCATAAGTCAATCATCATGCGTGCTATGTCGTTGATAGCCCGTTCAGGTGGTGCTTTTAACGAGTTTACATTCACCGGTGGCGTAGCTAGAAATCCCGCTATTATCAAATACCTTGCTGAATTGGTTAGAGAAAACTACGGCGATCAAATAAAGATTAATATTGATGCCGATTCAATCTTTATGGGCGCATTAGGCGGTGCTCTCTTTGCACGTCAAAATATCAATACTGCATTACCAAACAGTAAGCAGGCTAAAAATGTAGAGCAAGATTAATTATGCCTCAAAGCATTCTCATACTCGGTGCGGGATTAATAGGTAAAGCCATTACTGCTGATTTATTTCAGGAATATGACGTTACCTGCGCCGACCGTAATGAGCATGCGCTAGATTTATTAAATCAAGCCTATGGCGTAAAAACACTTGTTTTAGATGCTAATGATGACAACAGGCTGCAAAATGCCGTCCAGCCTTATGATCTTGTAATAATCGCTGTTCCGGGATTTATGGGATTCAACACTCTAAAAACGGTCATCAGCGCCGGGAAAAATATCGTTGATATTTCTTTCTTTCCTGAAAATCCTTTTCTACTCGATCAAATGGCCAAGGAAAAGAATGTAACTGTCATAGTGGATTGCGGTGTTGCGCCCGGCTTGTGTAATATGTGGGCCGGGTATCAGGATATCCAGATGAAAATGCAGAGTTACGAATGCTTGGTAGGCGGTTTGCCCAAAGTAAGGGAATGGCCATTTGAATACAAAGCTGTCTTCTCGCCAGCAGATGTAATAGAGGAATATACCCGCCCTGCTCGATATATTGAAAATGGAAAGCAAATAGTAAGAGACGCATTATCCGATATCGAGCTTGTACAAATTGACGGTGTTGATACATTAGAGTCATTTAATACCGACGGCTTGCGTTCATTGGCACACACACTTTCGCACGTACCAGACATGAAGGAAAAAACACTCCGTTATCCCGGTCACGCAGCACTCATGAAGGTTTTTCGCTCAATCGGATTCTTTGAAAAAGAAGAGATCTCAGTTAATCATTCAACTGTTTCTCCTTTACAATTCGCATCCAGCCTTCTTTTTTCCAACTGGAAACTTAAGCCCAACGAAGAAGATTTTACAATCATGCGCGTAACGATGAAAGGTGAAGCAGCTAATGGAGAAAGCCGTATCGTTTGTTATACGCTGCATGATACGTATGATAAGAAACAAAATCTTACTTCTATGGCTCGAACAACCGGATTCACATGTTCGGCAACAGCCCGCTTGATACTTAAAGGTATCTTTAATCGAAAAGGTATTTGCCCCCCCGAATATGTCGGCGCTGATCCTCAAGCTTTTAAAGAAATACAGACTTCCCTGAGTAATCGTAACATTAACATTAAAGAAGAAATATTGACACAGCAGAACATAAAGTAATCGTTTAATACATCAATTATGAGCAAATCTATTTATACGGCAGGTATAGACGTTGGCAGTAACTTTATCAAGTTAGTATTGGTAAAATATACTGCTGAAAATCCCGAGATTTTATATAAAGCAACAGAAAAAATCCGTAAGCGTGATCCATCGGCTGTGGCTGATGAAATGTTATTAGCAATGTATAAGAAACTAAATATTTCTTACGAAGATATCGCTTATCTAGCTTCTACCGGTGAAGGGGATTTAATAAAACGCAAGAAAGGGCATTTCTACGGTATGACAACACATGCCAAAGGCGGACACTTCCTATATCCTGAAGCTAAAACCGTAGTGGATATGGGTGCGCTCTACGTACGCGCCATCAAAGTATCTAATGATTCAAAAGTGCAGGACTACAAAATGACCGGCCAGTGCGCTTCGGGTTCAGGACAGTTTATTGAAAATATTTCTCGCTACCTAGGCCTTTCTCTTGAAGAAGTAGGTGATGTTTCTCTTACTTCAGAAAACCCGGAGGTATCATCCGGTATTTGTGCGGTATTAGCAGAAACGGACGTTATTAATATGGTGTCAAGAGGTATTACAACACCTAATATTATCAAAGGTATTCATATCTCTATCGCTTCCCGTATCATTAAACTTCTTACCTCCCTTAAGGCCGAATCGCCTATTATGCTTACCGGTGGTATGGCTTTAAATAAAGGTATGATACAAGCCATAGAAGAACAATTGGCTGAAACAGGTAAGAAATTCGAAATACACTCGCATCCGGATGCTATTTATGCCGGTGCACTTGGCGCTGCTTTATGGGGTGGATTCAGATATTATAAGATCAATGAGAAGAAAGAAGTAGTAGCTAATTAATAATTAATATATGAAAAAGTACCTCTCCACACTTGAAATGTTAGCTATGATGAGTTGTTCTGTCTTTGCTCAGATAACCATTACAGAGAATGACCTGCCCGAATCCGGTTTTACTTATATTGTAGATAACGACACCTCTACACAAGTGCTACTCGGCACACCCGGGCCATTAGCGCAAGCTTGGGATTACAGCATGCTGGCCAGTCATTACCCCAAAGTGCCTACCTATGACAGCACCATTCATACGGCTTATGCCGGTGCTTTCCCGGCATCTACACATTATACCTACGGCCCGGCTATAATGTATGGATCATTGTATGGTGGCGCACCGGTTGGTTCACAAGGTATGAATAACGGATATATGTTTTGGCGACGCGACATGACCGGTTTTTGGGTGGAAGGATTTTTGGCCGAACAAGGTACTTTTGCCGACGTAAATGTTTATTATACACCACAGGAACTTTTAATCCCGGCACCGGCCACGTATGGTGATTCTTATAATAATACCAGCAATTGGGAATTATGGATGAATAAAAATACGGCTGATTATGATACACTCTATAGGTGTAATGTTACCAAAACGATCACCGTGGATGCCTTTGGCAGTCTTACTATTCCATCCGGCACCTTTAATTTCATAAGGTTTCATGAACATGTCATAAAAGTGGATAGCATATTTGCAGTTCTTAATAGCATCCCACTTTACAGCATGGAATTTACGCGTGATACGTCCAATAATTATCTGTATTACTCCAACGATGTAACTTATCCGCTTTGCAGCGTTCATGCCGATGCCAATAATTATATCAGATCAACAGAACATTTTGTGATTAAAGTGCCCATGAGCGCTGAAGAAGAAGAAACAGCAAATATACAACCGGTGGTTTTCCCCAATCCGGCTTCTTCTTTAATTCAAATAAGCATTCCTTATGGCCTTTCTGCAAATGAACCATGTATTATCGTCATTTATGACCTTTCCGGTCGTCAGGTAATACATACCATTTCACAAAGTGAAACTATTAGTCTCTCAACAACTCATTTGCCAAATGGATTATATATATACACCATTACGAATCATAAAGGGAATATATATCAGGGTAAATTTATAATACGTAAATAGCGCGTGCAAGTTATCAAATCTGATATTACATTAGGCCAGATAGTTCCAAACTTAGGTACTATGCTGGAAAGGAACGCTAAGCAGTTTGCCGAGAAACAGGTGTTTTTTGAGAAAGATGAATCCGGCACATATCAGGGTATTACGTGGAAAGATTTCTATAATAATATTTTAAACATTGCTGCCAACTTGCAGTCATCCGGCTTTCAGAAAGGTGAAAAGATAGTAATCTTCTCACGTAATTGCCTGCATATGCTTGAGGCTGAGCTGGCTATTATGGCGTCGGGAGGTATTGCCGTACCCATCTTTGCCAATTTTAAAAAAGAAACAGCAGCTTTACTTATCAAACACTCTGATGCCGCCTATCTGATTATTGCCGGACAAACACAAAATGAGCAGTTGGAAGATGATTTGCATCTTAAACGTATTTGGACTTTTGAAGACATATCACATCCCAGAATCTCAAATATTCATCCTTTCTCTGAATTATTAAAACCACGAAAGGATCAAAGTTTCCATCTTGATATCCATACACCGGCCGATACCATTTGTCTAAATATGTACACCTCCGGCACAATGGGTGTTCCCAAATGCGTACAACTCACGCATAAGAATATCTTATCTCAGCAAGCGGCGTTAGAAAATATCTTAAACATTACACCTACTGATCGTTTCTTGGCATACTTGCCTTGGCACCATAGCTTTGGCGGTATCTTTGAACTTTTCTCTGCTTTATACAACGGCGCTCCGTTTTATTTGGAGAGCAGCTACGGGAAAGATGTAAATCAGATCTTTGAGAACTGGAGAAAAGTGAAGCCTACTGTTTTCTTCAGTGTTCCCAAAGTGTATCAGTCACTGTTTGAACTGGCTATGACAAGCCCCGAAGCCGAGAAGATGTTTTTTAATTCAGGATTGCGCTTTGTATTTACGGCAGCAGCAGCGCTACCGGAAAAGCTTTCAAACGAGTTTGAAAAACGAAATATACCCGTTATAGAAGGTTGGGGATTGACAGAAACCTCTCCTTGCTGCACCCTCACAGATCCTCGGTTAAAACGCATATCAGGCCTTGTTGGTAAACCTATCCCCGGTATCAGCATCCGTATTGCCGATGATGATGAAATTCAGGTGCAAGGACCAAATATTATGGTGAGTTATTTTAATAATCCCGAAGCCAATGCACAAGCATTCACTGATGATGGCTGGTACAGGACCGGTGATGTAGGTGAAATTACACCTGACGGATTACGACTGATAGCACGTAAGGATCGCATATTTAAACTTTCAAACGGCGAAAAGGTTATTCCCACTGATTTGGAGAAAGCCATTGAACGTACATGCCATTACGTACAATATGTAGTGGTGGCAGGTAGTGGTGAAGAATACCCTGTCGCTTTAATTTTCCCAAATACAAAACTACTTGAGAGGCCCGACTATCAGGCTACGCCCGATGAAGGATGCTTTTGCCCTCGATCGCTTCATGAATTAACCCGCTGCTTGCATGGTTGTTTGCTTAAAGCCAATGACAGCATTGGTCAGAAATTTTCAAAGGCACGTTTTGCCGCGCTGATTCGTGATGAACTTTCCTTAGAATCGAATACGTTAACACCTTCAATGAAAGTAGCGCCTAAGAATGTATTAGAGCGCTATAAAGCTCATTTAAAAAATCTATATGGTGATCATGTTCCTGTTTCAGAGGAAGTATTTGTAATAGAATTGGAGAACCCAAAAAGACAAATGTGATGTATAAGATTAAGGCAACAGATACAATGAAGAAAATCATGGGAGACTATTTTCTCTCCCTTGAAAGCGGCAAGAAAAAAGTTGCCTGGTGTACCAGTGTCGGACCGGCAGAGTTGCTGCGCTCTTTCGGATTTGAAGTTTTCTTTCCTGAGAACCACGGCGCGTTATTAGGCGCTACACGCAAAGCAATGGATTATATTCCGGAGGCCATTCAACGTGGCTATTCAGGACATGTCTGCTCATACACTACCGCTGATATCGGTTCATATCTTAAAAAAGAATCGCCGCTAGTTTCACACTATGGTATGAAAGGTCATCCAAAACCTGATTTAATAGCTTATAATACCAACCAATGTCGAGAAGTGCAGGATTGGTTTCAATTTTTTTCCGATGAGTTTGAATGCCCTATTATCGGTATTACTCCTCCACGCTATGTTGACGAAGTAACACAGGATGAGATTGACCTTGTCGTAAAACAGTTTAAGAATATGATTCCTGTCTGTGAGCAAGTAAGCGGAAGAAAATTTAATGAAGAGGCTTTCAAAGAAACCGTACGTTTAAGTAAAGAAGCTACACTGCTTTGGCAAAAGGTGCTAAAAACTTCAACAGCAATGAATGCGCCTCTCAGTTTCTTTGACGGCACAATTCACATGGGCCCGATTGTGGTTTTACGAGGTACTCAGATAGCTAAAGATTATTATACTCAACTTCTTGCCGAGTTGGGAAATAATGTCAAAAACAATGTCGGCTTTTTACCTAAAGCACGTACACGCATCTTTTGGGAAGGCATGCCGATATGGGGAAAGCTGCGTATGCTAAGCGACTTGTTTATGGATAACGGTGCCGCAGTCGTTGCTTCTACATATTGTAGCAGTTGGGTGTTTGATAAGTTTGACGAGAACGATCCCTGGAACTCTACAGCTCGTGCCTATACAGAAATTTTCATTAATCGCAGCGAACGAATAAAAATGCAGATGCTGACAGATTGGTTTAAAGAGTACAGCATTGATGGTATAATTTTTCATGATTCAAAAACGTGTTTCAATAACTCCAATGCCAAGTTTGGCATGCCTCAGAAATTACAAAAAATGACCGGTGTGCCGTCTCTTGTAATAGAAGGTGACTTGTGTGATCTGCGATTCTTCAGTGAAGGTCAGAGCATGACAAAGATTGAAACATTTATTGAACAATTGGAAGAAATAAAAGAAAACGGATGAGTAAAAAATCGGAACCTATACGCGCCTTGGTAATAGGGCTTGGTCCTGTTGGCATGATACTTTCCGTCAAGCTTCAGCAGGCCGGTTGTCATGTGGCACTCTGTGAAGCCAACGAAAACAAGGCTGAGAAGATAAAAACAGATGGCATTATCTTAGAAAACGTATTCAATGAGAAAGCCCATTTTGAAGATGTTTATACACGCATAGAAGATGCCAAAGATTTTGATGCCGATTATATATTCTTTGCTTTAAAGACAACTCATACACCGGATGCTGTCAAGAAAGCTGAATCATTCATTACATCTAAAACAATAGCTGTTTCTGTTCAAAATGGCATTGATACAGAACTTATGCTCGTTGCCGGTTTTGGAGAAAACAGAACACTGCGTATGGTAGTAAACTATGCCGGTAATACCACATCTCATAATACAACAAGAGTTACGTTCTTTACACCGCCTAATTATATTGGAAGTATTAATGATGTTGCTAAAGACAGAGCCGCTGAATTAGCGTCAATTCTTACCGGCGCCGGACTTGAAACCAAAGATGTCTCTTCCTTTGAGCTGATGAAGCGCATATGGGAAAAGACCATTCTTAATACCTCGCTCAGCGCACTGTGTGGTGTAAGCCGTCTTACAATGGCTGAAGCCATGACAGACCGAGATACACTTGAACTTATTGAACAAATCATTCAGGAGGGTATTGAAGTGGCTCGCGCAGAAAGAATCATCTTCCCCGATGAATTCTTGCGTCAATGTATGCGCTATCTGAAGAAAGGAGGCGATCACTTCCCATCTTTGGCTGTCGATCTAATAAATAATCGTCCTACAGAAATAGATTTTCTAAATGGAAAGATTGTTGAATATGGCAGAAAGCATTATATACGCACTACACTCAACTTAGCAATGACCAATATGGTTAAGGCTATGACAAGCAAAAATATTTTATCCCGTGTACCCGGTGCTGCAGGCGATATCACTAAGAAGATAATCGAGAAAGGCATAGTTGACAAAAATATTCTGCCGGCTCAATTAAAATCCGTATCGGCCTACTTAGGTATAGACCTGGGTTCTGCTTATACCAAGTTCAGTGTGATTGATGAAAATGGGAAAACACTTTTCAGGTATTTCCTTCCTACACTTAGCAGCGATAAGCAGACACGAATTCAGGTCATGCAGGCCATCGCGTCCAGCTTTAATGTTCAATACAGCTGTGCTACCGGCTACGGCCGCAAGCATTTTACCGAAACAGATATTGTTAAAACAGAAATAAACTGCGCTGCGGCAGGTGTTTCTTTTACTTATCCCGGAGAGAAAAATATTATTGACATTGGTGGAGAGGATATCAAAGTTATCCGTTGTGATGCGGATAATAATGTATTGAATTTCTATATGAATGATAAATGTGCCGCCGGCACCGGTTCCTTTCTTTCCGAAATTGCCGAACGAGCCAATATCAATATCAGCGAGATGAGTGGGTTGGCATCCTTATCAACATACGATAAAGAACTTAATAGCTTCTGCACCGTATTTGCCAAAACCGAAATCATGAACTGGATCTTTGATGGCATGTCATTGCAAGATATTGCCAGAGGTATTTATATCTCTATCGCCAACAAGGTTGCAAAAATGCGCTTAGATCCAGGTATCCCGACCTATATGATAGGTGGTGTCATTGCCCATCATCCGTATTTAAAAACATTGCTGGCTGAAAAATTCAATAAGAAGATTGAGATTATGGATCATCCACAATTTATCGTCTCTCATGGCGCTGCGGTTATAGCCATGCAAACCCACCAGAAAAAGAATAAACAATCTGCTGTAACGGCATAGCATAAGACCATTCCCGACTTGAGAAAACAAGTCCTTATACAGGTTACAGACGAAAAAAAATAAATGCTTAGCATGTGTTCAAATATCATCCGAAGCTCAAAAAAAACGACTAATTTTGATGCGCTATGAATAAAATACATCAATGGCAGATGACTGCCTTAAAAACCCCTTTCTCTCTTGTCAGTTCTGATATGCCGACTATTCAATCCAATGAAGCATTGGTAAAAGTGGCCGGTTGCGGTGTCTGTCATACCGATATCAGTTTTTGGAATGACGGTGTACGTACAAAAAAAGACTTACCCCTTACATTAGGTCATGAAATCAGTGGAATCGTTCTTGACGGGCCTGAGCATCTCAAAGGGAAGAATGTTATCATTCCTGCTGTTTTACCCTGCGGTGAATGCGACTTATGTAAGAAAGGACGAAGCAATATTTGCCAAAATCAGTTGATGCCCGGCAATGATTTTCATGGTGGTTTTGCCTCCCATATCGTGGTGCCGCATAAATATTTATGTCCTGTACCCGATTCTGTTCTACAAAAATATGCGCTTGAGCAGCTTGCCGTAATTGCCGATGCCATCTCTACACCTTATCAGGTGATAAAAAAATCAGAGTTGGAGCCCGGTGATTTAGCTATCGTCATTGGCGTGGGTGGAGTAGGTGTGTACGGCGCCTTAATCGCTAAGATTATGGGAGCTAAAGTTTTGGCTATCGACATTAGTGATGAAAAATTAGAAGCCGCTAAACGTAATGGCGTGGATGCTACACTTAACTCTAAAGGCATGGATATAAAAGAGATTAAGAATCAGGTAAAAGTTATTGCACAAAACCTGGGCGCTCCCAAATACGGTTGGAAAATTTTTGAAATATCCGGCACAGCTCCAGGACAGGAGTTGGCCTTCAACCTCATTACGTTTACATCCACATTGAGCATTGTTGGCTTTACAATGACAAAACCCGATGTCAGACTTAGTAATCTGATGGCGTTTGATGCAAAACTTATAGGCACATGGGGTTGTAAACCCGAGTTATACCCGGAAGTAGTGGCATTGATTGATTCAGGAAAATTAAAAATCAATGATTTTGTACAAATATTTCCAATGTCTAAAATTAATGACGTGTTTGCCGACACCTTGGCTCATAAGTTTGATAAGCGCTCAGTACTCGTTCCTGATTTTAATTAATTAAAAAATAAAACTAGATAGCAACTATGGAAGCATTAAACAATCACAATCTTGTTGAAGGGTATAATTATACCGAGATTTTATTTGAGAAGAGACCTTGTCTCAATACCGACGGTACACCCGTTAACGGGTTGTATAATGCCTGGATTATTCTGAATAATCCTAATCAGTACAACTCTTATACAACAAAGGCTGTCAAAGAGATTATTTTAGCATTTGGTGAAGCTTCCAATGACAGAAGCGTAGTAGCGGTTGTCTTTACCGCAGTGGGCGATAAGGCTTTCTGTACGGGAGGTAATACAAAAGAATATGCAGAATATTATGCCGGTAATCCGCAAGAATATTCACAGTACATGCGCCTATTCAATGATATGGTTTCGGCTATTCTTAAATGCGAAAAACCGGTTGTTTGTAGAGTAAACGGTATGCGTATCGGAGGTGGGCAAGAGATTGGCATGGCTGCCGATTTTACTGTTTCTTCAGATATGGCTAGATTTGGACAGGCAGGCCCTAAACACGGCAGTGCCGCTATTGGTGGCGCTACCGATTTTCTGCATCTGTTTATAGGTATTGAGCGCGCTATGAACTCTTTAACGCTTTGCGAACCTTGGACGGCTCATCAGGCATTCCATTTAGGCCTGATTACAGATATCGCACCCGTTCTGAAACTAGATGGGAAATTTATTCCCAATCCATTGGTTGTGCTTGATAAATATGCTGACGAGTACGGGAAACCTATCTTCGGCTCCATGAAAACCGGTGAAGAATTAGCCCAAGCAAAAGCCTTGATGGCCAAAGCGGAAGTGGATCTGTCGAAATTGGATGATGCGGTCAATAAATTAATTGCGAAGTTGCTCCATACATTCCCCAATTGTACCAATAAAACACTTTCTGAAGTAAGAAAGAAGAAATTAGAACATTGGGATAAAAACAAAGAAAGCAGCAGAGAATGGTTGGCTTTGAATATGATGACAGAAGCTAAGGCCGGATTCAGAGCCTTTAACTATGGCTCAAAGAACGACCGTGAGATTGATTTCATCAAACTTCGTCTGTTACTAGCCGAAGGGAAAGAGTGGAATGAGGCTATGCATCAAACTATTTCGCCTCAGTTCAAAACAGAAAAAGCCTAAGACAACACAAAAAACATAATTGATTATGGAAAAGATTGTTTTATCCTATTCCTATAACGATAGCATTGCTCATATCTTGCTCAATGACGGAAAAGGTAACGTATTGGATAATGTTATGATGCTCGAAATTTTGGACTGTTTACAGCAGATTCAAAAACAAAACAACATCAAGCTTATCACGTTTCAGGGAGAGGGAAAACATTTCTCTTTCGGCGCCAGCGTGGAGGAGCATACTCAAGATCTAGCGCCGGTTATGCTTCAGACTTTTCATAAAATCTTTCTGACATTAGTTGAAATGCAGGTGCCAACATTGGCCAAGATCTCCGGTCAATGCTTGGGTGGCGGGCTCGAACTAGCATTAATCTGTAATTTCCTTTTTGCTGATAAAACAGCCAAACTTGGGCAGCCGGAGATTGTACTGGGTGTGTTCCCTCCTCCAGCCTCCATTATTCTGCCGGAAAAAATCGGGTTGGCACGTGCAGAAGAATTATTGCTGACTGGCCGAACAATGGATGCTACAGAAGCCCTTCAAATGGGTTTGATAAACCATATCTTTGAAGATAAAGAAGCTTTGAATATTGGCACAAACGAATGGATTGAGAAATATATCCTTCCCAAAAGTGCTTCTTCTCTACGATTTGCCACCAAAGCAGCCAGAATTAAATTCCATCATGTGCTAAATAATTTTCTCCCACAGCTTGAAGCCTATTATACGCGTCAGCTTATGACTACACACGATGCCAATGAAGGAATACAAGCTTTTCTTGAGAAAAGAAATCCAGACTGGAAAAACCTATAATTCGCCCCTTGCTGATTAATTACATGCATTATACAATTCTAGCGACAGATTGTGTACACTAGTTTTTAATTTTACCTACGACCCAAGTAACAATTAATGAACTTAAGAAAGGTAATGTATATTACTTCTTATATATTTACATCGTGAATTGTAAATACCATAAAGAATAATTCCATCTATACCAAATGGTGATTCTCAAACTTCTTTTCATGGTACGTTTACCTGCATGTCTTAGACATTATCGAAAACCTTTTGAGCAAAACATGCTAATTCTAATAAAGTGATTATTTTTGAGAAAATTATACTCTATGGCTGGCATCATTCAAAATCTCGTTCAGTTTGGACTAACGCTTAGCTTAATGGACCGCGAAGTTTTTGTAAAAGAGGTTTCCTCTTTTTTGGAGCAATATCGCAACGACCCTGCCATGATGGAATCGGTGGCTCAAAAGCTTTACCAGTATTTGGAAGATATGAAACACCGTATGGATATGAAAGAGATAATCAGTGGCGCTCTTTCAAACCAACAAATACCGACTAAGGCTGATATTGACACATTAAAAGAGGCGATAGAGAAACTGACTGAAGAAATTAAGAAAAATAATCCCGATAAATGATTTGGCGAATTTGGGAATATAGACTTTACTATTTGCAGGTTATCAGAGCATTGCAAATAATCTCTATCCTTATTAAGAATGGTATTATAGAGTGGATGGGAACGAAACGGTTCCTACGTCGTTTTGTGCCGGCTAAATATTTTCATCAGGGTGTGATGCGCAGTACACCCGAGCGTATTCGTATTATACTTGAAGATCTTGGACCTACATTTGTAAAATTTGGTCAAATATTGGCTGATCGTCCTGATATGATTAATGAGCCGCTGCGCTTGGAATTTAAAAAACTTCAAAGTCGAGCACAGCCGTTGAGCGACGAGTTGGCCATAGAGCTAATAGAAAAAGAGCTAAGAGGCCCGATTAGTAATTTTTTTGAAAGCTTTGATCCCGTATGTATTGGTTCTGCCTCAATTGGTCAGGTTTATAAAGCGGTACTCAAGGACGGGTCTCCTGTTATTATTAAGATCCAAAGACCTAATATTGAAACAAAGATTAAGTCTGATCTGTATCTTATGCGCTATTTAGCTCGCAAGTTGGTTAGAGCATATCCGGGCTTGGCGGCCATTGATATTGAAGGTTTTGTAGAAGAGTTTGGTGTGATTATCATGTCGGAGATGGATTATTTTACTGAGGCGTCGAATGCACAGAGGTTCTATGATATGTTTATAGATTATCCGCCCTGTCGCATTCCTAAAGTATATAGATCTCTCTCGACAAAGCACTTGCTCGTGCTTGAATATTTGGAAGGGATAAATCCGGACCACACGGAGGAGATGCAAGCAGCCGGTATGGATACGAAGATTATAGCAGAGAATGGTACGCATATCATCTTGAAGATGATTCTTAAACATGGCTTCTTTCACGGCGATCCACATGCAGGAAATATCTTTATTCAGCCCGGGAATGTTATAGCATTGATAGATTTTGGCATGGTGGGCGTATTAAGGCCAAGAGAAATGAATTTTTTGGCCGGTTTTACGTTGGGTATGGCTACTCAGAATGCCAAAATGATTACGGAATCGCTCATTCTCTTATGCGGAAAGAAGTATTATCCCGAAATGGATGATTTGCAATTTTCTATTCAGGATATGCTTAATAAATATGAGCCGATACCATACGAGAAGCTGGATTTTTCGCTTATTCTTAATGAATGTGTGCAGATCGTTATTCGCCATGAACTGCGTATTCCATCCAGTATTTATTTATTGCTTAAAACGTTGGCCAGTATTGAGAAATTCGGTAGTCGTCTTGATCCGAATATTTCGCTCAGTACAATTATTAAACCTTATGCCGAAGATCTCGTTAAACAAAAATATTCGATTAAACGTATAGCCGGCGAACTGTTTGATACCATTCAAAGTTATGGGAAGTTAATTCGTGAATTCCCGGAAGAAATTAATGAAATATTATATCGTATTAAAGAAGGAAAATTGATACATGAGATTAATCTCAAAGACAAATCAGCCCTCTTCGGACCGGCCAAAGATTTTAGTCAGCGTATTTCCTTAGTCATGATTCTTGGATTTATGATTGTATGCGCTACCATTCTCATAGTATTTGATCCAGAATCAATGTTTGGCAGATTCTTATTTGGTGTCTCGGTTGTATTTTCCAGTTGGGCATTATTCCGCCTATTATTTAAAACAAAACTTTAGCAGCTTAAAAATACGTAGTAATACGTATAAAATTCAGTAGTTTACACAGTAAATCTTCTACTTTTTTTGTCTTAATTTTGTGTTAATCAAGTTTCTAATCATCTGTAACCAAAGGCTATCGGAATGAACTAACCTCCGGTAGCTTTTTTCTTAATTTCTTTTTTCAGCTTTTTTGAGTATTTCAATTAGTTCATTCCAATCTATCCTTTCGGGACAAATCGCTTACCGACAAATTTTATGTAGGTTTGTGCATAGATTAACTGGTATGACTCGTCATAATACTTGCTCGCTATATGTTATCTTATGTATTCTTTGCTTATCAGAGTTGAGTTTACATGCTCAGTTTGCTGGCCCGTTTACACCTAGAAGCGGCGGTGGATTTTTAAGTGGCATTTTTCAATATCAGTCATATAGCTCATTGCAAGTCATGAATGATACAATGAACAGAAGCTCCTTGCTTCGACCTGTTAGCCGCATGGCTTTTCGATTTAATGCTGAGTATGGGCCAATAGATAAACTCACCATCTTTATTATGTTACCCATACACATTGTATCTACAAATAATTACGAGTATAATCCCGAATCCAATTTTACAGATACGCTTAAAAGAGGTTCGCTTACCGGATTAGGCAATCTTGAAGCCGGTGTGAAATATAAATTTTATCATAAGAAATGGGTGATGGCAGTCTCTTTATTTGGCGAGATGAAAACCGGTACATTTGATAACCCAACGGGGTTGCGTACAGCCAATGATGCTTGGGGTATTGTACCCATGTTTCACATAGGCCGATCATGGAAAGAGCGTTATTATTTCTTCTCGGATATTGGAGGTTGCTATCGTACAGATGGATATAGTGGTGATTGGCGGATACAGGCAGAGGGCGGTGCAAAATTTTTTAATATGCTTTGGATTAGGGCTGCTATTCAATCACGGCGTTCTTTTTACAATGGTCGTTTTGAGAATATGAATAATTTACAAACGGGCTTATATCTGAATGATCAGGAATGGCTGTCTTTGAATGCATGTGTCGAATATCAGCATAAAATAGGATTTGGCGTACAGGCCGGTATTACCGGTTATTTCTTGGGGAATAATATACCTAAGTCTCCTGTTTTTTATGGTGGTATCTTTTATAAATGGAATTATGATTATGCTGAAGACGCTAGCTATAGAATTGAGAAAGCGACAAGGCAGTAAGCCATTTAATAAGCGTACGATCTTTTACTAAAGACAGATCAGGTAATGTTGAGCTGTCATTATTGAGATGATAATTCCTTTCAACTTTGTATAGCCAACTGATAGCTTCCTGAAAATTATTAAATAGTCGGAATAATGGCTGCTGGGGTTTATTGAAAAAAAAGAAGAGGTTGACATAAGTGCGTTGAAGCCAGTTAGGCGTATAGCTGTAGCTAAGTTGGGTTTCTCTTTCTCAAGCTGAATGCAGCGCATGCGCGCCTCCCTAGTAACACGACAATGTGAAGCAGCTTCATAGATAAAGCATCTGCACTCTCCGTTGGTAATACGTTGGAATAAATAAATTAGTTCATCTTGAAGGCGGGTATCGACAGTGGTTCCTGCCTTGTAATAAACGTGGATAATACCATCGGTTCGTTGGCTACAATAGCCTTTTCAATTTCTATTCGGGTCAGCAAATGATCATGCTCGTGCATGAAGGGGTTTGATCTGCTCACGAATGAATTAGGTTGGGCAAAAGTGCTTTATTTGGATAATGACAAATTATTCATCAAAAGTGTTCTCAGAGATTATATGCGAGGTAAAGGCTTGTTTGGTCTTCCTGCCAAGCTTATTTAAGATTTTCTCAGCCATTTGTGTTGATGTAAATCCCTCATAATTAAGAACTTCAGATAGAAGGCCGGGCTTAAACCAACGATGGTTTAGGGCCATGGGAAGTACGTCTGCCGTTAATTGATTACGCAGAAGGGTTTCAGCCAAAATAGAGTATAGCCCACCGGTTAGAAAATGATCTTCAATGGTTACCAATAAGCTGCCGGACTTAGAAACATTTATCAAATAGTCTTCATCTATGGGTGATAGGCTGCGCATATTGGCAAAACCGACGTCAAGGCCTTCTTGCATCAGCAGAGCACGTGCTTCCAGTGCTTGTTCAAACAACATACCGTAAACCAAGATGGTTACGTCTTTTCCTCTAGCAATTACTTCAGCTTTGCCAGATTCGTATGGCGCGTGGCTATATGATGTGGGTCTGGTATTGGCTCTGATATAAGTGGGAGAGTTGTTAGACCATATATGCGGTAACATTTTCAGCATATCGTCATTGTCGGCCGGGCAATATACTTGCATGCCGGGGATACCACGCATCAATGACACATCTTCAATAGCTTGGTGAGTGGGGCCGTTGCCATCAGATAGAAAGCCCGGTACAAAGCCGGTGAGCTTAACAGGTAATCCCGATATCCCCACATCAGTGCGAACAAATTCAAATGCACGCATGGTGAGGAAAGAGGCTAATGCATGTACAACAGGTATTCTACCGCGTAGGGCTAATCCTGCTGCTGCGCCAATCAGACATTGTTCGGTGATACCTGTATCTACAAAACGCGAACCTAAAACAGCAGGCAGGTTACGTATTAGTGCGCGGTTTTCAGCCGTCATCACCACGTATTGTTCGTTATTTTCTGCAGTTTGTTTTAGTAGCTCTTCATAGGTTTCTGCTGCCATAGCTTTGTGTTTTTATTTAGCATACAAAGTTACGTCTTTTATTAAAAGCATCACCTACCTGAGAAAATTGTTCTGAGGGTATATGATATCTTTATTTTTGGATAGTTACGGCGATTAACCGCATTTGGAATTGCCGCAATTCTTACATTTGACGCAGCCTTCTTCGTAAATAAGGCCATCGGAGCTGCCGCATTCATTACATCTGTGGTCAACGGCAATGGTACCATCGGGGATGAACATCTTCAAGGCACGTTCAACACCGGATTTCCATGTATTGATACTATCATTGTATAAATGCAGATTTTGAATAAGGTTTACAACATGTGGAATAGGCATACCATGACGTAATACGCCGGATATCAACTTAGCATAGTTCCAAAACTCTTTGTCGAATGAACGAGACAATCCTTCAATGGTGGTACGATACCCGTCTTTATCCATGTATTGGAAATCATAACGCTTCTTACCATCATCGGAGATACTTTTGATGACCCATCCATTATTAACCCATTCAGGTAAGCTGAAAGCATCCTTGGCTTTACCGGTAAAGATCTCATAAGGTTTGCCGTAAAGTGTACCAACAACGGCAATCCAACGCTCATCATGATTCATAAAACGCACGATGGAAGCTTCAAGTACTTTAGGACGCTTAGGCGCTTTTGTTTCAATGATTTCGTTTGATTTAGGTTTAGTTTCGGCGGCTACCAATACACCTGAACGAGAGCCATCACGATATACGGTAATACCTTTTAATCCTTTTTGCCAAGCTTCAAGATAAATCTGACTTACCATTTCAGCCGGTGTTTCGCCGGAAAGATTGATGGTAGAGCTAATGGAATGTGTTGTATATTTTTGAACAATGGCTTGAATCTCAACCCGCTTAACCCAATCAATTTCTGGAGCTGTAGAGCCGGAGTAAGGGCTCTTGGATATATCCTTCTCACCGGTAATTTCCATCCATTTTTTTAGTTTAGGATGATATACTATAAACTCTTCCCACTTGTCGCCCATATCGTCCACGAAGTCCACTCTAGCTTGTTTATCCTGGTGATTTACTTTGCGTCTGCGTTTGTATGAGAGCATGAACACAGGCTCAATACCGGATGATGTTTGGGTTAACAGGCTGATTGTGCCGGTCGGTGCAACAGTGCTGATTGAGATATTGCGTCTGCCATGTTGCATCATGCGCTCATATACATCCGGCATTTCGGTTTGCAGCATCTGAACAAACTCAGATGTATTTTCAATCTTTGTGTCAAACGCTTCGAAACGACCGCGTTCTATAGCCATGTCAATTGAACTGTCAAATTCTGCACGGCATTTTGTTTTCATTATCTCTTCAATGGCCAAAAGGGCATCGGCTGAATCGAAAGTAAGATTCATGGCAGCCAATGTATCGCCCAAAGCTGTAAAACCAAGTCCGGTACGACGACCTTTAGAGCCGGCATCGTAAAGTAGCTGCCAGGTATTGCGCTCTACTTCTTTAATATAATCCGGTTCGGGATCGCTGTCAATTTTATTTAAAATGCGTTCAATAGCCTCTAATTCCAAATCAACTAAATCATCCATGAGTCGCTGACTTTCGTATGTCACTTCATAGAATTTTTTGTAATTGAATTTTGCTTTTTGTGTAAAGGGATAATCTACAAAGCTATAAAGATTAACGGCAATGAGTCTGCAACTATCACCACCCTGCATTGCAATTTCAGAGCAGGGATTGGTAGAAACATTGCGAAATCCGGGATATACAGAAGATGTGGAATAATAATGTTGTCTATCCCAGAAAATTAAACCAGGCTCGGCGGTATTATGCGCACATTTAATGATGGTATCCCAAAGCTCACGGGCTTTGATGGTTTTAGAATATTGTGGTGTAGGCGAATCGATAGGCCAACGGTGTGTGTATTCGGTATCGTTGGCAACAGCCTGCATAAATTCATCACTGATACGTACAGATATATTAGCCCCAGTAACACGAGATAAATCTTGTTTAATGGTTACAAAATTTTCTACATCCGGATGTGCAATATCCATCGTAATCATCAATGCCCCACGCCGGCCATTTTGAGCAACTTCTCTGGTTGTATTGGAAAAACGATCCATAAAAGATACGGCGCCTGTTGTGGTGCCGGCAGCATTTGAAACATGCATACCGGATGGGCGGATGGTAGAAATGTCTATTCCTACGCCGCAACGACGTTTGAAAAGCTGTGCCATTTGTTGGTCGGTATAAAAAATACCGCCGTAAGAATCATATATCTCAGGTAGTACAATACAGTTGGAAAGAGATGCAATCACGTATGGATTACCTAATGAAGACATAACACTTCCTTGAGGCACTACATACTTGAAGTCTTGCATGTAGCTTACAATCTTTTTTTCATCTAAGAATGGTCTGCTCTGACCATATTTAGACATGTACATGATACTTTCCTTAACAGGAGATTCCTCTTTATATTTTTCTTCAATACGTGCGAACTCGCGCGCCATACGTTTTTGCATATCGGTGGGGGAGAGTTCAACAAAACGCCCGTCTTTATCTTTCATGGCGTATTTGTTCATCCAGGTCGTCGCCGCCAAGTCGTCGCCGTCAAAATAAGCTAGACTGGCCTTAAACACTTCTTCATACGCAAAGGTGCGTGCTGCTTTTTTTTCCACTTTTTTCTCGTTAATTGCGATTGGTTCCATATCTATATTTTATGAAATATTCCGTTTACTCAAATTGAACTCTACAAATTAAAATAAACCAAATGAGATTTATGATTTGAACTTATTAACTATCCGCGTATCTTTTTAACATTATCCGTTCTTGTAAATAATTTGTTGATAAAACCCGATGTGGCTATTTCAAACTTCTTCCTTTTTTGTTATTAATACGTACGCACGTGCGTACTACTTATATACATTCGTATGATGACCTTGATTTGTAACTTTGGCCTGTTAATTAATGATGTTATCTTGCAGTCATAACGAATGAGTGCACTCTATTTACATATTCCGTTTTGCCGAAGAGCTTGTTATTATTGTGATTTTCATTTCTCTACCTCTTTGCGCACCAAGCCGGCGGTATTGAAAGCCATACTGCTTGAGCTTGAATCACGTAGCCCGGAAGCAACAAGTCGAATTCAATCAATATATTTTGGAGGCGGTACACCCTCATTATTGCAGCACAACGAACTCATGTCATTATTTGATCATATTTTTCATTTTTACGATATATCGCCGGATGCAGAGATTACGCTTGAAGCGAACCCGGATGATTTGACATCTCAAAGATTAAAAGAGTTGCGTAACACACCTGTCAATAGATTAAGTATAGGTGTACAGTCGTTTCATGATTCAGATTTAAAATATATGAATCGTATTCATTCAGCTAAGGATGCAGAATATGCGATTAAACGTGCACAGGATATTGGTTTTGCAAATCTTTCCATTGATTTAATCTATGGCATACCGACATTGACAGATGCAATTTGGATAGATAATCTGCAACGATTAATTTTATATCAAGTGCCGCATATTTCAGCCTATGCATTGACGATTGAAGAGCATACGCCATTACATCATTTGATACGCAGAAAAAAAACATTGCCTCCGGTCGAGGAGCATATTGCCCGGCATTTCAAGGTAATGTCTGATTTATTGAGTCATGCCGGATTTGTGCATTATGAGATTTCCAACTTTGCACAGCCGGACTATCAGTCGCGTCATAATTCATCATACTGGACAGGCTTAGCCTATATTGGCATCGGACCTTCTGCCCATTCTTATGATGGGTATTCACAGCGCCGATGGAATGTTGCCAATAATGTTCAATATATTAAGGGTGTCAATGAAGGCGGAGGTTGGTTTGAGATGGAAACGCTAAACGAGACAGATAAGTGGATCGAATTTGTGATGATCTCATTACGTCGGGCCGATGGGATTAAGAAAAAAGACGCTTTGTTGTTTGGCGAACAGGCTTATGAAACATTGATTAAGCGCTCGAAAGATATGTCTAAGCAATGGTTTTACGACGACTCTAATGCTCTTCGCCTGACACTTGAAGGTATGCTGATGTCAGATTATATAATATTGAATCTGATAAAATAGATTGCTATTATACAGGTGTTTCCTCACTACGGTTGAAAAGGGTCATCAAATCGCAGATGCTTTACAGACTCGCCCGAATCTCTTAGTTCAATGAGTGCATCTATGCCTATATTGAGATGTTGCTTTACGAAATGATCTGTCACGCCTTTGTCGCTTTCAGAGGTTTTGATACCTTCAGGTACCATTGGATTATCAGATACCAATAGTAAGGCGCCTCGCGGAATACCGTTTGAAAATCCGGTAGTGAAGATAGTTGCTGTTTCCATATCAATAGCCATAGATCGAATCTTTCTCAGATACTGTTTAAATGTATCATCGTGTTCCCATACTCTGCGATTGGTGGTGTAAACAGTACCAGTCCAGTAGTCGCAGGCATATTTCCTAATCACACTGGAGACGGCCATTTGCAAACGAAAAGAAGGAAGCGCAGGCACTTCAGGCGGTAAATAGTCATTGCTTGTACCTTCTCCTCTTATAGCGGCAATAGGTAAAATGAGATCGCCGACAAGGGTTTTCTTTTTTAAACCGCCACATTTCCCTAAAAATAATACGGCCTTAGGCATAATAGCACTTAGGAGATCCATAATGGTAGCCGCCATAGCGCTTCCCATACCGAAATTTATTAGTGTAATATTTTCATGCGTGACCGTTTGCATGGGTTTATCCATACCCATAATCGGCTTATTATATTTCTCAGAGAAGAGGGTCAGATAATGATTAAAATTTGTAAGTAGAATATAATGCCCAAATTGGTCAGTCGGCGTGTCTGTGTAGCGGGGTAACCAATCACTTACAATTTCTTCTTTTGTTTCCATGTCATTGATATTTTATTTATTTTACTTTTTATATGAAGTTAAGTTGCTTACTAAGTTAAGATTTTGCCACATGAAACAGGGTTATTCCTTCTTTATTTCTTTCATTTTTTATCTCAGGAGGTTCTTTTTGCACAGCCTCATCGGCAAGATTCAATCATGATTCGACAGATATATGATATGGCGCTAACTCAAGGTAAAAGTTATATCCATCTTGAACGTATTTGTAAAGAGGTACCTACCTGTTTGAGCGGATCGGCTAATGCCGATGAGGCTGTTTGCATTGCCATCATCTAAACATTAACCGATTGATTTATTAGCTTTTTAAAGGCATAGTCCGACACTTTGTTTATTTTTGCATACTCAAGTCAACCTGAAGCATGATGATAAAAACGTATGGCTCGGCTGTGCATGGTGTAAATGCTATTCGCATTACCATCGAGACCAATATGGTGCCCGGCTCTAATTTCTATATGGTAGGCCTACCCGATAACGCTGTTAAGGAGAGTCAGCGCAGAGTGGAAGCGGCTGTTCGGAACAATGGATTTCGTATTCCAGGAAAGAAAATTACCATCAATTTGGCACCTGCCGATATTCGAAAGGAAGGTTCGGCATACGATCTGCCGATAGCTATAGGTATTATTGCAGCCGGTGAACAGATGCAAACCACATTGTTAGAATCATTCATTCTCATGGGCGAACTTTCTTTGGATGGTGAAATAAGACCTATCAAAGGGGCTTTGCCCATTGCAATACAGGCACGTCAGGATAAGATGCGAGGCATTATTCTACCAAAGGAAAATGCCAATGAAGCGGCTATCGTTCAGGGCATAGATGTGTATGGCGTACGCACACTTAAAGATGTAGTTGATTTCTTGAATGGCGAACTAGATTTGCAACAAGAGCACCATGATACTAGAGAAGAATTTCATTTTAATTCCGATAAATTTTCTATTGATTTCAGTGATGTAAAAGGACAGGAGAATATCAAACGCGCATTGGAAATAGCAGCGGCCGGTGGTCATAATGCCATTCTGATTGGTCCGCCCGGTGCAGGGAAAACCATGCTGGCTAAGCGCTTGCCGACAATATTTCCGCCGCTTACCTTACACGAAGCTTTAGAAACAACAAAAATACATTCTGTTGCCGGACGTTTAGGCAAGCATAAAGGCTTGATTACGATGCGTCCGTTTCGCTCGCCACACCATACTATCAGCGATGTGGCATTGGTGGGCGGCGGTGTAAATCCACAGCCGGGGGAAATCTCTTTGGCACATAACGGTGTTTTGTTTTTGGATGAGCTGCCTGAATTTAAACGCTCAGTTCTGGAAGTTCTGCGCCAACCGTTGGAAGATCGGATAGTTAGCATTTCTAGAGCGCGTTTCAGTATAGAATATCCAGCCAGCTTTATGCTTATTGCCTCTATGAATCCATGTCCATGCGGCAATTATAATCATCCAGACAAAGAATGTGTCTGTGCGCCCGGTACGGTTCAGCGGTATCTGAATAAAATATCAGGACCGTTGCTCGATCGAATTGATTTGCATGTGGAAGTAACGCCTGTTGCTTTTGACGAACTCTCTCAGACACGTGTCAGTGAGTCGAGCGAGATAATTCGCAAACGTGTTGTAGCCGCCCGTGAAATACAGAAACAACGGTTTGCCGAGTATCAGGGTATTTATGCTAATGCTCAGATGTCAACACGTATGTTGCGTGAGGTTTGTGTAATTGGTGCTGCATCTCAAAAATTATTAAAGACAGCCATGGAGCGACTCAAGCTTTCAGCACGTGCCTATGATCGTATTTTAAAAGTATCACGTACCATTGCAGATTTGGCCGATAGCTCTGAAATTAAACCGGAGCATTTGGCTGAGGCTATTCAATACAGAAGCCTTGACAGAGAGAATTGGACAGGTTGATGGCTTGTTATTTCTTCTCTATTATTTCCGGCTGTCCGGGAAGATTCAAACTTTCCATCATGATATCCATCACGGGTGTATAGTATCCTTCGTTCTGCTGCGGATAGACCCATATAATTTCATAATCATATTTCTGCGTATTGTCTATGCGCCGAATAAAGAACTTCTTAAAATCCATCACCCGTTTAAAACCGGGGAATAATTCAACCTCGTAACTACCGGTATTCTGATAATAAACCGCTCCGTTTTTATCTTTAAACGATTGTGTTTTGATTTTTATTCCCGGATAGGCGCTTGTATTTTTTCTCCATGCATCACGTTCCCAATTAGCTCTTGTACTGAGAGAGGTGCTGTCGGCAAGCAGGCGCGAAAAGCGGACTTCACCTCGCCCATCATGTATCGAAAGAAAATGCAGGGTATCGGGCATTTTGGAGAAAGACCAGAAATCGGGATAATCTATACTCATACGGACATCTCCATCATGCGTATATTTTTTGTATTTGAATGGCTTGTAACGTAATGAAGAAATCATGTCCTCCTGAACGGGTGCGTAAGAAATCACATTGTTCTCACCAATCTCAAAATAGAAGAGAAGGCAATTGATAGATTGATTGAGATGAAAATAGACCAGATAAATGGTGGAGAGATACCGCTTGTCATTTTCGGTCATGAAAGAGAGGACAAGCTTCTCTGCACGATATGGCCCCATGCTGCCGCTACCCGATTCACTGACCTGCAGATTCTTAATGGACGGATCTTCATAAATGCGAAGCATCAGATAACGCAAACTGTCTGAATTGAAACGCGGCGATACTTTGTATAGGTTGATATTAAACTCCGTTCCCACATTTTTATCGTACAAAACCCAAGACCTTTTTCCCGTTCTTTCCATTGTAAATTCATCCGGATAATCCATTTCTACCGGTAAATCGGGGAAAGAAAAAATAGTTTTCTGTGCCCAAGATTTAGGAGAAAGGCAGCCCAGAAAAAAGATAAATACAATGGAATTAGAAATACGCATATCTGTTTATTTTTCGATAATATACAAAGATAAAATCACATGTCAAGCCGACAAAGAAATTGAAAGAACGTTTCAGGAATCTGTCAGATTGTTTACTTTTGCAAGATGAAATCTGCTTTAACATCTCTTGGCTGATTTAGCAAAAAAACAATGGCAGTATAGCACGTTGCTGTTGCTTGGTCTTACTTGGGGAAGTAGTTTTATACTGATGAAGCAAGGGCTGAGATCCTTTCAACCCATAGAGGTGGCGCTTATACGTATATCAGCCAGCTTCCTGTTTTTGTTACCCTGGATGATTCCGCAATATTTAAAGATTCCAAGAAAGAAATTAAAGTTTTTACTGCTTTCCGGCCTCTTAGGTAATGGAATACCGGCCGTTTTTTTTGCTACGGCACAAACAGAAATTGACAGCTCATTAGCCGGTATATTAAATGGGACGACACCCATTTTCACATTGATAGTAGGAGGTTTATTTTTTGGTTTGCTTATTCGTCGCCAGGCTGTCATTGGTTTAATTATTGGATTGATTGGCACGATTTATATAGTGTATTCGTCTAATGGTATTGGAGAGAACAATAATTATATATATACGATATTGCCTGTTGTCGCCTCGCTTTGTTATGGCTTTTCATCCAATATTATCAAAACGCATCTTTATGATTTGTCGCCGCTGGTAGTCACAGGAGGCGCCTTGTCATTTATAGGCCCGCCCAGTGTACTTTCGCTAATTTTATTTACGGATGTGCCAAAGCAAATTGTTACAGACAGTTATCATCTGCAGAACTTTGGATGGTTGATGATATTGGGCATCGTAGGTACCTCTTTGGCGGTGCTTATTTTTAATTATCTCATTAAGAATACAACAGTCTTGTTTGCCGCTTCGGTTACGTATCTCATCCCCATTTTTGCCATGGTATGGGGTTTGATTTTTGGCGAAAGTATCACCATCCATTATTTCATCAGCATCGTTGTTATTTTATCCGGCGTCTATATTGCCAATAAATAACAGGACTTATTGTACAATCAATCGCTTGGTCGTTTTGCCTACAGAGCTGCTGATTTCAATAAGATACATACCGGATGATAACGGCACAGGATAAGTAAACGTATTATTACTCGGTTGAACAGCTACCGCATACAAGCTTACCTCGCGGCCGGCCATATCAATCAGACGTATCTTAGCCATATCGCTTATATCGCTGTACAGGCTGATCTGATAATAATCCGTTGCCGGATTGGGATAAAGTATGACATGCAGATTTTCAGATGCATCTTGCATCAAGCTGCTGTTACCTGTATTGCAAGGTATGGTTGGATTGCTGATGTAAGTCATTGTTTTAAAATCAATATAGCAAACCCAGTCGGGATTATCTACAAAAGGGTTTCTGTTGCCCTGCAAACTATCTAAATAATCGTTTCTGGCCATATCAAAACGAGTAGGCGGAAAAGCAAAATGCCAGTTTTTAAGAACCTGTTGATTTTGAGGATAGTTAATGTTATATGTGCCACCGGCAGCACAAACCTCACCGATGGGTGCATCCAAGTTCCAGGCATTTCCGCTCACGGTATTATAACAGACCGCCATGTAAAACATAGCACGTGCAGCGGCTCCTTTATGTGCATCGGCCGGTTCGTACACACGATTGCCGGCGGTATCTAATCCCATCACGCCTTGTTGATAGGCAATGATGGGCGTTACCACTTCACCAAGCGGGTAATTACAACGTGCTTCATTAACATTGCTTTGTAATGTGGGGTAAAGATGGTGCTGGTCGTTATATTCGGGTTTCTCAGGAGCATTGGCCGGGAATGTCGGCATCCAGCTGTGTGGGAATGTATGTTCACGACTGGTACCGGTAGCTGTAAAATCAAAAGGTTGATTAAACAGAATGGGAGCGCTGCTATAAGAACAATTAAAGACTTTATTGAAAGTATTGGCACCTTGTACCACAAAGGTATCACGTGTATAGAACCCATCAATGATGGTAGGACGATAATTGCTGTAAAATACGGACGAATGTGGGTTTATCAGATTATGCAAATCGGTAATCAATGTTCCGGAAAGTGGATCTATTGAAGCGTATTTAGTTGGCGAGGCCATAGAAGCAGGTGTGTTGACAGAGCCGGTCAATACATTATTTGTTTGATATGAAACGACGGGACTCCCTCCACCGTTGTATGGCACAACAGCAAAATGATAGGTGGTATTAGCCAGCACCCATCGCGGCCAAAAAGACGTAGAAGATACGTCGCCTTTATCATTATACACAACTTTGGCATTACCAATGGTTTCGCCAACTTGGTAGTTTGTACCATTGGAAGGCCATGTATTTACCGGCGCACCTTCGCTTCTAAGTACAAGATAACCGCCGTAATAATCAACTGTTGTATTGCTGAATGAAACAATGGTACGATATGTTTTATTTATCGGGAAATTAAGATTGCTGGCAGAGCCCGGCGCTGTGGCGTAATTGCCGCCTACACCGTATAGGTTTACCGTATAAAGGGCATCGCCATAAGCATCGTCGGATGTTATGGTAAATTTGGCATTACGTGTGCTTGCCCCACCCGGTGTAAACTGTATTGTAAGCACTTGTGTGCCTTGTGCCGGAATGCTGAGAGGGAAAGAGGGTGATACAATAGAAAAATCAGAGGCATTGGTGCCGGAAAAAGAAATACCTGCAAGTGTTAGATTAGCCTGGCTCGCATTGCGTAGTGTGAAACTCATGTTTACAGGTGTTGCCACAGGACTGCTGACAGGCGATGCATAGCCGCCATTGGATATAACCGATGCATTCTCTTCTATCTTAAGTTTTGGATTGGTATGCAAAGGCTCACGCACTCTAATATCATCAATGGCAACATTATAACCGGATGTTTTTGAACTGAAGAAGAAACGCACATATCGCACATTCGTATTGGTTACCAACACACTGTCGTAGTTACATGCCGGCGAAAAAGGTAATTGTGCATTTCCATATGTTTTTAAGGTATTCCAGCTTGCGCCGTCAACCGATTCCTGAATCGTAAACGTACCTTGCCATGAGCCACTTGTACCGGTACCTATAATATTATACACCACACGACCGGGCTGTGAACTGGTATTAACCGTAATGCTTTCATTGGTCGCATCTAATCGGGCGGCGGCTGATCCTTCACAGACTTGCTGAGAGCTGGTGTAAAACTGTGTAGATCCGCTTATCTGCCAGTTATGTGTCCAACCTACAGGCGGTTGTGCATCACAGTTCCATGAAGTGGGAACGGATGTTTGAGAGAAAAGAGCCAAAGCAGGTGTAAGAAGGAGAGTTAATAAGCATAATCTTTTTTGATTCATGATATTTGTTTTTCAGGTTTTACATTCGGGTGGCTTGTATAAGCAACGAATCGGAAAAACGTTCAAGCCTTAGTTCTTCCTGATTCAGTTTGCGAATAAAAAAGCGTTGTTGTTTGAAGATTTTAGTAAAGTTAGGGATATTTATATAGCTGTCTATAAAAGCCAGTTCATCATCTTTGAGTGTAAAGTTCAGTTGAGCCGAATCGGGTGTGGCGGGATTTTGATCAAGGTATTTGAACCAAACTTTGCACGTTGCCGTATAGGCATCATTGCAAGCGTGGAAAGAAAAGAATTGCGGTACAGAATCAGGTTGAACGATGCTTATATCGGTGTTGTAATGCATAATCTGCCAATCGTCTTTCAGACTATTTGCATGCTCTTGTGAGTGATCACATGATATGAGTGAGATGCTTATAAGAAATAGTAATATGTTTCGTTTATTTTGTTTCATTATCATTAGAAAGTTACCTGTAATGACCCCATATATCTAAATCCTAATCCAATATTTACCGATGCGCCGTTTGCACTGAAGGTATTAGGTATGATGCCACCATCAAATGCGTCGGCAATATAAAAATGATTGGTAAGATTCATGAAGTTGGCACGCAAATCAAACTTAATTTTCTTTACTTTAAATCCATAGCCCATATTGAGGTTCATGATATAAAAATCAGGAATACGCCAGGGCTGCCTGCCGGCATGCGGTGCGATGCCGGTAACAGGATTAATCTTATACGTGTTGGCATTGTAATTAGCGTAGTAATGTGTAAAGAAGATTACTTCCGGCGCAATATACAGCCCTTTGACAGGCATGATTCTGATGATGACCGCATATTGATGTTGGGGCTGATCACCCACTTTTATACCACGTAAGTCAATTTGCGAAATCCCATTCGGCACAGGGATACCGATATCATCAAATGTTTGTGCAGTGCCAATGCTATTCCAATGCCAATCACCTATAGAAATACTGCCTTCAAACGCTAACTGCTTAATGGGCTTATAGACAAAATCCAACTCTACACCCATATGTACAGCTTCCAATCCATTTATGTTTACAGAAACATACTCGCCATTCTGATTAGGAATGCTGGCTTGCTCGGGTTTATTCATCCACCAAGTATAATAGCCGTTCAGATTTAATCCGAACTTTTTGTACTGTATGGTATATCCAAGTTCGAATGAAGCTAAGTTTTCGTTCTGCGCATTCAACACTCGGTCGTTATTGTTCAGCACTAAGAATGACATATAAGGTGCGCGGGAAAAATAGCCGGCATTGAAAAACAGATTATGACTTGTATGCAGTTTGAAGTTCATCCCGCCTTTCACTGTATATCCCCAACGGGCAAAGAATCGGCTTTGTGCATAATCTAACCCTTTGCTGTCGCGCGTGTACATATTTCCCTGATAGGTGACGGTATCATAATACCCGATATCGAGAATGGTGTCACCTATATGCAATTGTTTTTTAGCAAAGAAATTGGTTTGGTTATACCCAGTAACAGCACCACTCAGATTGATAAAGCTGCTGAATACAGGATGTTTGTATTCCAGCATTAGAAATCCGCCGCCCCATAAGATATCTCTTGCAAGGTTTTTAAGAATATGATCACCTTCTACCACATAGCCTTTTGAGGCCACATTCGGGTCCGGATTTTGTACAGATAAATCAGCGCCTAATAAATTATATACAGTGCTGAATACACTGCCTCTGAAATATCTGAAATCTATCCCGCCTGATAAACTCAAACGCTCATTGAAGGCATAATCAAATGTTCCCAAAGCTCCAACCCAGGTGTGTTCGTTATGATTCTTTCGTATGAAGTTAGAGGCTTTTTGCAATGTGTCATTTGTGCCCGATATAGGATATTGATTGAACGGGCTGTATGCATTGGCATCATAAATGGCTTGAAGGTTTATCTGTCCATTGGTGTCAAGCGCTACAGAGGAGATGCTGTTCAACTGTGTGCCGCCGCCAATACCAACCGAAGCATAAACGATGGCAGAGATATAAAACTTATCGGAAACTTTAATAAAATCTTTAAGAAAGAACAGGGGCTTAAAATAATGATTCTGTGTGGTATTTAGCTTTTCAAGCGAGGCGTCGGGGCCGCCTTCACTAGGGCGTGTGCGGCGTAGATAACCCCATCCCTGATTGTAACGCCAGTTGCGCTCTTTAACGGATGGGTTGGTATCAACACCCAATTCTAAAGCATACGATTTACTGTATGCTTCAATGCCAAATTCGTACAAATACGATCGTTGATCAGCCCATTGCGGTGCTCCAAACGCCGTGAAGCTGAACGTATGCTTTTTGATTTGTTTGTTTATCTTCAGATAATAGGAAAACCAAGTTGTTGTAGTTCCATCCACCCATCCTTGATTGTATTTAAAAGCCAATGCCCCCTGGATATTCCAATCTCCTTTTAAACGTCCGGATGAGGCGCTGAATGTGGTTTGTGCATTATTGCGGTTACCGTAATCTTGACGCACGGAAAATACCCTTTCCATATCAATACCTTGTGTGATGACATTGATTGAACCGCCGACCGAAGGGATGGCTAACTTAGATGCTCCCAGCCCTCGCTGCACTTGCATTAATCTTGTATTTACACCCAATCCTTGCCAGTTGCTCCAATACACACGACCGTTATGCATATCGTTCATAGGTACGCCGTCAACTAACACCAATACATTCTGTTGATTGAATCCGCGAATGCGAACCTCGGCCTGGCCATCTGATCCTTCTCGCTGGCTTACGAAAACGCCAGGTGTCACATTCAGTAACATGGGTAAATCTTGAGAACCAAGACGCTCACGAATCTGTTCAATGCTGATATTAGAAAAGGCAACCGGTGTTTCTCGAGGCTTAGCCAGGTCTGAAACCACTTCTATCTCACTTAACATGGTTGGCGAAAGAGAGAAATCTAAAACAAGACGGTTGTTGTTTATGGTAATTCTTTCGGTTTGGGAATGATAGCTGACATAAGAAACAGAAAGACTGTATTCGCCGTTAGGCAGTTTAATTTCATAATACCCATCAAAATCAGCGGCTACACCTTTCCCATCAGCCCACATAATGGCGGCACCTGGCAATGGTTCATGTGTGGTGGCATCAACAATTTTTCCGGAAATAATACCTTGTTGTGCATACAACCCAATTTGCACAAACAGAAAGAAAAAGAAGCTCGTAACGCAATGACGGCGCATGAATAACAGAATCTATTCCACAATTAATTTTCTTGAACTCTTCAATCCGTTTTCAAACGTAGTCTGGATCAAATAAATACCAGTGGTATAACCGGTCAGCGATATTAGGATCTGTGTAGCTCCCTGCGCTATGTCCAGCTGCCATACAAGTACGCCTGAGAGAGAATAAATCTCTATATATCTGACCGGTAATGTAGAAGAAAGCAAAACCATTTCATTAGCTGGATTGGGATAAATCACATATTTGATTTGCGATAACTCTTCTTCTTCCGTAGAGAATAAATATGAGCATTGGCAGGTATGCACACCTAAACTGTCAAAGACATTTACCTCAATGGTATCCCATTCTAGAGAGGGATTAAATCCTGATGGCACAGCGGGCGGGCCAATTTGTCCGGCAGTCGGGTTAACATATATCCCTTTAAGCACGGATGATTTGCGAATCATACCATGATTTTGTGTCCAGTATTGCTTAAAATAAGGGCCTTGAAGCGTTGGATTATATGTGTCCGGTTTAGCAAAATAAGGTAAAAGTGCTGTCCATCCGGCAGTGGGGTTATATGTACCGGCACTGTTTAATGGCTGTTCGCCAATACAAGCAAAGATATCTACAGTTACCCATTCTGCTCCTGATTTTTTTTGAAGTTCTAAAGCGTCGTCGCCGTTAAAACAAACAGTACGTGGTTGAGGCGGTACAATGCTGGGGGCGCAATCGGTGGTAAAGAACGTATCAAGCTTAGCTAATAGTTCCGGCCAGGTATTGTTATTCGGGTCGGGATCAGATTGGATGTTAATACCTAAAACCATCACATCAAAAGGCGCAATAACCATGGATGCAGGAAACATGGTAACCTTCGTTGGATATACGTCCATGACATCCGTAGGTGGAATGGGCGGCACACTGCCGTTGTCCCAACGAATCAAACGGTAATTCTCCAAACTAATGGGATTGCCGGTAGGGTTATAAATTTCAATGGCTTTGTTGTTGCCGGTACCTTCTACATATTCTGAAATGAATAAATCAGAGCAATTCTGAGCAAAACCGACTGTGCCAATACATAATGCAAGCGATGTAAAGAGATCTTTCATATTTGATGGTTTTATGAGAGTAAACTTACGGAATTTTTTTTTACCTAATCTTAGGTAAATAACGTCCATACTCTCTCTTAACAGTCCTGTTGCTAAAATGCAGGTATATTTCTACGTCATATTCATGGCATTATACCTTAATAATCTGTAATAAATACATTTCAATAGTTATAAACATTTATTTCACGAGTTCTAAAAGAATTATGGACAAAGAGCGATTGAATGGGAAAATCATGTTACTTTGCAGGTGATGAATTTTACCGACACATATAGTCGATATAAGAAAATGGTGGATGAGGAATTGATACGTTTAAAGTTCTCTCAGCAATCATCTTCGGAAATATATCAGCCGCTCGATTATATCTTGGGTATTGGCGGTAAACGGCTGCGTCCGGTTATGACCTTGGCGGTATGCGAAGCGTTTGGCGGTAATGTGGAAGAGGCCTTGCGGCCAGCTTTAGGCTTTGAGATGTTTCACAATTTCACACTCATCCATGACGATATCATGGACAATGCCACGCTCAGACGAGGCCAACCAACGGTTCATCATAAATGGAATGTGAACATGGGTATTTTAAGCGGCGATATGATGCTTATCAAAGCTTATGAATTGATTTCGTCAGCCAAACCGGATAAGCTAACACCGTTATTGACTGTTTTTAATCATATTGCTACTGCCGTATGCGAAGGCCAGCAATTGGATATGGATTATGAAAATGCCGAAAGTATTTCCAAGTCAGACTATTTGCACATGATAGAATACAAAACAGGTGTTTTACTTGGCGGGGCATTACAGGCTGGCGCCATTATGGGTGGCGCTAAAACGGAAGATACCGAACGATTGTATCGTTTTGGTTGTAAAATTGGTGCGGCCTTTCAGATTATGGATGACTGGCTGGATACGTTCGGCGACCCAAATAAAACAGGCAAACGGATTGGAGGTGATATTCTAGAGAGAAAGAAGACCTTTCTGATGGTTAAAGCATACGAATTATCATCTCCGAAACAGCGTAATACACTCAATACCATTTATGCTAACGAGTCTGACGATACGGAAAAGGTAAATGCCGTTATGGCCTTATTCGATGCACTCCATATCTCTGAGGTTACTAAAACAGAGATTCAACAACAATATACAGAAGCTCTGGAGGAACTATCTTCATTACCTATTTCGAAAGAGGCATTAGCCTTTTTTCATTCCTTCGCAGCTTATCTGATTCAACGGGAAGCTTGATTGTTATGTTTATTCCCGAATAAGTCGTAATACAGAATGAGAGGAAGGTGTTTGCCATTCTATCAGATACAGACCGGAAGCTAAGCCGAAAACAGGGATGTTTGTTTCACCGGTAGCTAAACTTATCTGACTTGACCATAACATTTGCCCTTGTATGTTACGCATTACCAATTGACCATATCCTTGTTCTGCCGGCCAAGACAGATGTGCCTCATTTGATAAAACGGGATTGGGATAGAGTACAGCAGAGGTGTTTGTATGCTCCTTAACAGACGTGATGTTACTTAGTTTCGCTACAATATCATACCTAGGATTGAATCGGATGGAGTCAACTTGGCCGGGTATATTCACCCAAAATTCTTGCGCATTGACGGTATTCTGAAACCATATTAACGAATCTTGCCCGCTATACCAAAATTCTAACGGTATAGGCAGTTCAAAAAAACTGACAGATTGATGGGAAGTTATCTGATTTATTTTTACATAAATATCGTTGCCTGATTGCGACCAATTGAATGAATAGGAGGGATAGCCTTCTCCGGTGTACCAGTCATCAAAGAAATAGGTAAGATCCATGCCACTGGTGCTTTCAACATGTGCTTTAAAATCGGCGGTAGAGGCATAGCCAAATCGCAGATTGGGGTCATGAATATAATTATACAGGCCATCAAAAAAGGCGGTATCGCCAATAACCATTCGTAACATGTGTAACAACATGCCACCCTTGGAATAAGTCAATCGTCCGTCAAAAATGCGCCATACATCCGTTGTGTCATCTACTTTAACAGAGCCGTCCGGAAAACTGGTAATGTAATCTACCTGATTCCTTTTCCAAATAGGCCAAAAGAGGTTGGGAAAATTATATTCATACACCATGCCTGTGAGATATGTGGCAAAGCCTTCATTAAGCCAGATATCATCCCATGTCTTACAGGTTACGGTATTACCAAACCATTGATGCGCCAGTTCGTGTGCAATGATTTCATATCCAAAATAGCCCATTGATGTCATGGTGGTATGTTCCATGCCGCCTCCAAACTCACATTGCATATGGCCGTATTTTTCTTTGTAATAAGGATATAAACCAAAGTGCTGATTGAACAAAGGCATCATCTCTTTGATACGTTTGGTGGATGGTTTTATGCTTGATAGATCTTCAGGATACACATAATTTAATATCTCAATGGAATCGGTGGGAGAATAGGTGACATAATCGGAATAGACATCATAATTGCTGATAGCAAAAGCAACTAGGTATGCCGGTATTTTATATCGGTGTTCCCATTGGTAATAAGCCCATGGGCCGTTAATATATTCATTTGTGAGCAGACCATTGGCGCCGGCTCTGTATTGAGACGGTGTGCGGATAAGCATAAAAACCGAATCTATCTTATCGTTCATTGATTGCTTACATGGCCACCAATGCTTAGCACCAAATGGCTCAGAGAGAGTCCAGGCTACAGGTGTGCCGTTATGAGAAGCGGTATCAAAACCGCCTAACGAGCCGGAGGGTGGGGGTTCGCCCTGATAATAAACAGTTATTTCATAGTATTGTGACGCATTTAGTGCAAAAGGTAGATCTATTTCTACGCCGTCATTAGGAGTTTGGACAAAAGAGACCTGTTGATTTTGAAAGATAATGGAATCAACAGCCAGATTGAATGATAAATCAAAAATAATTTTTGTTAGACCGGGATACAGGGGTTTGAAGCCGGAAACCACACTGCCTTTGATGTAGTATATAGCAGGATCTACTTCGAGATAAAGCGAGTGAAAGACCAAATCGTAATTGTTAGGCACAACAGAGGCATTATGGATGGAAGAAGGGAAGAACTTTTTTGTCTCTGCACAGCTTATGTCTTGTATTGAGCTGTGGGTATATTCTTGGGCCATTAGAAAACGCGGGATGATTAAACAGATGAAAACGATAAGCTTACGCATACATGATTATTTAGGATATATAACTGTAGATAATTCGTCGGATAATACTTTCTTGATGATCTCGAGATGTTTAATTTTTTCAAGAATCTGTATCATATCTTCTTCTTCAAGCGGCTGATTTAATTTTAATTTTTCAGATTCTATCATTTGGTTTAATCGTCGCACTTTAAGCTGATGCAGAGCATCCTGGACAATAGGGAGCATCATATCTGTTTCATTTTGGATATAAATCTTGTATTTCTCTTGCCATTGAGGGCTGAGCATATATTGCGGACTTATCAGATTGATGGCTTCAGCACGTATCGTGTCATCGTGATGTCGTATAAAATATTGTTGTAGTTGTTCAATCGTATAGTCAGGCAGCAATTTACACATCTCATCAAAGATAGCGGCATAGACCGGATGCGTGGGCCGTATTTCTTCAATAATCAAATCCGATTGAATATAATTGAAGACAGAATACGTAATACGTTCATCATCTCCTTCATCATTTTTCTGATGAAATTCTAATAAGCGATCTCCGTAATTAAGTATCAAACGCAATAGCTCTTTCTCTTGCTCATGTGTATGAGTAATGATCGGATAAACCTGCTCGGCAGGCGTTGTTTTTACCTCATCGCTTATTGGCAATTCAGTATGGTCAGGATGGATATTTCTCTTAAATCGGCTTCTGCGTTCTTTATTTAGTTCATGAAAAAGGACTTGCTCATCAACATGCATCTGTTGAGCACATTGCTGAATATACAGATTTCGCATAATGCCATCGGGCACAATAGCAATGCTTTGTATTATATCCTTAATGATGGCGCCTTTTTTTATCGGATCTTGATCGGCATCTTTCATTAAGATAGCAGCCTTAAACCGAATAAAATCTTTTTTCTCTTGTTCAAGGAATCCGTGCAATGCCTCTTTATCCATTTTCCGTGCAAAAGAATCTGGATCTTCACCATCAGGGAATAATACAACCTGCACATGCATACCGGTTTCTAGAATCATATCAATGCCTCTGAATGAGGCCTTAATGCCGGCAGCATCACCATCAAATAAGACGGTGATCAGATTTGTATAGCGTTTGATCAGATTGATCTGCTCTGTGGTAAGAGAAGTACCCGACGAGGCAACCACATTCTCTATGCCTGCCTGATGAAGAGAGATGACATCGGTGTACCCTTCTACCAAGAAGCAGTTATTTTCTTTAACTATAGTGTTTCTAGCAAAGAAGAGGCCAAATAAGATTTGACTTTTATTGTATATATCTGACTCGGGAGAGTTGATGTACTTTGGAATATTTTTATCTGCTTTTAGTGTACGGCCACCAAATCCTAGCACGCGTCCCGTAACGCTGTGAATAGGAAACATCACCCTACCACGATAAACGTCCACTTGTCTATCGCCGGATGAAGTTAAGCCAGCAGCTTTTAGGTGTTCGAGCTCAAAACCATGAGCAATTGCAGTATCCGTAAAGTGTGTCCATTCGTCAATGGCATAGCCGAGTTGAAATTTTCGAATGGTGTCATCCGAAAATCCGCGTTCGTGAAAATAGGATAGACCAATGGCTTTCCCTTTAGGATTGTTCCAAAGGTTATCCATGAAGACATTAGCGGCATACGTCGTGATGGTAAACAGTGTTTCCTTTTGACTTTGTTCTTCCTGAAATTGAGGATCGGGTGTGGTTTCCTCTATTTCTATATGGTATTTTTTGGCAAGAAATCGTAAAGCATCAGGATAGGTATAATGTTCATGCTCCATGATAAACTTAACGGCATCGCCCGATGCGCCACAACCAAAGCATTTATAAAACCCTTTGACAGGCGAAACGGTAAAAGATGGCGTGCGCTCGTTATGAAAAGGACATAGACCAAGCAAATTTGCACCTCTGCGTTTCAGATTTACAAATTCACTAACCACCTCATCAATGTGTGCAGCATCACGAATACGCTCTATCGTTTCATGGCTAATCATATACTACAAATTTAAGATGATTTTTGGTGCCTGCAAGATGCTCGTGTTTTAATAAGGGATATAAAAAGAAAAGCAGCTATATACTCTTATATAGCTGCTTTTTTAGATGGTTGTGGTTTAGGTTATTTAGTCAAAATGTACTTTTGAAAACCATAATTCTTTACCGCTTCTGTTAGAACCAATAAAGATAAATGTATGGTCATCTACATAGTTTAATGGGAAGTTATCATCCAAATAGTAATCACCTCCGCCCGGCACTATGAATGTTTCCACTTTCTTACCGCCTGAATTAATCTTAGCAATACGTGGTGTATAAAGCGTACGGGCTGTTTCACCATACTGCTTGGCACCCGCTACTTCATAGATAGTCCAATACACGTCTTTTGTATCAATGGCATTTTTAAAGGTTTGCATTGTTGGGGTAAACTGATTGTATTTATTCTTCTTGCGCATTGGTGTAGCAAAGTTTGAAACTAACTTACCGGTCTTATCGAAATAGAACGCTACAATATCCAACATTTGGCCTTTGCTATTCTTTTTCTGTCCGCTGATGATAATATCATTGGATTTTGTTTGGAACATATCTCCAACTGTAATACGCCCGCCGGCATAAGGTTTGCCTTTTTTCTCTCCATCAATCATTACAAATGTGGTTTTGAAATCAGCAATAGGATTAAAAGTAAGGTTATCAATACCGTTCTTGCCTACTATCATTACCTGATATCCTCTAGATTTATAAGCGTTTGATTCCAGTGTTGAATTGATGTAGCCTGGTGCAACACAGAATCCGGGTATGGAAGGGTTAATCTTTGCTTTGGCCACATTACCAGCAATAACGATATCACCGTTATCTAATTCCAATAAATCATCTATAATCCACATGCCGTCTGTTGGTGTATCTTTAACATATCTTCTAACCGTATTACCATCGAAATCTATCTCTACAAATTCATATTTTCCGTCTATACGATTAAAGATATATGCCTGATTGCCGTTGGTCATGAATTTATGAAAGATAGGTGCGGCCTGAACCGGAAATTCAAGAGGCTTCTCACTGATTTTCGAAAGATTGGCTATGCCAAATCGTTGAATTGTATATTTTTTACCAAGATTGGGATCTTTGGCAGCCATCTTTGTTTCAATCACAATACCCATAAATACTACGTCGCCTGCATCACCTTTCATCACCCATTTGCTACCCATGCCGCCGGTTTGAACAGTTGTTGTAATGCTGTAATAACCATATGTATTATAGGAAACTTGACGCAGATATCGTTCAATATCGTTATTACTCCAATAATTTATTAGCTTAATACGTTCACCATCATCCCCCTTAGGCTTAACTTTTTCTTCAATATGAAAGCGGTTGTCGCATAGAAAGGTAGTCCAGTTAAAATAATTTTCAATATATCCTTTTTTAAATACGGTCTGATCGGTAAAGGGTACTCTTTCAACAGAAAGAAGAGGTTCTTTTGATTCCGGACAAAAGTTCAGTGAGAAAGTTAAATGGTATTTTTCTTTAATCTTTTCAAAATCATCTTCAAGATTATCTGATTTGATAAAGTTAAAATCCAAATCAAAGTACAAAACCTCTGCCTTCATTTTCTTTGCAGTTGATTTGGTCAGAAAGTATAAAGTTATTTGGTTATTGGCTTTATCAATCTGAACTTCTTTAAGATTGGTAATCTTTGCTTTCCCAGAAGGATCAAAAGTGGCTTCTTTAATTATCTTTTGTGCGCTACTTAAAATAATACCGGAAGTTAAGAATAGGGTTAATAAAAGTATTTTCTTCATAATATTTAGTTTTAAGAAAGCAAAGGACGTAATTTGTCTGATAATATGCAATAGGTATTTATACCTATTTTTTACTCTATGCCAAGGAGAAGGGCATATTTAACCAAGCCGATGGTACTTTAGCAGGTTGTTTTATCTAATAACCTGGCTCTGTGTAATCTATGATTTCCTTACTGATATTTAATATTTGAGCTATTTGTTCACTTGTCTTCTCTTTTACAATCAGCTTTAGAATCTCTATTTCACGTTCTGTTAACAGGTTTTTTTTATCACATGCTGCGGGTCTTTTTTTTATAAGTTCAGAAATGGTAGGAATTAAGGCAAGAGAGAAATACGTACTGTTATTTGCAATTTTATGAGGGGCTTCCAGTAGTTCCTCTTTCCCGGAGGTTTTAAGAATAAAGCCATCGGCTTCGGCCAATATGTTTTTCTTTATTACCGGTTCACTATTGTCCCTACTGAGAATCTATATTTTGACATGGTTGAATTGCTGTTTAACCGCCTTGCACAGTTCTCCCGACATGACCGGTATGCTGATATCCGTGATTAATATATCAAAATCAGTGTTGTTTGCCTTTATTCGACTCAAGGCTTCCTGGCATTTTAACCTCAGTGATAATGGAGAACGCGGTTGCATTCTGCTTAAAATTCAAGTTTTTTTGGTTCAAAAGAAAAAATGGCTAACTTTGCTGCCCTTTGATAGAGAACGGTCTGGTAGTTCAGCTGGTTAGAATACGTGCCTGTCACGCACGGGGTCGCGGGTTCGAGTCCCGTCCAGACCGCCAAGTTTAAAGCCTTCTCTGCACAGAGAAGGCTTTTTTATTTATTGTACTTTTTAGTTTGGCACAAATTCTTCTTAAAAAAAATTCCACTTAATACTACCCAAGCAATGTTTTATTTACTTTTGAAAGTAGATTCAGTCAAAAGTAAAATTACTATTTATTAATATCTATCTAAATGAAAAAACTACTCATTCTTGCATTGGTTTGTTTTGCATCTGTAAGACTTTCAGCTCAAATCACCATTACAGCGGCTGATATGCCGGTTGCTGATGACACCTTGTATTATTCTACAGCTAATCCTATAGGTAGTGGCTTTAATGCCGGGGATAGTGGTGCCTCAGCTATTTGGGATTTTAGCACTTTATCCAAAATCATCTCCGGGACGGATACTTATCAGAAAGCTGCCAAGGTAAACATCTTGTATGCTGCTCTCATCGGACCTACTGCTTATGGGTACAAAATAGGCGATTCTATACCCGGTATTGGCGCAATGCTGCCTATTTCTATCAATGATATTTATAACTTCTATAATAAAAAGAATGCCCCTTCTCGCTTTATAACAGAAGGATTTGCTGCTAAAATCGCTGGTGTCCCCACTCCTTTGCAATATGCAGATGAAGATGAAATTTACTATTTTCCTCTCCAATATGGAGACAGCTCAAAAAGTACTTTCTTGCTGAACATACCCATCCCTACCATTGGCACTCTCAGAATGAAGGGTACACGAACTACTAAGGTGGACGGATGGGGCACTATCACAACTCCTTATTTTACAACCCCTGTTAATTGTATCAGAGTGAGAAGTGAGATTGATGAAATAGATTCTTTCATTACCAATTTTATAAAAACAGGGATTCCGCGCAAAACCGTTGAATATAAATACCTTGTGAAAGGAGAACATTTTCCTGCTGTATGGGTAACTGCCAATATTATAGGCAATACCGAAACCGTTTCAAGTATTCGCTTTAAAGACAGTATGCCATCACAACCTGTTGATACTACCGGCAATGGTCACAACACCGGATTAAATGTTAATCCTTATAGCAATCTTAATCTGAATATTTATCCCAATCCGGCTGACAAAGAAATGGTAACTATTGATATTCCTCAAAATTGGAATGAATATGTTGTGTCTGTGTATGATGCACAAGGTCGCTTGGTTTTAACCCAACAAAATTCCAATCATGTGGATTTGCGCACTTTACAATCGGGTTATTTTATAGTACAGATTATCAGTAATTCAGGGTTTGGATATGGAACTGTACTCAATCAAGGAGAGTAAGCCCTTATTTTTTTAACTGAGAAAGTACTGAAGCTAAATGCACCGCTTTAATCAGCGTTTGCAGGTATTGAATATCGGCTTTGTTCTTGCTTGCAAACTCTTGCATTGATAGTTCTATTTCTCGAAAGCGCTCCGGCTGGAAGACCGGCAAATGATAGCTGTCTTTTATCTTGCTGATTTGTTTAACTAATTGATGACGTTCGTGGGCTATACCCAACAGTCTATTATCCAATTCATCTATCTGACTTCTTAGATTGCGGAGTAATTGCACATCAGTGGAGGTGGGTTTAGTGTGTCCGGATTGGGTTATTCTTTTCGAAATTGAGTTTGTTTGTTTTGTATCAAAATTTTCATCGCAAACAATTCCATCAATGCCGGCTTTTATAAGGTTGTCTATCAGATTTTGACTGCTTGTATTGCTTGCAAGATAAAACACTTTGGAGTTTTGGAAATGTATTTTGAGGTCAATAAAAGAGCGAATAATCCACTCCAAATTATCACCTTGCAAAACCACATCAAATGTGGCTTGTATCTCATTGTATATTTTTTTGGCAACAGCTAAGGCATCAGAGCCCTCGGCAATAGAATATACCGGAGCTTTGCTTATTTTCTTTGTCATAATTGTAGGTTGCTAAGATTATCGTTCAGCGTGATTTAACTTTAGCATATTCAAACCAACTTCAAACAGATGTTCAGGCTTCAATGGTCTTACCATGAATTCTGCCTTGAGCGGCTCTTTTGTATATATTGCACATTTGGTATGAGCAACCTGATATAAGTTTTGGTGTTCGTTTGCTGGTACCGCGTCTAATATTGCTTGCAAGATTTCCCAACGAATATGTTCAGGTGAATAACCGTAATCATGCCAAACGATTATGCTTTGGTCATTCCTGCGCATGGCAAGTGCATTTTTGCTGTCGGATAGCACATTAGAGTAGTGGTGGTCGCCATCTACAAATATTAAATCACAAGCATTATTCAATGCTGAGAAATCATAGTGCAGGCTGTCTCCATAAATTTGTTTAACATGGCTGCTTTCATTGGGCAACAACATTCCGGACTGTTTAATATATTCGGGGTTCGCACCGCGTTTTTTTAATTCTTCTTGTGACAAGTTCATAGTAAAAGCCTTGTCAACAAAGGGTGCAACATTCATTACACTTTCTCCGCGCCAAGTACCAATTTCAAAATAGGTTTTCACATCCGTTCTTTGTGCTAATTGTGCCAAAAGAAACAAATCCGTAGGAAGTGAGCCTCCTTCTAAAAAGAAATAGGGGGAAACCTTATGTTCGGGCTTGATAATAAAATGCTGTAAAGACACGATAGGCAAGCCATGTGGGAGATTGTATTTTTTAAGAATCTGAATCTTAGCCTCATCATCATTAGGGTTGAGAACTCTCAGCAAAGTTTTAGGGTTGGAAATAATCGTTTTGAGAATGAGAAACAATCGTTTCATGGCGTGCGAAGTTACTTTCTTTTGGCTCTCGGATGAAACTCATCAATGGTTTTTCGTAAAAAAGTGCGATCAAGATGCGTGTAAATCTCGGTGGTTGTAATACTCTCATGACCAAGCATTTGCTGAACCGCTCTTAAATCTGCACCGTTTTCTACCAAATGAGTAGCAAAAGAATGGCGAAACGTGTGCGGAGAGATGTTTTTCCTGATACCGGCTTTTGTTGCCAGGTCTTTAATCATTGTAAAAACTGCCACCCTGCTGATTTGGGTTCCTTTGCTTTGATTGATAAAAACAACATCTTCGGCTTCTTTTGCCACATGCCAATGTGTTCTGACACGGTGTATGAAATGAGCAATCTGTTCAAGTGTATGCGGGTCTATGGGAACCAGCCTTTCTTTATCTCCCTTTCCTCTGACTCTGATAAATTCATCAGTAAAAAATATATCTGAAATTTTGAGTCCGGTCAGCTCACTCACTCGCAATCCGCACGCATAAAGGGTTTCTATCATGGCGAGGTTGCGTTCTCCATCTCTTTTGCTGCGGTCTATGCAATTGAGCATTCGCACAATTTCTTCATAAGATAGTACGGTGGGTAGTTTGCGCGGATTTTTGGGTAACTCGATGCTATCCATAGGATTGCGCTCGGTTAAATTTTCCAAAATCAGATATTTATAAAACTGCCTTAAACCTGATATAATACGCGCTTGACTTGTGCCACTAATGCCAATTTCATTCAAAAATGTGATAAATCCTTTGAGGTCTTTTGCGGTTAATTTTTCCGGACTTTTACTTTCGTTTATATACTGAATCAACTTGCTGACATCCTGTAAATAGGCTTGAACTGAATTCTTTGAAAGGGACTTTTCGAGCGTAAGATAGTGAGAAAAACCTTTATAGACAGTAGCCCAACTCATCCGGTATTATTAGTGGAGTGGAATTTCTTCTACTTGAATGACGGAATTATCGCTCTCGTCCAATACTACCGCCACAAGACTACAAGAATTTCTAACCCAGTCTTTGTTCCAGTCAAATTCAAAATCTTTTTCAAATATTCTGCCTTTGACTAAAGGTTCGCCTAATCTGCTACCCAGAGCATTGCCTATGGAGCCTCTCAGCACATGGTTGAATTCGTAATCTTCAATATAGGGTGATTTGCCCGGTTCATTGGTTGATTGTTTGCCAATAATTCCATTTTCAATAATATAAAGAGCCAATTTGTGGCTTTCGTTACTCTTGTCTTCGGTATAGGTGAGTTTGGTTCGCAAAATAATTTTATTATTAGCAAGGTTTTCGAAACTAAGCGTAATAATAACGGGAGAAGTTCCTCTTCTTTGTTTATAAGAAGTTTCCCATTGATTGATTACTAAGGCTGCATTGGAACCAAATTTGAATCTGTCTATGTAGCCTCCCGGTAGTCCCACGGGCATTCCAATCGCGTTTGCAATTTCCTCAGCAGCATCGGTTCTTAAATCTGCATTTCCTGCCCATGGATCGGAATAGATGGGCAGGGATTTGATATAGATTGCCATGGGCACAATGGTGTCCCCATATTTATTCTTTAGTCTGACAGATTCTTCTGCGGCTTTGGGACAGTTCACACATCTCACACCCGTAATATCTTCAATCAAAATCTTTTTATAAACAGAAGGAATATTGTCTAATACAATATAAGTTGTGTCTTTAAGCGTAGCGGGGGCGTTTTTTTGATTTAAAATCCCATGATCTTCTTCTTTGCAGCCAAATAACAATACGGAACAAATAGAAATCAGAATAATGGTTCTCATGTGCATGGTACAAAAATAATCTTAATTATTATTTGCTTATTAAGGAAGTGATTTTATCTCTTAAAATCTTTATTTAAAAACGATAGACATGACAAAGTGAGTTCAAGGGTTACGGCACGTCATTATAAATAACTGTTTAAAATAGACTCTTGCAATAATCACCGCCTATAAAAATTTATAGCCAGAATATTGTCTGTTTACTCTACTGTAACGCTCTTAGCCAGATTTCTGGGTTGATCCACATTACAACCACGCATAACCGCTATGTGATATGACAGTAATTGAAGAGGAATAACAGTCAGAATAGGTGAAAAAATCTCTGCTGTGTCAGGAACTTCAATAATATAATCAGCCATTTTCTTCACTTGTTCGTCACCTTCCGTAACAATGGCGATAATAATCCCCTTCCGTGCTTTCACTTCCTGAATATTGCTGATAACCTTTTCGTAGTGCGGGCTTTTTGTCGCAATAAATACAACGGGCATTTGTTCATCAATCAGTGCAATTGGTCCGTGTTTCATTTCAGCGGCAGGATAACCTTCTGCATGGATATAGGAAATCTCTTTGAGTTTGAGCGCTCCTTCCAAAGCAACGGGGAAGTTTACGCCTCTGCCTAAATAAAGGAAATTGTGAGAGTCTTTGAATTTGCGGGCTATTTCAATGATTTTTTCATTGAGTTTCAGTGTGGCTTCCACTTTGGCAGGAATCTGTTCCATTTCTGTAAGATATAATGCTAACAAATACTTACTGATAGTACCTCTGATATCAGCCAGTGCTAATGCTAATAGTGACAATACAGTAACCTGCGCTGTAAATGCTTTGGTAGAAGCTACACCAATCTCAGGACCTGCGTGTGTGTATGCACCTGCATCACTCAAGCGTGGAATAGAAGAACCTACTACATTGCAAACACCAAAAACAGTTGCGCTGTGACTCTTTGCCAATGTCATTGCCGCCAGAGTGTCTGCGGTTTCACCGCTTTGTGAGATTGCTATATACAAATCATCCTTGCTAATAACCGGATTTCTGTATCTGAATTCGGAAGCATATTCTACTTCCACTTGAATACGTGCTAATTCTTCAAACAAATATTCGGCAACCAAGCCGGCATGCCAGCTTGTTCCACAACCCAACATTACAATACGGTTAATATTTCTAAGTTTTTCTTCGTATTCTTGTAAGCTTCTCATCATAAATCGACCGGTTGCAGGGTCAAACCTGCCTCGGAATGAATCTAGAATGGATTTAGGTTGTTCATTGATTTCTTTTAACATAAAATGCTCATAGCCGCCTTTTTCTATTGCATCAAGATTGATTTCTAATTCTTGAATAAAAGGAGATTTCTCAACATCTTCTATGGTTTTAATAGTCAAAGTACCATTTTTGATGAAAACCATTTCACCATCGTTCAGATAAGTAACTTTTCTTGTGTATTCAACAATGGGTGTGGCATCAGAAGCTAAAAAGTATTCACCTTGTTCACCATATCCAATCACCAAAGGGCTTCCTTTACGTGCGGCAATGAGTTTGCTGGGCTCATCACGTGATAATATCACAATGGCATAAGCGCCAACTACCTGATTTAAAGCCAGTCTTACAGCTTCTTCTATCGAACAATTTTCTATTTGTTTAATTTCTTCAACTAAGTGAATCAACACTTCAGTATCGGTATCACTTTGGAAAACGTGTCCTTTTTGTTCAAGAGCTTCTTTGAGTGAGCCGTAATTTTCAATAATTCCGTTGTGTATGACAGCCAAGTCACCGCTTTGGCTCAAATGCGGATGTGCGTTGACGTCATTGGGTGCACCATGAGTTGCCCAGCGGGTATGCCCCATTCCAACCTTTTGCGGCATCTTGGGCGGAATGATGTTTTCTAAGTCTACTACTTTGCCTTTGGTCTTAAAAATATGAAGTTTGTTGTCCAAAAGCGCAACTCCCGCACTGTCATAACCTCTGTATTCAAGCCTTTTGAGTCCCTTGATGATGATAGGAAGGGCTTCTCTGTGCCCAATATAGCCAACAATTCCACACATGTTATTTGATATTAAATTCTTTTTTAAAGATTTTTACGTGATTTAACTCCTCCCAAGGAAAAAGCTTCACTTTTACTTTCTTGATTTCAATTTTGCCGAAAGTGGGGCGTTCAAATATTTTTTCTACTATCTGAGTTTCTCTCCCCATGTGTCCGTATGAAGCTGTTTCAGCGTAAATAGGAGTTCTGAGATTGAACATTTTTTCAATGCTGTATGGTCTCAAATCCATTATTTTCAAAATCTTTTCTGCAATCTTCCCATCGCTCAGCTTCACTTTGGAAGTGCCATAGGTATTTACATATAAACCTACGGGGTCTTTTTCGCCAATAGCATAGCCCACTTGCACCAATATTTCATCTGCTATTCCGGCAGCTACCATATTTTTGGCAATATATCTCATAGCGTAAGCAGCAGAACGGTCCACTTTGGAAGGGTCTTTTCCACTAAATGCACCACCACCATGCGCACCTTTGCCCCCATACGTATCTACAATAATTTTTCTGCCTGTCAATCCGGTATCTCCGTGTGGTCCGCCAATCACAAACTTGCCGGTTGGATTAACAAGGTATTTTACTTTCTTGTCAAAGAAGGGTTTGAAATATGGAAACTTCTTCAACACTCTCGGAATCAAAATATTAATCACATCTTCCTTGATTTTGCTTTGCATTTCTTTATCAGCTTTGTCAATATCTGCACCTTTGTTTGATTTTGCTTTAACAAATTCATCGTGTTGCGTAGAAAGTACAACAGTCTCAACCCTCTTGGCTTTGTTGTCATCTCCATACTCGACTGTAACCTGAGATTTAGAATCAGGGCGTAAATAGGTCATTTTTTTGCCTTCTCTTCTAATTTCGGCAAGTTCTCTCAGCAAACAATGTGAAAGGTCAAGTGAAAGGGGCATGTAATTGTCGGTTTCATTGCATGCATACCCGAACATGATTCCTTGGTCACCGGCACCTTGGTCTTCCGGTTTTTTGGTGTCAACACCTCGGTTGATATCGGGTGATTGCTCATGAATAGCGGAGAAAATACCACATCCGTTGGCTTCAAACATATATTCTGATTTGGTATAACCAATTTTTGCGATGACATCTCTCGATATCTTTTGAACATCGATATAAGTATCTGATTTTACTTCTCCGGCTAACACTACCTGACCTGTTGTAACCAATGTTTCGCATGCAACTTTTGATTTTGGGTCCCATGCAAGAAAATTATCAAGTAGAGCATCTGAAATCTGGTCTGCTACTTTATCCGGATGTCCTTCTGAGACGGACTCTGAGGTGAATAAATATGACATTTTGAATTTTTTTTATGAGTTGCGCAAAGGTAATGAAAAACAAAGATGAAAAATTACAAGCGACATTAGGGTTATTTATCAATTTACAGTTTGCCTGCAATACCTTCCCCTGCAATGTATCCGCATGTCCAAGCTGCTTGAAAATTAAAACCGCCCGTGATGCCGTCAATATCAATAACCTCACCAGCAAAAAACAGATTAGGATGCAACTTGCTTTCCATAGTTCTGAAATCAATTTCTTTTCTACTGATGCCGCCACAAGTTACAAACTCATCCTTAAAAGTGGTTTTGCCTTGGGACTCAAACTTGCTTTGATATAGTTGTTGAGCCAATTCCGACAGTTTTGCATTTTGACAGTCTGCCCATTTGGTTTCATGGGACAAGTGAATACTATCTAAAAAATAATCCCACAAACGCTGAGAAATGTTGTCAAACGGCTTTCTTCGAAGACTTGTTTTTGTACTCTTTTGTTGTTTTAACAGATCAAAAATATTGTCTTGTGACAAATTAGGCAGCCAATTTACTTCAACCGTATAGCGATATCCACAGTCATGAAGTTTGCGAGCTGCAAAAGCAGATAATTTCAAAACCGCAGGTCCGCTCAATCCCCAATGGGTGATTAATAAAGGACCTCTGAACTCTTCTTTGTGTTCAGGCAAAGTTACAATAGCATCGGTAACCGACACTCCGGGTAATTGACAAATAGGATGCCTGCGTAAGTTAAAGGTAAATAAAGATGGTACAGGATTTTCAATTTTGTGTTTGAAATGGTCAAGATATCCGAAATTCTCTCTTTTAGGGTGTCCACCAGTGGCTATCAGCAGGGTCTTACAAGCAACTCTGTCGGATTCATCCAGCAAAAGCAGAAACCCGGCATCTGTTGATTCGATTTTTTCAACTTTTGTGCGAATACTGATTTCAACTCCGAGTTGTTGTGTTTCTTTGAGCAAACAATCCATGATGGTTTGAGAGTCGTCTGTTATAGGAAACATTCTTCCGTCTATCTCGGATTTGAGAGCCACCCCTCTGGATTCAAACCACTTGACTGTGTCTGCAGTGTTAAAACGATAAAAACAACCCAATAATTCCTTGCTTCCGCGCGGATAGTTTTCTGACAGTAGTTTGTTATCAAAACACGCGTTGGTAACATTGCATCTGCCACCCCCTGAGATTTCGACTTTTGAAAGTAATTTGGAAGTTTTTTCCAAAATAAGAATAGACGCTTTGGGTTTGAGCTCAGCTAATCTGATAGCAGCAAAAAAACCCGCAGCTCCTCCGCCCACAATAATGGTGTCAAATGTTTGCACGGGACAAAGGTATGAGTTTAGTCATGCAATTGATGAAGTATGAGAGGAGTATTCCATCCGTAATCAATACGTTTTTAATAGGAATATACATAGAACTAAGTATTTTCATTCAAGACATCCACAATCATATCAGACTCATAACCCTTTGACATCAATGCACTGATAATCTTTTGTTTTTTTTGCCAGTCTTTGACACCGATGCCTTTGTATTTTATTTTGAGTTTTTCAATCAAACTAATCAGTGTCTTTTCATATTCATAAGGGTCAATTTCTTGCAAACCAATTTTGATATTGCGTTCACTGATTTTACGCATCTTTAATTCTCTCATTATTTTGAGCCTACCCCACTTTTTCTGTCTAAACTTTCCTCCACAATATGCTTTAGCAAACCTTTCCTCATTCAAAAAACGGTATTGAATCAACTCCGAGATGATTTCCTCCACGTCATCTGAAATCAACCCGTATGAATATAGCTTTGACCTGACTTCTTCTTGATGTCTTTCTTGATAGGCACAGAATTTTTCAATTTTTTTTCGCGCTGCCGAAGGTGTCAGTTTTTCTGTTTGCACAAGGGCAAAAGTAAGCAGAATGGATGCACCAAAACATGCCGTCATCATTGTGATAAGTTTTCTTGGTATCTAAATTTAGCACGTCCTGCTTATTTCTTTTGTCTAATCCTCATTTCTGCGCACTTCAGCCGAGTGCATGACAAATATCATATACCCCTATGACAACAATCATTGTGCATTATAATTTCCTGCTTCAACTTTGTCCCAAGTTTAAATCAACTATTTATGAAAGCAAAAAAATTAACAACCCACCTTTTATTAGGTGCATTTTTTTGCGCTTCTTCTCTCATCATCACAGACCTGAAAGCACAAGAAAATTCAGTTTCAGAAAACTCAATCAATATTTCTTACCAACTACGTCCTCGCATAGAGTTTCGCGATGGTAATTTTACACCGGCAAATAAAAATACGGCTCCGGCAGCACTTATCAGCCAAAGAGACCGCCTTAGTATAGATTATAAATACAAAGATTTATTAACGGTACATTTTGCACCTCAAAGCGTGAGTATTTGGGGTCAGGCAAACATGGTGCAGGGCGCTGAGATGAGTGCTAATCAAATTTCTATGTTTGAATCTTGGGCGCAACTAAAACTTCATTCATTCTGGAATGTAAAGTTTGGTCGTCAGATTATTTCCTTAGACGATGAGCGATTTTTTGGTGCCTTGGATTGGGCACAAGGGGCAAGAGCACACGATGCATTGTCTTTCGGGTTTCTCAATAATAAATATGAGTTAAAAGGATTTTTTGCCTTTAACCAAAATTACAAAACCTTGTATGGCAACAATCTCAACAATCCTGCGGGCAATTTATATAGTCCGGCAGACGCACTTCCATACAAAACGATGCAAACCTTATGGGGAAACATTCCTATCAATGAATCCATGAAGGTTACGCTTTTGGCAGCCAATCTTGGAGTTCAGAATGCTGTTAGCCCTTTGGATTCAGTCAAAACTACTTATATTCAAACCTATGGTTTCAATTTTATTGAAAACGGGAAAAGTTTATCTTTGATAGTTTCCGGTTATTATCAAATGGCAAAAAACACCCAAGCATATATGGGTTCAGTGTTTGCAGATTATGCTGTTAATTCTGCTTGGAATATCGGGCTTGGGAGTGATTTAGTGAGCGGAAACGACTTTGGGAGTCCTGTCACTGAAAACGCAATTTTTAATCCATTTTTTCACACCGGACACAAATTCTATGGCAGCATGGATTATTTTTACGCAGGGAATGGACACGGAGGAGTTGGATTGTCTGATAACTATGCTAAAATAAACTTCAAATCCGAAAAAGGATATAGCGTAAACCTTGCTATCCATCAGTTTATAACACCTAACAAAGTAAAAACCCCAAGCAAAGAATACGATTCCAACTTAGGACAAGAAATAGATTTAACAATAAACTATAAAATCAATAAGTTTGCAAGCCTTGTGGGAGGGTACTCTTTCTTCCTGAACACACCTACTTTGAATGTACTCAAAACCAAACCGAATGCAAAGGATTATCAGCAATGGGGATGGTTATCCATCAACCTCAACCCAACAATATTTAAAACAAATTTCTAATTTAAAATAAAACAAAAAAATGAACAAAAAACATTTTATTATCGGTGCAGCAGTCACAATGACTTTCGCACTATGGAGTTGTAATTCGGGCAACAATGCTCAGAACAAAACCAAAGCCATTGACATGGAAGCAACCGGAGACTTTGAAGTAGCCGAAATTACTGCGGCTCCCAATGTCCCTGCTCCTATTGGCAAAAGAGGTCCCAAAAAATTAATTATCAACCTTGAAACAACAGAGATTGAATCCATTATTGCTGACACTTTCAATTACACTTTCTGGACATTCAATGACATCGTTCCCGGCAGCTTTATCAGAGTGAGAGAAGGAGATGAAATTCAGTTAAACCTAAAAAATGCTGAAAACAGTATCCTTCCTCACAACATTGACCTTCATGCAGTGAATGGTCCGGGTGGTGGCGCAGAAGCAACTTTTGCATCTCCCGGTCAATCAGCTTCTTTTACTTTCAAAGCACTTAACCCCGGTTTATATGTATATCACTGTGCCGCTCCTCCTGTACCACAACATATTGGCAATGGAATGTATGGACTTATTTTGGTTGAGCCGGAAGGAGGACTTGAGCCTGTGGACAAAGAATTCTACATCATGCAAGGTGAGTTCTATGCAAAACCAAGTGCAAGAAACCCCAAATTATTGGAATTTGACAATGACAAAGGCAATGCAGAAAATCCAACATACGTTTTGTTCAATGGTAAAAAAGGTTCTATGTTAGGTCCTAACATGTTAGAAGCAAAAGTGGGTGACAAAATCCGTCTATTTATCGGAAATGGTGGTCCTAACTTGGTTTCTTCTTTCCACGTGATTGGCGAAATCTTTGACAATGTTTATACCGAAGGCGGAAGCACAGTATCTCATAACGTACAAACCACACTTATCCCTGCCGGTGGTTCTGCTATTGTTGAGTTTACTGTGGAAGTACCCGGTGAATACAATATTGTTGACCACTCTCTTTCCAGAACTTTCAACAAAGGTTCATTAGGTAAGATCAAAGTTACCGGAGATGCAAATCCGAAAGTATTCAAGAAGAACTAAATTAACAATAATCTATTCATATTTTAAACAGACGTGGCGAGTGGCAACACTCGCCACGTCTGTTTAAAA
>JAIXKU010000209.1 GCA_026936045.1 Flavobacteriales bacterium
TGGCTGTTAGGTTGGTGCAACCGCCACAAGCTAAATTCACATCAGGCCCCGCATTCACATTTGGGCAACCAGGCGCTTGTGAATATAATTGTGAGAAAGCAAATACTAATGATAACAGTAGTATAAATAATAGTAAATGTTTTTTCATTATAAATAAAACTTAGGCTATTTGCAAATATAGACAATTTTAACAATTCACAACATTCTCCATAGATTTATCAACCAGTTTACTGATAAACAATGGCTGCTGGGTTTGATGTGAGAAAATGATATAATTATAGTGTATGGGTATAATCCGAACCTTCGGTCATAATCAGGTTTGATGTCGCTTTTGCTAAAAGATTTTGATTCGGCCCAAATAAAGAGCATGAAGCCAAAATAACACGTTTGCCTTTACGAATCAGTTGACTTTGAGCAACGATTTTCTCTCCGCAACGCACATTAGATACAAAATCTATGTGCAGATTAATGCTTGCATAAAAAGATTTAACACCGGTTACAAATAATGTCATGCCTATTACATCATCAATAATGGCAGCCATCATGCCGCCATGTAGTAAATTGACGGGATTGGTCATTTCTTTTCGCACTTCAAATTCAAGTGAAATACCATTCTCGGTAATGTCCAAAATCTTTCCATGCAGCCAGTTTGATAGCGGCGAAGGCGCCTGATCCACATATTGTCCGATAAATTGTTTATAATGCTCTACCATGCTACTGTTATTAAAAAGCCTCTCAAAAGTCAGCATATTTATTGATTTCTCCTATGAAAAAAAATATGTAGGTTTGGCCTAAATTTTTCATACATGAGTTTATTGGTAGTCGGCACAGTAGCCTTAGATAGCATTGAAACCCCTTTTGGGAAAGCAGAACGTATTATTGGTGGTTCAGCTACACATTTTGCATTAGCAGCTTCTTTTTTTAATTCTGATACACGTTTGGTATCCGTTATTGGTGAAGATTTCCCGGTTGAAGGTCTTAAGCAGCTTGCTCAGCACCGCATCAACACAGAAGGATTACAGGTAAAACGCGGAGAGAAATCTTTCTTTTGGGCCGGCCGCTATCATATTGATATGAACACGCGTGATACATTAGATACACAACTAAATGTTTTAGCCGATTTTGATCCGGTTGTCCCTGAATCTTCTAAAGATGTCGACTTTTTAATGCTGGGAAATCTCATGCCATCCATTCAACGCAAAGTGCTAGAGCAGATGCATGAGCGCCCAAAGCTTGTGATGATGGATACTATGAACTTCTGGATGGATACCGCTTGGGATGATTTGATGGATATGATTAGTCGGGTTGATGTGTTAACTATTAATGACGAAGAGGCGCGACAACTTACCAAAGAATATTCATTAGTAAAAGCTGCAAAACAAATCATGCAGAGGGGGCCTCGCTTTTTAGTCATAAAAAAAGGTGAAAACGGGGCCTTGCTTTTTCATGAAAACAAATTATTTTTCGCGCCAGCGCTTCCTTTAGAGAATGTATTTGACCCAACCGGCGCAGGCGACAGCTTTGCAGGTGGATTTATCGGTTATCTCTCCAGTAAGAACGATCTCTCATTTAATAGCATGAAACGTGCGGTTATTTATGGGTCGGCAATCGCTTCATTTTGTGTGGAGAAATTTGGTATTGAACGTGTTGCGGAATTGACACAATCAGAGTTGGATGACCGCGTACAGGATTTTATTGATTTAGTCCAATTTGATATTGATCTCGTATAATATCATCTGTAATACGTCCTCAACAATTGTAAGATCGTATCATACACACCGGGTGCGGCTGCTACTATTTCTTTCCCGAAAAGATACTGATTGGCGCCTGAAAAATCACTAACATGCCCACCTGCCTCTTGCACTATCAATGAGCCGGCTGCTACGTCCCAAGGGTAAAGGCCATGTTCATAATACGCATCAAAACGACCACAAGCTACATAAGATAAATCAAGTGCGGCTGTACCTATACGTCTTACACCGCGGGTATTCAAAATAAGTTGTTCTAACACGGACAACGTTGGTTCTATTCTTGAAAAGTTATTCACCGGGAAGCCCGTTGCAATCAATGATTCCGAAAGATTATCTCTTGAAGAAACGTGTATGGCTTGTCCATTTAGAAAACTGCCCTTACCTGCTTGGGCTGAAAATAAATCACCGGTTGCTACATCATGCACGACGCCCATTATTATTTGTGATTGATACATTAAGGCAATACTGATACAATAATGTGGAATACCATGTATGAAATTAGTCGTACCGTCCAAAGGATCAATAATCCAAGTATATTCAGCCTGACGTTGAATATTTCCGCTTTCTTCATTTATAAAGGAGGCATTCGGCATAAGTAAATCAAGGGATTCAACAATCCGTTTTTCTGCTGTTTTATCAACGTAAGAAACCAAGTCATGCAAGCCTTTATTTTCAATAGCCGAAGTATGAAAAGAGATGGCTTCTTGCTTTATGTATGCACCTGTTTCTATGGCAATGTGCCGAATCTGATTCAGCAAGAGAGGGGAAATCATCAGAGTTTCAAAAGTTTATTTTGAATCTTCCCGACCGTTAATACACCTATCAAACCAATAAGAATAAGTGAGGAAGAAATGAGTTCGGCTTGTGTGATATGAAATCCAAAGATATTGTATGTACTGTTAACACGTATCTGTTCAATTAAAAGACGTTCTATCCCGTTAAAAATTAGAAAGAGTGAGAATATCATACCGGCTGATTTAATGCGATTACGAATAAGCCAAAGTATAAGGAAAATCATAAGCGCCATTAATGTTTCATACAATGCCGTAGGAAAGACGGGCAAAGGCAATCGATTGCAATACTGACCTTGGCATCCGGTAATGAGCACACCTTCCTCATTTACATTATGAGGAAAATCAAAAGCAAAGAAGGCATCCGGCACAAAGCCAAGAATAGCCGGTTTTTTATAATAGATATGACGTGCTTCTTCTATGGAGTTCCCATAATACACATAATTAGGTTGACCGGCGAGAGCGATTTTCTGCAAATCAGGTATAATAGAATCTTTTTCTGCCACAATATATGTTCGATCTTCATTGATACGATAAGCGCTGTTAATCACACCCCAGTCGCCATCACCTGCCAATAGGCAGCCTATGCGACCCACACCATAAGCCAATATCAATCCGGGTGCAACAGCATCTGCAATATGCATTAAGGCAATATTATGTCTTCTCACGTACCACCATACACCAAAGAAACCACCGATAAGACCGCCGTAAAAAGTTAGACCACTGGCCGAAACCAAACTTCCAATCGGGTCAGCTATAAAATGATTCCAATATTCGAGATTATGAAAAACCTTAGCACCGATGATGCCCCAAAGCGCGGCCATCATGGTAATATTACCAACTAATTGATAGGGTCTTATTGTAATGGTTTCCTCACGCGGTTCTTCCAGTTTGGTTTTTTCCTTTTCTCGGTATTTGAGATAGGCGAAAATGCCTCCTACAACCAATCCGCCAACTAAACTACCATGCGATGATAATAAATACGCCTGCGGATTCTGCTTAAACAAAGCCGTATCCATGATAACACCTATAATCTTAAACCCAATAACAAAGCCTAATAATCCATTAGATATAAGTTCCCACTGGGAGGCCGGTTTACCAATCCATATCTTTTTTTGTACACTTTTCACAAACCCGATCTTTTCTTTTCGTTTTAATTCTGACGACAGCACCCATGCAGCAGAAAGGAAAGCCAACGCTACCATAAAACCAAAAGTAGGCGGGAAATTAAAACTCAGACTAGTGCCGAAAAGATAGTTGATAAGATAATTAAGTGTAGGAAACATATTCTAAACAATGAATTTATCGGATAAAGATAAAAAGGTTTCCGATTATTTTTTATGATTTAAGGCAATATCAATGGGTTTTTAGTCCAAGATTCAAAATACATAAGCTGTTCAGGCGTTGGTTGGCTCGCTGCTTTAACTGAATATAATGGAAAAAATTCCCGATCGATAGATTGTAGATGAAATGAACGAATACGATTATCGGCCAATTGTGTCAATATGGACAACGGTTCATCTGCAAAATAGTCAAGCCATTGATTCAGATTGGCGTTAATACTCATATTATTTACGGCTATAATTGTATCACCGCATTTAAGACCTGTTTTTGCCACCGGTGAGTCAGGCGCAATTTGTGATACTTTAGCACTGCCTTCTTGCAGCCTAAATCCAAATTTTCGCTCCGATAAAAACGGTGAGGGTGATTGTATAAGCACCAATCCCATTTTCTCAAAAGCATTCTTCAAAATAGGTTCAAAATCTGTTGTACCCCAAACATATTTTTCAAAGAAAGGTCTTGTGTCATCACCTGCAAAACGGCTTATCACTTGCAAATAATCGTCCTGAGAATACCCCTTTTTCTTTTTTGCAAACACATCATATAAATAGCTCATAGCATCATGCAATGTTTGCTTCCCGTTTGAATGCTGAATGATCAGTATATCCGTCAATAGCGCTATCAGGGCACCTTCGTTGTATATAGATGTTTTTCTATTGGGTACACCCGGCTCATACCCATCTACCCAAAGGTCGAATGAGGCATCAGCTACAGGCATATTAAATCTTCCGTAATTATGAAAATGTTTATTCAGCCATGTTTGTATACAGGTAAAAAATTGCTGTTGCGAAAACATACCGGAACGATACAACATCATATCACCCATATAAGTTGTTACACCCTCTGCCACATAGCCAGTATGATAATAATTCTCTTTTGTAAAATCATAAGGCATCATTTCCACAGGTCGTATTTTTTTAATATTCCAGCTATGATAAAATTCATGAGAAGATAAGCCTAAGAAGTCTTCATAGCTTTCTTTAAACACCTGATATGATGGTCCAATCATACATACTGTGGAATTTTCATGCTCAACACCATGGTATGATTTGTATGCCGTAATCTGAAAAAGGAAATGGTATGTTTTTTCAGGGAAATCGCCAAATGTCCGTATCTGCGCTAAGATAAACTTTGAAAAATCATTTTCAATCAACTGGAAATCAGGCTTGCAAGGCCCTTGAAACCAAAGATGCACATCCAATTCATTAACAGGAAAGCGATGATGTTGAATATCAGGGCTTGCAATAAACGGACTGTCTGCCAATTGATCAAAATCTTTAGCGAAAAGTGTGTATCCTGGTTGATCCCAACCTTTCAATCCGGTCGCAATTCTCCATTTATCCGGCAAATATAATTTCAGTTCACAGGCTTCATCTTCACGGCCTTCTGCATAGAGAAAACAATTAACCGGATTCACATACAGTTGTTCTTCATTCACCCAGGTTGAGCCAGCATTCAATAATGCGGCATAATAATCATATCGAATAATGACAGCCCCTGTTCTCGGTACTGTTACAGCCCATGACTCTTTGGTCTTCTTACATATCTCAAGCTGATTCTCTTCTGTATCCTTGGCTTGTACTTTAAACACATTTCGGGAGAAGTTTCCTAACTCATAACGTCCGGGTCGCCAGGCCGGCAATTGTAATAGCAATACACCTTCATTAACATCCGGAATAAGTATTTCAAAGGAAATCAACTGAGAAGCCGGTTGACCTGTAAGTCTGTAAGAAATCATTTTTTCTTCAAACGTACATAATTTTCCTTACTTGAAATGTGTGTTTAAAACGGAAAAACAAATTAACGACCGCCTAACAAAAAAACAGCCGGACGAGCCGGCTGCTTTAATTATTATATGTCAGAGATTAGTCGGCAATAATTTTTTGTGTAGAAATAACACCGTTAATCTGTAAACGAACAAAATAAACACCGGATGCACCAAGTGTCGTACGGTCTAAACCAAATATCTGTTCACCTTGTTGCAGTTCGCCGACAAACAAATTAGATACAACACGACCGGTGATATCCAAGATATCTACATGCACGTTACCGGCTGTCAATAAATTAAAATGAATTTCTGAAACCTGAGTTACAGGATTCGGGAACACATTAAAGTCTGTTTGACCGGCTAAGTTTTCTTCTACACCAATGGCTTGTGAATTTTGGATTAGCAAATCATCAATATATAAGTCGTTACCATAAGCACCTCCACTTTTAAATATAAACATAAAACGCACATTGTCTTCGTTGATATAAGGCACGATATTGATAAATGCCTCTTTCCATTGGTTAGCTGAATGGGGAACAAAGCCGTTGGGGGCCAATCCGGCCGTAACCAAACGTGAGCCTTTCAATGTGGGTGTAGCCGTACCATCAACTGTAATATTACGACGAAGCCAGTTTAAACCGCAGTTGGTAGAAACATACACACTTAATTCATCGCTTTGATCCACATAAGGATTATCGGTGAGTTTAGCATACGCATATCTGAATGAAGGCTGTTCATTATCAATAGTGGTAAGACTATACATGGGCGAAATCAAAGCATCCGTTTCGAAGGTGATATTATTATCATTTT
>JAIXKU010000276.1:0-1855 GCA_026936045.1 Flavobacteriales bacterium
GCCATAATGAGAAAAATTTTTATCTTATTAAGTGTATGTTTTACCTATAATACTCAGGCACAACTTGCATTTCAGAAGTATTACGGTGGCCCGGATAATGATGAGATTACGGGCATAATCGCAGAAACGGATCATAGTTTCTTTCTTATTGGCAATACAATTAGCTATGGGCAAGGAGGGGGATTCGCAGACGTTATCCACATGCGAATAGATCCCGCCGGCAATTTTGTGTCCTCTCGAACGTATGGTACCTCCAATAGGGATTTAGGGCGGTTTTTATTTAAATCTACTAACGGCTATCTGAGTGGTGGTGTAAAATTAGTTGGTACAGGCGCTTCGGATGACTTATATATTCAGAAGTTAGATAATGCAGGCAATCAAACAAATCTGTTTTTCTATGGAGATAATGATCCAAATGGTGATGAGGAAATCTTTGCAATGCAGGAGATTCCATCATTAAATTATTATATAATGTTTGGATTTGATGCTCGAAATGCGGCAATCCTACAAGAAGCCTGTTTTAAAATGGTAAAAAGTGATGGCACGCATGTCGCATCACGTTATTATGGAGGACCCGGATGGGCCGATTGTGCCTTTGATGGTTTTTTTAATCTATCTGGAATCTACTTAGGAGGAAGAACCAATTCTATCGGGGCCGGAGGGTTTGATGGATTGGCAATAAGAACAGCTAATACATCTCCTTATGGTATCATATGGCAACGTGCTATTGGAGGCGTCAACGATGATGAATTTTTATCAATGAAAGAAACCCCATCAGGTGAACTTATCTGTGCCGGATATACAAAAAGCTTAGGTGCAACAGGAGAAGATATTTTTGTGGTAAAACTTAATTTATTATCAGGGGATACAATTTGGTCACGTCGTATTGGCGGTGCGGGTAATGAAAGAGCTAGGTATGTTTTACCCACAGCGGATGGTGGTTTTATATTAGCCGGTCATACAACGTCTGCAGGTGCCGGTGGGGAAGATGCTTTTCTTATGAAATTAGCCTCGAATGGTACAACACAATGGGCAAAACTGTATGGTGGACCAGCAAATGATGGATTTACCACTTTAGCTATTCGGCCTTCATCATTTGGATATGCTGCTGCCGGTTATTCTTATTCTTTTACCAATGGCGGTAGCGATATGTATTTTGTGGCAACCGATATGTCCGGTGTATCTGCATGTAATGAACAAAATTGGAATCCTGCTAATGTTATTGTAAGACCTACAGTTAAGACTACCGGATTAACAGCAAATTCTAACACACATACTTCTCAGACAGAAACTTTTGCTAATACCAACCCGACCTTGGCAACTAATTGTAAGTGTATTGAAGAAAGACCAAGAGTTGATATTACCGGCCCTTTACAAGTCTGCCGAAATCAAACAGGCGTTATCTATTCTATTCCGGCAATTACCGGTGTTGTCACATATAATTGGACAGCTACCAATGCAACCATCATCAGTCCATTAAACAGCACATCCGCTACGATTAATTTTGGAACAGGTAATGCACAAATAATTGTCCAAGCTATTTATGGCAATTGCTCTACCTTTAATATAGATACGATTAATGTTACTATTGATCCCATAACGGCCAATATTACCGGTACAACAACTATATGTAATGGTCAATCAACGATACTTACAGGTAGTGCGGTAGGACCTATATCCGGTGTTTCTGGCTATGCTTGGAATACAGGTGCGACAACATCTTTTATCAATGTGTCACCTTCAACCAATACAACATATACCGTCACCATCACGGATGGACTAGGTTGTACAGCCACAAAGAGCACTACAGTTATAGTGAATCCGCTACCGATACCTACAGTCGGTAGTAATAGCC
>JAIXKU010000276.1:1955-6309 GCA_026936045.1 Flavobacteriales bacterium
TAGCTGTACGGCTACGGCCAGCACTACAGTTATAGTGAATCCGCTACCGATACCTACAGTCGGTAGTAATAGCCCGGTTTGTGTGGGCGCCACTCTAAATTTGAATAGCGGCGGCGGCACCGGTTACAGTTGGATCGGTCCGAATGCATTTACAGGCAATACCCAGAATCCATCAATAACAAATGTTACAGCAGCTAATGGGGGCGTATATACCGTTACCGTAACGGATGTCAATAGCTGTACGGCTACGGCCAGCACTACAGTTATAGTGAATCCGCTACCGATACCTGTTTCAACAAATAATGGTCCACTTTGTGTAACTAATTCACTTGAATTATCGGTGTCAAATGCTGTCAGCTATTTATGGTCAGGGCCAAATGGCTTTACTAGTTCATCTCAAAATCCGATTTTATCGAATGTGACCATGTCTGAGAATGGTGTTTATACTGTTACTGTAACAGATGTAAACGGCTGTACAGCGAGCACGTCAACGAATGTTTCCATTAGTCCGAGTTTAAGCTTTTCGCCAACCAGTAATTCTCCTGTATGTGAGGGTGGAACATTAAGTTTTACGTCTTCTCCGGGGATGTCACATGTTTGGTCAGGGCCAAATGGGTTTAGTAGTAATATAGAGAATCCATCTATCTCTGCTGTTACGTTAAATGCAGCAGGTACTTATACAGTAACGGTTACGAGCTTGCAGGGATGTACAGGTTCAGCATTTTTGAATGTGGTGGTAAACCCTGTACCCATTGTGAATCTTGGCAATGATACGTTGATTTGTGGATCTATTTCCGTACAACTTGATGCAGGTAATGCAGGAAGCTCTTATTTATGGAATGATGCATCATCTATGCAAACATTATCAGTTAATGGACCGGGTACTTATTCTGTTTTAGTTACAGATGCCAATGGATGTTCAACCACTGATCAAATTACCATAACAAATGAAACGTTGCCGGTTGTTGATTTGGGCTTGGATCAGATAGTTTGTGAAGGTGCTGTTGTTGTACTTGACGCCACTAATAGCAATGCTACGTATTTGTGGAATACAGGTGCGACAACGCCTACATTATCTATCTCAACGGATGGCACATATACGGTGACTGTCTATAAATGTAATACCAGCGTAACAGATCAGGTGCAGATTACAGTAGATGAAATTGAACTGCAAGTCCAAAATCAAGTCAATCCCGATTGTGGAATGACCAATGGTGAAATATCTCTTAATGTCAATGGTGGTGTGGGTACATTAACATACATCTGGCAGCAGTTGCCATCAGAAACAGGCTCTGTTGTCTCAGGTTTGGTAGAGGGTAGTTATGATGCCATCGTGACAGATGCACAAGGTTGTACCGATGCTATAACCGTTACGCTTATCTGTATTTCGCCGGAGGTAATCATTCCTCAGTTTATCTCGCCAAACGGAGATGGTAAGAATGATGTATTGGTTATTCAAAATTTACAGATTGCTTATCCAAGAAATAGTTTAAAAATATATAACCGTTGGGGTAATGAAGTTTATGCCGCCTCTCCCTATCAGAATGATTGGGATGGAAGATGTAATACAGGACTTTCTTTGGGAACAGCTCTGTTACCTGCAGGCACGTATTTCTATGTTTTAGATTTACATGGCGATAGCTCAGATGTGCGTAGTGGGTTTATTGAATTGCAACCATAAATCCATTAGGTCTCTTTAAATTCATTTTCCCAAAACTCTCGTGTACTTTGTACCGATTTGCCAATAAAAGATTCTACCGGATTTTTATCTGCTATGTTATCTTTAAACAAGAGTTGAAATTGCTCATAGTTGATTAACTCCGGGAACCAAACAGAGATAAAGTTGCGTGTAACGACTGCAACTAAATTCTTAGGTATTTCTATGGGATTAATTTTTTGATTTCTTGCTTTGCCGGCTTGCTCTATTAGCCATCCAAATGTTAGCTCTTCTGCGCCTACTAGATTCCATAATTTATTATTAGGCGATTCCTTACATAGTTTAACAATAAGCTCTTGTAGGTCAACGGGCATCACCGGTTGAATACGGGTTTTTAAAAAGTCAGCCGGAATAAACGGATGATTAAACAGATATTTACTGCTGAGTTCCAGTAATGTTTTAAGCTTCTGAATCAATAATGCATTAGGTGTACATACAATAGAAGGCCGGACAATATAACAGCCCGGTTGTTTCAATAAGATCTTATCGCCTTCGCCTTTGGTACGAAGAAAAGCTATGGGATGTGTGCTGTCAGCACCTAATGCAGAGATATGTATGATTTTAGGGTTGCCGATAAGATGCCGGTTCTCAATGATTAATTGTGGCAGTCGTACATGCACTTCTTCGAATGCATAATCACCGGATTCATGAATAATACCTGCGGCATTGATTAATATATCGGTATGATTAAGGATGTTCCAATCATCTGTAAAAGGATCGAAGCTGATAAATTTCTCATCCAACGCTGCCTTTTTTCTGCTTAAACATAGCAGTTCAGTCTCAGGCAATTGCATAGAGATGGCAGAACAGATGGTTTGACCTAATCTGCCGGATGCTCCTATGACGGCAATACGCTTCATGCTACAAAGAAAACGAATACTTGTTTAATAACGATAATTTTCAGACCATTTAAGGTGTGATGAGTTGATCTTTTATGGCTGAAATAACGAGGTCAACATTATTTCTCGCCTGAAATTTCTTCATCAGGTTTTTTCTATGTGTAGCTACAGTATGAGAACTTACAAATATCTTATCGGCAATTTCATAATTGGTATAGCCTTCTGCAATGAGTTTTAAAACCTCCAATTCACGATTAGATAAACGGAGATTTTCATTCTTCTTAAAATAAACGGTATGGCCGCTACAATTATATTCTATTTTCCCACTATTTAGCCGAATGACATTACTACAATAAAAATTCCTACCTGTATGAATAGATTCTATAGCTTGAATAATCTCATCTCGGTCACATTGTTTGAGAATATATCCTTGTACGCCGGTTTGTAATAGGCTTATCACCTCATTGGGGTTCTCAAGAGTGTCAACGATTAGAATACGTGTCTTTTCAAAATGTTGCACCATTTGTTTGACGATTTCAACAGGATTTTCAGTATGTTGATTTATGCCAATGATGCATACATCAGGCTGATAGGTAAATAGAAGCTCAGGTAATTGATCATACTTGTCAGTTTCTGCTACTACATGAATGTTTGTTGTGCTTTGCACAACCGTTCTCATGCCCAAGCGCATTAAATACTGAGAGTCGGCGATAGCTATCTGAATATCTGACATATTCTTTGTTTAGACTAATTCTAAACAAAGATAAAACAATTTTAATGATAGCATAAAAAAAGCCGTACACAAGGCACGGCTTTTTTTATAGAAAAAGAATAATCTATTTGTTGACAATCAACTTCTTTGTGATTGCTTTATTGTTATAGTATATCGTGTACATATACACACCTGATCTGAGATTTTGTGTACTTACAGGCAAGGTGTTAAGTCCTTGTTTGCTTGTAAATGTGCTGACGAAGACCTGACGACCTAAAGCATCTACAATAGTTACTTGAACCGGCGCAACAGTAGGTGTTGTAAAGCTCAATGTTGTTTGTTGATTTGCCGGATTAGGATAGTTTGCATAAACAGCAAAAATCTCATTATTCATTTCATCTTCTACACTAGCAAATACGGCATCCTTAATCGGAAGCTTTACAAGAAATGTATCTGTTCCGCCCACACCTTCAAGTGAAACGCATCCAAATCCTAAGTTAGACCAAGCGGCTATTATCACTTGAATAGGAATGGAGTCGATTAAAGGGTCAATGGTTGGGCCGGGAGGATTGCTATTTGTAAGGCGTAAGCAAGCACGTGTTAGTGGATTAGTAGGATGAATAGGAATAGTATCTATTGCCAAATCTAATACATTATAAGCGGTGCCTGATCCTAAAGTAGTAGCCCATACTTCGTAGTTGTATCCACTGGGCACGCCTGTAATGGATAAAATCTGAACTTCGCAAAGTGGAATGGAGTCGCCGGGAGCAGGTGTTAATGTATTGTCAACTTGTCTAGGCAATACAATAGTCACAACCTCATCATAGGGCACACCTTCTACTGAACCGTTAATTGGATTAGGATCAAATCCTAATATAGTAGCGCTGGGGTTATAATCAGGAATGCAGTTCTGTGCATTCATTGCACCGGCTATAAAGATACCGGCAAGATAGAGTAATCCTTTTTTCATGTTTTTTGTTTTAGGAGTTAAATGAACAAGTCAAATGTAGAGATATTTAGTAAAAAAAAAAATTATTCGCCTGAAAGATCATTTTCTATATTACCCATGATAATATAGTCAGTAAT